>CBFGTW010000153.1:0-10704 GCA_965651855.1 uncultured Verrucomicrobiales bacterium
TTCGATCGTCCGCGTCCCGACCGGCGGCACCCTGGAACTCGCCGGTGAGGGCGACGTGCTCGGCCTGTATTATTACAACAACCGCCTGGAGGTCGCCGGCACGCTCGAAAAGACCGCCGGCACGGGCACCGCGCGCCTCGACGAGTGGTTCGTCGACCTTTCCGGCATCTGCCGCTCCAACTCGGGCAGCCTGGAAATCGCCACCAACAGCGCGCTCCAGCCGGGCGCGCGGATCGAGGGCTCCGGATCGACCCGCCTGACCGCAGGAACCATCGGCGTGAGAGGAACCGTCACCATTGCCGGAGACACCACGCTCGAGCTGGCTGGTGCGACCATCGCGGGCGATGACGACGGTTCCGCGACCTTCAGCGGCGGCCCGGTGGTTTGGTCCGCCGGCTGGATCGGCGGAAAAATCACCAATGCCGCCAGCTTCAGCCTCGCCGGTGGCGCCGAGAAAGTCCTTGGCACCGGCGCGGAACTCCGGAACGCGGCGACCCTCACGCTCGCCGGCACCGGCCCACTGGTCGGACGCGAGAACGCCACCCTGCGCAACCTCGCCGAGGGTACGCTCGCCGCCACCGGCAGCCAACACCTCGCCAACTACTACTACGGCAACAAGCTGGTGAACGAAGGTCTCATGACCGTCGGCTCCCCGCGCGGCCGCCAGGCGATGGACTGGACCTTCCACCAAACCGCCACGGGCACGCTCGCCGTCGAGGTGGCAGGTGAAAACGCCGCCACCCCGGAATTCGACATCCTCCATGCCGGCGGCGGATTCCAGCTCGACGGGACCCTCGCGGTCAGCCTGTCCGGCGGCTACACCCCGGCCGCGGACGCGCTTTTCCGCATCCTCAGCGGTTCGGGCATCACCGGCACCTTCGCGCAGCTCACCGGCGGCGGGTTCGACGTCGAATACGCCGGCTCGCACGCCAACCTGCGCGCCCGCGATTCCGGCGTGAGGCTCGACGACTGGGCCCTTGTCCATGCCCTCACCGGCGCCGATGCCCTCGCTGCGGCGGACCCCGATGGCGACGGCATCCCGAATCTCCTCGAGTATGCCTTCAACACCGATCCCACCGCCGCCTCGCCCAGCCCCGTCACCAGCGCGACCGTCGAGATCGAAGGCCAACCTTGGATGGTGATCGGCTACCGCCGCTGGCAAGACCGGCTCGACGCCGGCCTCGGCTACTATCCCGAATGCTCCGGAAATCTCGCGGACTGGGGCGTCACTGGCCTGATCGACGAACCCGATCCCACCGCACCCGTCATCGCAGGCTCGGAAGCCCGCCGTTGCCGCATCCCGCTCGGATCGGCCAAGATGTTCATGCAGATCCGCGTCGAATGATGAACCCGCCACCCCGGCCGGGCACGTTCGCTTGGACTGCGCGCAGCCGGCCGCCGCTTTCCCCTCGGCAGCCTGCTGCGGAGAAGCGGCGAAGTGGGGCGCTGGCCCCAAGCGAGGATTACGGGCGGACTGAAGTCCGCGCTCCGTGAGGTGAATCGTGCAGGCGGGCCGCCTGCGCTCCTTTGAAAGATGGTCGGGGCGGCCAGATTCGAACTGACGACTTCCTGCTCCCAAAGCAGGCGCTCTACCAAGCTGAGCTACGCCCCGCGACGCGGCGGGAAACTCGCCAAACGGCTGTTCATTGGCAAGCAATTCCTCGGTCCGAGGGAAACCGTGACAGATGCCGTCGCCCGCCGGTGGGAATTCACACGACAGAGTCCCCCACCCACCGACGAATACCTCCCCGCTCCATGATCCGCCTTTCCGCATTTTTCCTGATCCTTCTCACCGCGGGCCTGTACGCTGAAACGCGGCCGAACATTCTCCTGCTCTTCGCCGACGACCTCGGCTGCCACGCCTCGGCCTACGCCCGCCCGGGACACCCGTCGCCGAACGACTCCATCCGCACGCCGGTCTTCGATGCCGTCGCCGCCAAGGGCGTCCTTTTCGAAAATGCTTTCGTCTCCTCGCCCTCGTGCACGCCCTCGCGCGGATCGATCTACACCGGCCGGCATTTCTTCCGGAACGGCTCGGCATCGCAACTTCACAACCCGTGGACCGATGGATTCGACGACCCGTTCGCCATGATCGAGGGCATGCCGGTCGCTTTGCGGAAAGCGGGTTATCACATCGGCTGGTCGCACAAGTGGCATCTTCCCGAACGCCTGGGCGGTGGTATCCGGCACAACTTCGAAAGACACGGAAAACGCATCAACCGCTACTCGCAAAATGTCATGCAAGCCGAGGATCCCGAAGCGATGAAGGACGCCATCCTCGGCGAGGTCCGCGCGAACTTCCGCGATTTCCTCTCGCATCGGACCGACGACCAACCGTTCTTCTATTCTTTCAATCCCACGAACACGCACCGCCACTGGGCCCGAGGGTCGGCGCGGAAACTCTGGGGACTCGATCCCGACGAGCTGAAAGGAAAGCTCCCGCCGTTCCTGCCGGACAACCCGGTCGTTCGCGAGGATTTCGCCGACTATCTCGGCGAGGCAATGGCGTTCGACGCCGCCTGCGGCGCGATCATCGACGAACTCGCGGCGCTGGGCGAACTCGACAACACCCTTGTCTGCATCACCGGCGACCACGGCGCTCCGGGCTTTCCCGGCGGCAAGTGCAACGTCCACGACTTCGGCTCGCGCGTCCTGCTCGCCCTGCGCTGGCCGGAGAAGATCCGCGCCGGTGTCGTCCGCACGCCGGTCTCGCTCATCGACCTGGCGCCGACGTTTCTCGCCGCCGCCGGCATCGAATCGCCGGACGATCCTGACGGCCAGAACCTGCTTCCAGCGCTCGCTCCCGGCGGTGACGAATCCGGCCTGCGCGGCTGGGCCTTGATCGGCCGCGAGGCTCATGTCCGGCAAGCCCGCGAACGAGGCATGCCTTATCCCGTCCGCGCGCTGCGGACGGCCGACCACCTCTACGTCATCAACCACAAACCCGACCGCTGGCCGATGGGCGCGCCGCTCCAGGTCCGGAAAAACGATGCGCCCTCGTGGGACGAACTGATCAGCAACACCCGCATCGCCTTCGCCGACATTGACGGAAGTCCCACCAAAGCTTGGCTCATCGCGAACCGCCACGAGAAGGACTTGAAGCCCTTCATTGACTTCGCATGGGGCAAACGGCCGGGCGAAGAGCTCTACGACGTGCGCGAGGATCCTCACCAAATGACGAACCTCGCCGGATCCACCGACCACCGGGCGATCCGCGAGAAACTCCGCGAGCGCCTCCTCGCCGAGCTACAAGCCAAGGAGGACCCCCGGCTCGACAACGACGCCTTCGACCGGCCTCCCTACAACCCGCCATCCGCCGACTAGCCACTCGATGCCGGCCGGGCTTTATCCGGGGCGCTTTCTTGACACTCTCCGCGCAGCGGCGCATCCTGCGCCGACACGACAGGAGAGTTCCCCGGACGCGGAACTGAGATCGGCCGGCGCGCGGCCCCAATCCTCCGAACCTGACGCGGGTCGCACCGCCGTAGGAAGCTCGTCCAGCACCGATCCCGCTCCTCCGGCCGTGCCCTTCCGCACGGCCTTTTTTATTCTGATCCGCCATCTCCCATCCTCCATTTCCCATCTTCAAATGATCGCTCCCGAAGAATCCGCCGCCGGTCACGACGCCTCCCGCGCTCCCCTTCCCGCTTCCACCCGCGTTTACGTGGAAGGCCGTCTTCACCCGGACGTCCGCGTGCCGATGCGGGAGATCGCGCTCCACGACACGAAAACCTTCAACGGCCGCATCGAGAAAAATGAACCGGTCCGCGTCTACGACTGCTCCGGCCCGTGGGGCGATCCGGCGTTTTCCGGCACCGTCGAGCAAGGCCTCCCCGCCCTCCGCCGTGATTGGATTCTCGCCCGCGGCGATGTCGATGAATACGACGGCCGCCCGGTGAAACCGCAGGACAACGGCTACCTCACCGAGAAACACGCCGAATACGCCTCGCAATCCGAACGCGCGAACCGGCTGAAGGAATTTCCCGGCCTCACCGCCGACCGCCGCAAGCCGCTGCGCGCCTCGAATGGCACGCCCGTCACCCAGCTCCACTACGCCCGCCAAGGCATCATCACGCCCGAGATGGAGTTCATCGCCATCCGGGAAAACATGCGCCGCCATCAGATTGCGGATTGCGGATTGCGGATCGCGGATTTGAAGGAGGACATCGTCCGGAACGATCTACGCAAGCAGCACTCCGGTTCGCATCAGTCGCCGGAAAGTCCCTACACGCCGGGCATTTTCGGGCGTTTCCCGCAGCGCATCCCGAAAGAGATCACCCCGGAATTCGTGCGCGACGAAGTCGCCGCCGGTCGCGCGATCATCCCCTGCAACGTCAATCACCCGGAACTCGAGCCGATGATCATCGGCCGGAATTTCCTGGTGAAGATCAACGCCAACATCGGCAACTCGGCCGTCGCCTCGTCGATCGAGGAAGAGGTCGAAAAGATGCGCTGGGCCACCAAGTGGGGCGCGGACACCGTGATGGACCTTTCGACCGGCAAGAACATCCACGCCACCCGCGAGTGGATCCTGCGCAACTCGCCCGTACCGATTGGCACGGTGCCGATCTACCAAGCGCTCGAAAAAGTGAACGGCAAGGCCGAGGAGCTGACGTGGGAACTTTATCGCGACACGCTCATCGAGCAGGCCGAGCAGGGCGTCGATTATTTCACGATCCACGCCGGCGTGCTGCTGCGCTTCGTGCCGCTGACCGCGTCGCGGATGACCGGCATTGTCTCGCGCGGCGGCTCGATCATGGCCAAGTGGTGTCTCGCCCACCATAAGGAGAATTTTCTCTACACGCATTGGGACGAGATTTGCGATATCTGCGCGGCTTATGACGTTTCGTTCTCGATCGGCGACGGCCTGCGTCCCGGATCGATCGCCGACGCCAACGACAAGGCGCAGTTCGGCGAACTCGAAGTGCAGGGCGAGCTGACGCAACGCGCCTGGGCCAAAGGCTGCCAAGTCATGAACGAAGGCCCCGGTCACGTGCCGATGCACATGATTGAGGAGAACATGGCCAAGCAGCTCGAGTGGTGCCACGAAGCGCCGTTCTACACGCTCGGGCCGCTGACCACCGACATCGCCCCCGGCTACGACCACATCACCAGCGGCATCGGCGCCGCGATGATCGGTTGGTACGGCTGCGCCATGCTCTGCTACGTCACGCCGAAGGAACACCTCGGCCTGCCGAACAAGGACGACGTCAAGGAAGGCGTCATCACCTACAAACTCGCCGCCCACGCCGCCGACCTCGCCAAAGGCCACCCCGGCGCCCAGTTCCGCGACAACGCGCTCTCCAAGGCCCGCTTCGAGTTCCGCTGGGAAGACCAGTTCAACCTCGGCCTCGATCCCGAACGGGCGCGCGAGTTCCACGACGAGACGCTGCCGCAGGACGGCGCGAAGACCGCCCACTTCTGCTCGATGTGCGGCCCACATTTCTGCTCGATGAAGATCACCGAGGACGTGCGGAAATACGCCGCCGAACAGGGGCTTTCCGAAGATGAGGCGCTCGCCGCCGGCATGGCGGAGAAGAGCCAGGAATTCGTCGAGAAAGGCGCGGAGGTTTACACGCCGGCGTGAAGCGCCCCCGTCCTCGGCATGATCCTGACAACCTCCCTCGGACCAACACAGACCGGACGCCCCTCCATCCTGATATCCCGGGCCGTTGGCCCTCCGTTATCGGTTTATGCCCCGGTCCTGGGCCTCCGGCCCAGGCTGGTATGAAATGCGCCCTTTGCGCTCTGGGCGACAGTTCCCCGCAGTTCGGGAGCCACCCGCGATTTTCCACCATGACAGGTTGATCTTTCCCGCGCCGTTGCCTATTGTTAGGAGGATCGGAATCCACCGGTCCTTTTTCAGAAAGATCCGGCGCCATGATCGGAAACATCCTGCGCTTCTTCCGCGGTGCTCCCCGCCCGCAACGGCCGGGAAGGCCACTGGATGACGCGCCGGTCCTGAAGCTGGGCCTCGCCCTTTCCTCCGGCGGGGCCCGCGGCCTGGCGCACGTGGGCGTACTGCAGGTCCTCGAGGAGAACCACATCGAAGTCCACGCCATCGCCGGCTCCAGCATGGGCTCCTACATCGGAGCCCTCTGGGCTGCCGGCTTCTCCGGCAGCGCGCTGGAGGAACTCGCCGAGGAAATGCACGACCGCCGCCAACTCTGGAAGCTGGCCGACCCGATGTTCCCGCCGATGAAGGGCCTGTTCCACGGTCTCAAGGCCCGCGCCCGCCTCGAGCGCTCCCTCGGTGACCTGACCTTCGAGGAGCTCGAACGCCAGCTTTTCGCCGTGGCCGTCGACATCGACACCAAGGAGCGTCTCGTCCTCCGCCGCGGCCGTGTCGTCGACGCCGTCCACGCCTCCTGCGCCATGCCCGGCATCATCGCACCGGTGGTGATCGACGGCCACCGCTGCGTCGATGGCGGCGTCGTCGATCCAGTCCCGGTGGGCGTGCTGAGGAAATTCTCGGACGTGGACCGCGTGATCGCCGTCTCTGTGATCCCGACGTTCGCGGACATCGAGCACGGCCGCGGCCGCCGCGACGACGCGCCGCTCGCCGGCTGGTGGCGGCGCGCCGGCGCTTCGCTCAACACCCGCATCAACTTCATGGCCCGTGGCAACATGATCGACACCTTCCGCCAGAGCATCCGCGCCGCGCAGATCCGCCTCGCCCACGAATCCTGCAAGCGCGCCGACCTTTGCCTGCGGCCGGAGCATTTCTCCGCCCCGTGGCACGACTACGCCAGCTTCCGCCGGTTCATCGACGCCGGCCGCGAGGTCGCCCTCGCCCATCTCGATGAGATCCGCGAACTGCTACGCACCCCCACCCATGAAAACCCGAGCCTCCAAACCATGGTGGGCCACGACGTCGCGTGACGAGATCCACCACCGTCAGGACGCGCTGCTGCGGCGCTTCCTGAAGCACCGCGTGGTGCCCTTCACCGCCTGGTACGGGAAGCTCTTCAAGGAACTGGGCATCGAAGCCGGCGACATCCGCGGCACCGAGGATCTCAAACGCCTGCCCTTCACCTCGAAGCGGAACCTCGAGAACCCGCGCGACTTCGTGATCATCCCGGACGAGCAAGTCCTCCGCCACCAGTGGTCCACCCTCCGCCACGCGCTCACCCACGGACCCGCCGCCACCAAGCTGGCGCTCGAGGAGGAACTCCGGCCGATCCTGCTCACCAGCACCACCGGCCGGTCCGCCACTCCGGTTCCCTTCCTCTACACCAAGCACGACATCCACAATCTCGAGACATGCGGCGTCCGCCTGATGGAGATATGCCAATCCGATCCTTCCTGGCGCCACGTCAACGCCTTCCCCTTCGCGCCCCACCTCGCCTTCTGGCTCGCCCACCATGCCGGCACCGGATTCAACACCTTCATGCTCTCCACCGGAGGCGGAAAGACCATGGGCACCGAAGGAAACCTGCGGCTCATCACCAAGATCGAGGCCGACGCGATCATCGCGATGCCCACCTTCCTCTACCACCTGCTCCAGCAGGCCGCCGCGGAAAACCTCCGCTGGCCCAAGCTCAAGCGCCTCGTCCTCGGCGGCGAAAAAGTCCCCGCCGGGATGCGCCGCAAGCTCCGCGCCCTCTGCGGTCAACTCGGCGCAGAGGACGTCGCCATCATGTCCACCTACGGCTTCACCGAGGCCAAGATGGCTTGGTCGGAATGCCACGCACCCGCCGGCGCTACGCCCACCGGATTCCACGTCTACCCCGATCTGACCTATCTTGAGATCGTCGATCCGGAAACCGGCGAACGCGTCCCCGACGGCCACCCCGGCGAGATCGTCTGCACTCCGCTCGACGCCCGTGGCACCGTCGTGCTACGCTACCGCACCGGCGACCTCATCGAGGGCGGCCTGACCTACGAACCCTGCCCGAACTGCGGCCGGACCTGCCCGCGCCTGCTCGGGAAAATCTCGCGCGTTTCGGACATCCACCGCCTCAACATCGGCAAGCTCAAGGGCGCGCTCGTCGATTTCAACGCGCTCGAAAACGTTCTCGACGACACCGAAGGGCTCGGCGCTTGGCAGATCGAACTGCGCAAACGCAACGACGACCCGCTCGAGACCGACCAGATCCTCGTGCACGCCGTGCCCTCCAACGGCGGCGACCCCGCCATGCTCCGCAAGAAAATCATCGACCGCTTCCGCACCACCGTGGAGTTCGCCCCGAACGAAATCCAGTTCCACTCCTGGGACGAAATCCGCCGGATGCAGGGCGTCGGCAAGGAACTCAAGGAGCAAAAGGTCGTCGATCACCGGCAGGAATGAAGCACGAAGCATCAAGCATCAAATTCTAAACGAAGAATCGCACTCTTCCTTCTCCCTCTCATGCATCTTCATATCATTGCAGGCATTCGCACTCCATTCTGCCGCATGGGCACGGAGTTCGATTCGCTGTCCGCGGACGACCTGGGCCGCCATGCCTGCACCGCGCTCCTCGCCCGGACCGGGATCGATCCCGGCGAGATCGACGAGGTGATTTTCGGCTGTGTGGCCCAGCCGCCGGACGCCGCCAACGTCGCGCGCGTCATCGCGCTGCGCTCCGGGATTCCCGAAAAGACGCCCGCCGCCACCGTCCACCGGAACTGCGCGTCCGGCATGGAGGCGCTGACCACGGCCCACCAGCGCCTCGCCGCGGGACAAGGCGAGCTGTTCCTCGTCGGCGGGGCGGAAAGCATGTCGCGCATTCCGTTTTCTTATCCCCACGCCGCCGCACGGAAGTTCGCGAACCTCTCCCGCGCGAAGGATTCCGGCCAGAAGATCACCGCCCTCGCCGATTTCAGGCCCGCGGACTTCAAGCCGCGCGTTGGGCTCCAGCTCGGCCTCACCGACCCTTTCACCGGCCTGATCATGGGCGACACCGCGGAGATTCTCGCCCGTGAGTTCGGCATCAGCCGCGAAGCCCAGGACGCCTTCGCCGCCGACTCGCATCGCAAGGCCCTCGCCGCGCGCGACCGCTTGGCGGATGAGATCGCACCGGTCCACCTGCCCGGGAATGCCGTCACGCGCGACAACGGCATCCGCGACGATTCCACGCCGGAAAAGCTTGCGAAACTACGCCCGATCTTCGACCGCCAGACCGGCACCGTCACCGCTGGAAACAGCTCGCAGGTCACCGATGGCGCGGTCGCCTTGCTCGTCGGCAGCGAGAACGCCGCGCGCCGCCTCGGCATCGAGCCGCTCGGCCGGCTCACTGGCTACGCCTACTCCGGCTGCGATCCGAAACGCATGGGCCTCGGTCCCGTCCACGCCATCGCCCGCTGCGGTCGCCCGCCGGACGAGGCCGATCTCATCGAGATCAACGAAGCCTTCGCCGCCCAGGTTCTCGCCGTGCTCGCCTCGCTCCGAGATCCGGCGAAGCACGGCCTCGACGCTCCGCCGGCCGACATTCCCGACGAAAAAATCAACCGGCGCGGCGGCCCGATCGCCCTCGGCCACCCGGTCGGAGCGAGCGGCGCGCGGCTCGTCCTCACCGCGCTCCACCAGCTCCGCGAAACCGGCGGCCGCACCGCCCTCGCCACCCTCTGCGTCGGCGGCGGCCAAGGCGCCGCCCTCTGGCTCGAGCGAACCTGACGACGGACCGCGGGACTCCGGTCCCGCCCGAATCACCCACGCCATGCCCCACCTCCATCTCCAGATCGAAAACAGCCACGCCACCCTGACCTTCGGCCGCGAAGGCTCGTCGGCGAATCTCTTCGATCGCCCCGCGTTGATCGAGCTTTCCGAAGCGCTCGACGCTCTCAGCGCACATCCCGAACTCGCCGGCCTCGTCATCCGCTCCGCCAAGCCCTCGATCTTCATTGCCGGAGCCGACCTCAACGTCCTTTCCTCTGCCCGCGGCGACGACCTCCGCGACCTCATCGAACTCGGCCAGGCCACCTTCGAAAAGCTCGCCCGCCTTCCGTTTCCCACCGTCGCGGCCATCCACGGAGCCTGCGTCGGCGGCGGCTACGAACTCGCGCTCGCCTGCGACTGGCGGCTCGCCAGCGATGCCTCCGCCACCAAGATCGGCCTGCCCGAAACCCAGCTCGGCATTCTTCCCGCGTGGGGCGGCACCACCCGCCTGCCACGCCTGATCGGCCTGCCCAAAGCGCTGCCGCTCATCCTCGGCGGAAAGCTCCTCTCGCCCGGCGCGGCGAAGGCGAAGGGTCTCGTCGATGCCGTCGCCCCGCGCGAGAACCTCGAACGCTTGGCTCTGGAATACCTTTCCCACGGCAAACGGAAGCCGCGGAGCTTTCTCCTCCTCCACCATCCGCTCATCGTCCCGCTGATCGCCGCCAGGGCGCGGAAATCGCTGCTGGAAAAAACCCGCGGGCTCTATCCGGGACCCGCAGCCGCACTCGAAGTCGCCGGGCGGTCCTGCCGCGGGCCGGTCGAATCCGGATTCCTGCGCGAAAAGGAGGCCATCCTCCGACTCGTCGAACGTCCCGAGACGCGCCAGCTCCTGCGTCTCCATTTCCTCCGCGAGCAGGCGAAGAAACATCGCCCGGTCGAGGCCGAGCCCCGGACGATCGACCGCTGCGCCGTCGTCGGGGCCGGCGTCATGGGCTCCGGCATCGCCTACTGGCTCAGCACCCGGAAGCACACCGTCGTTCTCCGCGACATTGACGACGAAGCTCTCGCCCGCGGCATGAAAGCCATCCGCAAGAACTACGACGAATCCCGTAGCCGCCGGATTCTCA
>CBFGTW010000154.1:0-10494 GCA_965651855.1 uncultured Verrucomicrobiales bacterium
GAGCCCGCGGCGGCACGGGTGAGGTAATCGCGGTCGTAGGGTTTCGTGTCGTACACGGCGACGGTGGACTTCCCGGTGGCGTTCATGATGGTGGCGCTGAGGTTTTCCCGAGGATGCGCGGTTCCGCGCGAAACCGCCGCGCATCTTCTCCGATATCCGGCCCGGAAACTCTGGCAAAGCCAAGGAGATCCGGCTCCGGCGACGCTCAGGACGCGAAAAATGGATTCCTCCGCCGTTCCTGGCCGAGGGTGGTGGCCGGGCCGTGGCCGGGCAGCAGGATCGTCTCGTCCGGCAGCGGATCGAGCACCTCGTGAAGCCGCCCCAAGGCATGACGATACGCTTCGGGCCCGGAGCATCCGCCCATCGAGCCGGCGAAAATCGCGTCGCCGACCACCAGCACCGGCCGGTCGAGCCCCCCGACGAAGTAGCCGAGCGAGGGATCCGCGTGACCGGAAAGATCGCATGCCCGGATCTCGAGGTGGCCGATTTTCCGGACATCGCCGGGCGCGAGGGTTTCCACTCCCGGCAAATGGGGCGGGCCGTAGACCGGAACGCAGCGGCGGCCGACCTCGCGCATGCCGCCGGTGTGGTCCGCGTGCGCGTGGGTGACGAACAAGGCCTCGGGCAGCGGAGTGTCCGTCTGGTGGACGGCCTTCAGGCAATCGAGCCGGCCGTGTCCGGCGTCGAAGAGAACGGTCGCCCCGTCGGCGCGGACCAGCCAGGCGTTCACCCGCTCGTCACCGAACGGCAGGTCGAGCCGGTGGATGTCCGGGTGCTCCGGCGTCTCGGGTTCGTAGTCCGGCAGGGCGGCGAGGGCGTCGGCGTCGAGATCGAGCGCCGGGGCCAAGCGGCGCGCCGTCTCGGCGGAGAAGTGTCCGCGGGAAAGGGCCAGGACATCATTTTCCGGAAGCCCGGCCCGGGAAGCGGCCTCGCCCGGAGCGAGGGCGAGGCCTTTGAAGGCTTTCCGGAGGACCCATGTGAAGTTGTCTTCCAGCATGGGTCGACATTAGCGCAAGTCAGCGCGTTCTGAAATAGCCGTCCGGATTGTAGAGGAAATAACAGTCCTTCGGGTTGAGGCGGGGCAGCCACGCGTAGGGCTTGCCCTCCGCGTCCACTTCCTCCGCAAGCGCGGTCTGGCCCGCGGGCTTGTGCTCGCAAGCGTCCGGATGACGAATGACGGAGGTTTCCTCGATGCCGTTGACGATGTGGTTCACCCACTTCAACTCATGCGCGCGGTCCGCGAATTCGCTCCAGTCGCCGCTGGTCGAGTGTTCGTACATCCGCTTGATGAACTCGTCGGTGGAAATGCCCATCTTTTCCGCCACCGGGGCGGCCAGGCGCTGCCACCAGCGCTGGCTCTCCTCGTAGAATTCCCGCTGTTGGGTGAGGTTGAGCCGTCCGCCGCCCATCGAGCTGATCTGGTGATGGAGGATGATGGCGTTGGGATAGGCGTAGGATTCCTCGGCAAGCGTCGTGATGCACGCGGCCATCGAGGCGGCGAAGCTTTTCACCACCACGTGGACGGGCGCCTCGCTGGATTCCATCGACTTGAGGATCCGGTAGCCGGCCATGACGGAGCCGCCCGGGCAGTCGTCGATGACCAGGAAGATCGGCAACTTGCCGTTCTTGTTGTTCCAGTAGTGGATGCGGCTGGTGATGTAGTCCGCGGTGCTGGAGGTGATCATCCCGTTCAGGGCGATCCGGCGGTCGGAAATGACGAGCATGCCGTCGTCGGTCAGCGGCTTCTCGAGGTAGACCGGCTGCGAGTTCGCGAACTGCTCGCGCTTTTCGATCGTCTCGATGCGGGCGATCTCCGACTGCATGGTCTTGAGCTCGTGCGCGAGATTCTCCGCGCGGAGCTTCTGCAGCTCACCTTGACGGGCGAGGGTGTCCTTCTGGATCTCCAGCTCGGAAAGCTCCGCCTTCAGCGCGGTGCGGCGCTGGGCGGCCTCGAGGGCGAGTCGCTCGGTGATCAATTCCCGCTCAAGCTTGAGCCGGGCGATCTCGGCGCGGATTTCCTCTTCCTCGGCGGCGAGCTTGCGATCTTCGGCCGAACGGGGTTCGGAAAAGTTTTCGCGTTCCTCGGATTCCGAAACGGCGGACAACGAATCGACTTCGGCGGCGACTACCGGTGACGCGGATTGAACCGCGGCCGTGGGCTCCGCGAGCGGGGCGGAGATGGTTTCCTGGGCCATCAGGGGCGTGGCGAGCGCAAGGCCGAGGAAGGCAGAACAGGTGCTGAATTTCATGTTGGCTCGATATTCACGTAGCGCCATGGACAGCGGTTTGCCGTCTGGCAACTTCGGATTTCATCAGGGGGTAAAATCCCGCAGGTAACGGCTTCAGGCGCGGCGGCCTTTCGCCCTCAGGCCGATGAAAAGCACAAGCCCGACCAACAACAGGAAAATCGACGCGCCGATCGCGAAGACGGTGAACAAACGACCCGCCGCGTGGTCCACCTGCTCGTCGGTGATGGTGTCCGAGGGGATTTCCCCCGGCACGCGCCGCAAGACCATCCGGCCGTCCGCCAGCTCGAGCGACGTCAGCCGTTTCATCGCCGGGCCGATCTCGGGGTCGGTGACGTACCGCTGGGTGATGCGGTAGGGCGACATCTGGCCGATGAAGCCCTCGGGCACCTCGGCGCCGCCGGGGATTTCGATCTCGTCGATCGACAGCACGATCTCGCCCCCGAGCAACCGCGGCCGTGCGATCAGCGTGCCGTTGAGGAAGCGCGGGTCCGAGGTGATCCAGCCGTCTTCCTCGTCGCGGGCCAGCCGCGGCCGGCCGTTGAGCTGGAAGGAAATGGCGACCCGCACGACACCGTCTTCGATCGCCTCCACCCGGAAAGTCCCGCGGAGTTCCTCGAGCGGCTTGTAGGCGGCGATCGCGAGATTGATCTGTTCCGGGCTCAACGCGAGCGACGCTTCCTCCTCGCCCTGGAGTTGCTGGCGGAAGATCTCGATGCTCTCGGCCAGGCGGTTCAACTCCGTTTCCCGGTCTTCGAGCGGCTCGACCTCCACGGGCACGGGCGATTCCGCCGTGAACTTCTCGATCTCGTTGTATTGCCGGAACAGCGTGATGGTGGAAAAGACCACGAGAAAGACCATCACCAGCACCGCGACGATCAGGATCGAGCAGCCCGCGATCGGTGAGCGCGCGGTGGCCTTTCGCGGGTCGGCGGAGCGGTCGGTCATGGCGCGGGTTTTCCAGAAAGGAGCCGCCGGATCAATCGCCAAACCTTCCGCGTTCGCCCTCTTCCGGCGGGCCGTCCTGCTTTTCCGGATCTTCGGGCTCCCCGGTCGTTTCTCGATCCTCGGGCTCCCCCGCCTCGGGTTCCGACCAACCGTCGTCGCCGGATTCCTCGACCTCCTCGGACGCCGAGCGGTAGGCCGCTTCCTGCTCTTCGAGATCGGCGTCGCGGTCCTGCAGCAGGCGCTCCATCCGCTCGCGGGCCTCGGCTTCCTCGCGTCTCAGCTCGCGCCGGCGATCGAACCACGCGAGCCAGATGCACAGCTCGTACAACAGGATCATCGGCAAGGCCATGAGACACAGCGTCATGATGTCCGGCGTGGGGGTCATGATGGCCGCGGCGATGAAGATCGCCACGATCGCGTACGACCGGGTGCGGGACATCACCTCGTGGCTCAGCAAGCCCAGCTTCACCAGCACCATGACCACGACCGGCAGTTCGAACGAAAGCCCGAAGAGCAAGGTGAACTGGGTGGCGAAGCTGATGTATTCGCCAATCCGCCAGTCGTTCGAGACGCCGAGGCTGTTCCCCCATTCGTAGAAGAAGTCCAGGGCCCGCGGCAGCACGACGAAGTAGGCGAAAAACACGCCGCCCAGAAACAACCCGAAGCCGATCGCCAGCGCCGGCCACAGCAGGCGTTTCTCGTGCCTGTGCAAGCCCGGCGTGACGAACTGCAGGATGAACATCAGCAGCAGCGGAAAGGAAATGACAATGCCGGCGAAAAACGAGAGCTTCATCGACAGCATGAAAGTCTCCGTCGGTTTCAGCGCGGACATCATCCGCAGGTTGCCGCGGATGTCCGTGTCCGGGCTCGGCGGGTCCTTCAGCAAGGCGCGCACTTGCTCGGCGAGCGCCGGCTCGTCCGCCAAGCCACCGAGGAACCCCGGCCGGGCCTCGTCCGGCAGGGCGAGCGCCGCGCGGAGTTCCCCCGCCGCCCGCGCGTGGAAGGCGAGATCCGGATCGCCCAGCGCCCGGTAGAATGCTTCGCGTCTTTCCGGCGGCAGGCCTCCCGAAGCGCGCTCCACTTCCTTCGCCCGCTCCCAGATCGCGGCGGTCAGTGGACGCGGCAAGCCCTTTCCCGCCGCCTCCACCTGCGCCTCGATCCGCTCCGCCGCCAAGCGGTCCACGGGCCGGCGCAGCACCTGCATCAACTGCTGGTTGAAGGCGAAGCACACCAGCATCGCCAACACCAGCGTCACCACCACCCGCGTCACGACCACCCGCAGGTCCTCGAGGTGCTCGAGGAAAGGTTTCTCATGCTCGGGATTCGCCTGGTCCCGGAGCTGGAAGACTTTTTTCAGCAGATACATGCGGCCCGCGGATTCAAGGCAGGCGCGGGACCCACGGCAAGGGCGGATCGGCGATCGCGGCGGCCGCGATTTCCGGCGTTGCGGCTCCCCTCCCCGTCGCACACCTTGCGGCGCCGGATTCGCCGCCATGCTCTCTCCCAAGACCATCCTCCAGGATTTCCCGATCCTCGACCGCAAGATCAACGGCCACCCGCTGGTCTACCTCGACAACGCGGCCACGACCCAGAAACCGCGCCCGGTGCTCGAAGCCACCCGCCACTACTACGAGGCGGTGAACTCGAACATCCACCGCGGGACCCACCAGCTCGCCCGCGCCGCCACCGACGCCTACGAGGCCGCCCGCGACACCCTGGCCCGCCACCTCAACGCCCCGGCCCGCGAGGAGATCATCTTCACCTACGGCACCACCGACGGCATCAACCTGGTCTCGAACGTCCTCGCCCTCTCCGGACGGATCGACGAAGGCGACGAGATTCTCGTCTCCACCCTCGAGCACCATTCGAACATCGTCCCCTGGCAGATGCTCTGCCAGCGCACCGGAGCGCGGCTCAAGGTGATTCCTTGCCATGACGACGGCACGCTCGATCTGGACGCCTTCCGCGGACTCCTCGGCGATCGGACGAAAGTCCTCGCCGTGACTTGGGTCTCGAACGCCTTCGGTACCGTCAATCCCGTCCACGAAATGGTCGCCGCGGCGAAAAACGCCGGTACCCTCACGTTGGTGGACGCCGCCCAGGCCGCGCCGCATTTCAAGATCGACGTCCAGGCGCTCGGCGCGGACTTCGTGGCGTTTTCCGGCCACAAGGTCTACGCGCCCACCGGCACCGGCGTCCTCTGGGGCCGCGCCGCCCTGCTCGACGACCTCCCGCCATGGCGCGGCGGCGGCGAGATGATCAAGCAAGTCACCTTCGAGGAGACCACCTACAACGACCTGCCCTTCAAGTTCGAGGCCGGCACGCCGAACATCGCCGGTCCCATCGGCCTCGCCGCGGCCATCGACTACCTCGCTTCCCTCGGCATCGACGCGATCGAGGCGCACGAAACCGAACTCATCCGCTCGGCCGCGGACGCGCTTCGGGAAATCCCCGGCATCCGCTTGTTCGGCCCGGAGGAACGAACCGGCGCGCTCTCGTTCGGCGTCGACCGCGTGCACCACTACGATCTCGGCACCCTGCTGGACCAGATGGGGATCGCGGTCCGCACCGGCCACCACTGCTGCCAGCCGCTCATGGCCCGCTTCGGTATCACCGGCACCACCCGCGCATCTTTCGCCCTCTACAATACCGAGCGGGACGTCACGGCCCTCGCCACCGGCGTGGCAAAGGCCGTGCGGATGCTGGTCTGAGAAACAAGAGAGAAGAGGCAAGCGGCGGGAGAGGCTTCCAATTTTTTTCAAAAATCGGAAGAATCCTCTTGTGCCGCTGATTTCTCATAGGTATTGACTTCCTCTGAACGACGAAATTCCGGCTCCGCCGGGATCCAGTTGTTCGAACATATTCTCAGTCCGGGCCAGTGGACGCCGGTCATGCCATACTCCGGGGGGATTGTGGTGACGGCCGGCCGAAACACCCGGTCACTTTGGGGGGAATGTGCTCATTATCGGGCGCGGGCCGGCATTCGGCCCGCGCCCGTTTTTTTTCACGCGAAGCGCGCGACGCTCCGGAAGTTCCGGCTTGCCCGGCGAGGGATGGTCTTCCATGCCTCTGGACGCAATGAAACAACCGCTGAAAACTCTCATGGCCGCCGCCTTCCTGTCCACCGCCTTCACCGCCGTCGGGCAGGAGGAATCGGCCGAGGCGGCACCGCTCGTGTCGGTGGAACCCGCGGACCGGCTCGGCGAAGACTGGTGGCGTGAACGCTGGGAACAAAAACTGGCCGCCACCGCGGAGGCCGGCGACGCGAAGTTGGTCTTTCTCGGGGACTCCATCACCCAAGGCTGGGAAGGCGCCGGCAAGGAAGCTTGGGATGAACATTTCGCCGGGCACAACGCCCTGAACCTCGGCTTTTCCGGCGACCGCACCGAGCATCTGATCTGGCGCCTGCGGAACGGAAAGCTCGACTCGCTGAAGCCGGAGGTCGCCGTCGTCATGATCGGCACCAACAACACCGGCCACAACCAGCGCGCGGCCGACGACACCGCCGCCGGCGTCCGCACCTCCGTCGAGGAAATGCGCAAGCTCTGGCCCGAGGCCGAGATCCTCCTTCTCGCGATCTTCCCCCGTGGTGAAACCACCGAAGATCCCCTTCGCAAGCTGAACGCCGAGGTCAACGAGCGGATCGCGAAGTTCGCCGAAGAGACCGAGAAAGTGCACTTCCTCGACATCTCGGACAGCTTCCTCGAGGACCACGGCAAGCTCCCCAAGGAAATCATGCCCGACCTGCTCCACCTCTCGCCCAAGGGCTACGAGCTGTGGGCCGCCGCGATCCTGCCGAAGCTCAAAGAACTCGGCCTGTGACATCGGCCCGCGCCCGCGCTACACGAGCGGGAACAGGACCGAGCCGATCCAGGTGACGATCAATCCCGCGAGCGAGACCACGGTCAACAGGACGGAGAAGGACTTGAGCGTTTCCTTCTCCGTCATGCCACTCAGCCGGGAAACCACCCAGAAACCGCTGTCATTCATCCAGGACGCGGCGAATGAGGCGAAGCCGATCGCCAGGAAGAGATAGAGCGGATGATAGGGCAAATCCGGCCCGATCATCGGATACAGGATGGCCGAGGCGGTGAGCATGGAGACCGTGGCCGAACCCTGCGCCACCCGGATGATGAGCGTGAGCACGTAGCTCAGGACGATCAGGCTCAAGCCCATCGTTTCCGACAGCCGCTCGACCGCGCCGCCGACCCCGGCGTGGCGGATCATGGATCCGAACGCACCGCCGGCGGAGGTGATCAGGATGATCACGCCGGCGGTCTCCAGCGGCGGCCCGAGGAGGATGCCGAGCCGCTTGCGGTCGTAGCGCTTCTGCCGCGCGAGGATGCGCAGCGAAATGAACGCACCGATGAACAGCGCGATGTTCTTGTCGCCGATGAAGTGGGCGAAATCCCGCCAGCCGTCGGCCGCCGCCGCGCCGCCTTGTTCGCCGATTCTCAAGATCGAGGAAAAGCTGATGAGCGCGATCGGCAGGATCACCGGCAGCAGCGAGACGCCGAAGCCGGGGAGCTCGTCGTCCCGCTTCTCCATCACGGCGGCGAGTTCGGAGATGGGAAGGCCCGGCGTTTCCCGTAGCGGGACGGTCATCCGCCGGTTCAGCAGACTGGCGACCCCATATCCCACCGCCGCGGGAATGATCCCCGCGAGGATGCCGCCCATGATCGAGAGTCCCACGTCGAGCCGCAGGTTCTCCACCGTGGCGATCGGCCCCGGGTGCGGGACGGTCAGCGAGTGCGTGATCACGCCGCCGCAGCAGACGCACAAGACATACAGGAGATAGTTCTTTCCGGTCCGGAGATGCAACGCCTTCGCCAGCGGCGCCATCAGCAGGAACATGGTGTCGAAAAAGATCGGAACCGACAGCACATAAGTGCTCACCAACAGCGCGACGCCGGCGTTCCGCTCGCCGAAGACGCGCAGGAAACGGCGCACCACCCGGTCCGCGGCGCCACTCTCCATCAGGCAGTAGCCGATGATCGAGGCCAGCGCGATCGAGAGCGCCACCCCCGCCGCGGTGCGGCCGAAGCCGTCGAGCATCAACCTCAGCACGTCCGAAAGGCTGGCGATGACCGCACTTCCCTCGACCGCCGTGGTTTCCGGGAAGACCCGCGCCAGACAGCCGGCGAAGATCGCGGCGAGGATCAGCGATAGAAACGCGTGCAGACGCAGCACGCCGATGGACACGACGATGAAGGCGACGCTCGCCGCCAGCACGACGAACGGCCAGCTTTCCACGAGGGTCAGCGCGAGGAGGGAGAATGACATTTGCGGTCGGTTTGTTGGCTGAAATGGCTGCGGATGCCGTGGTGGATCATCATTTCCTCCGCGGCACGGCGCGGGTGGCACCGCCGGAAATGCCGCCATCCACCAGCAGGATCTGGCCGGTGACGTAGCGGCTTTCTTCCGAGGCCAGGAAAAGCAACGGCGCGTCGAGATCGCCCGGGGCGCCGGGGCGCTTGAGCGGGATGCGGTCGCTGAGATACGCCACCCACTCCTCATCCTCGTACATCACGGCGTTCTGCGCGGTCTTGAACCAGCCGGGCGCCAGACAATTCACGGTGATGCCGTGGACGCCCCAGTCGTCGGCGAGGCTCATGGTGAGTTGCTTCGTCCCGCCGCGGCTCGCGCCGTAGGGCCCGAGCCCGGCATACCCCGCCACGGAAGTGACGGAGCCGATGTTGATGATCCGCCCGTAGTTCGCCGGGATCATGAACCGCTTCGCCACCTGCTGGGCCACGAAAAACGTGCCGCGGAGATTGGTGTCGAGCACGAGATTCCAGTCGTCCCAGGTGACTTCAACCGCCGGCTTGCGCACGTTGCAGCCGGCGTTGTTCACCAGAATGTCGAGCCGCTCCACGTGCCCGGCCACCGCTTCGGCCGCACCGCAGATGCTGTCATGGTCCCGCACATCGAGCGCCAGCGGAACGCACCGTCGTCCGAGCGATTCAACCTCCTTCCGGATGGAATCCAACGATTGAAGCGTTCGGCTGGTGACGATCAGATCCGCCCCCGCCTTCGCCAAAGTCCGCGCGAACCCCTCCCCCAGCCCACGGCTCGCGCCAGTGACAAGCGCAACACGCCCGGATAGATCAAACATTTGCTATCTCCGATTTTTGGTTTCCGGTTTCCAACCTCTTCTTTTTTGCCTCTGGCATCATTCCTCCCGTCACGGTTTCAGCACCACCTTCAGCAGTCCCTCCGTATTCTCCGCGAGACGGGCGAACCATTCCGCCCCTTCCTCGAGCGGGGCGGTCCCGCTCAGCAACGGCTCCACGCGGATCGAGCCGTCCATGATCCGCTGGATCGCCTCCGGATATTCCCCGGCGCAGGAGCACGATCCCCGCAGGGTGATCTGGCGTGTCACCACTTCTTGCAGTGGGAATGGCACGCTCGGCTGGAGATTTCCGACCAGCACGACCGTCCCGCCTTTGCGCACGCTGCGGATCGCGAGTTCCACCGGAGCCGCGGCGCCGACCACTTCGAAACTCGTCCCCGCGCCGTCGCCACCGCACAGGTCGCGCAACTTCGCCGCGAGATCCGGCTCGCGGGCATTGAAGGTCCGCGTCGCTCCGAGTTCCGCCGCCAGGGCCAGCCGCCCGTCATCGAGATCCACCGCGATCACCTCGCTCCACCCGCGCGCGCGCAGCGCCTGCACGACCAGCAGCCCGATCAAGCCGGACCCGACCACGACCGCCGGTTCGTCCGGAACGGCGGGCGCGAGGTTCACCGCGTGCAGCGCGATCGACACCGGCTCGGCGAAGGCCGCCTTTTCGAAGCTCAAGGCCTCTGGAATCCGGTACAGGATGCGCGCCGGCAGGACAACCCGCTGGGCGAAACAGCCGTGACGGCGGTAATCCTGGCAGGACACGCCGAGGACGCGGCGCCCGGAGCAGAGATTCACGTTTCCCCGCGCGCACTCCGGGCACTCGCCGCAGAACTCGGTGGAATCGAACGTCACGCGGTCGCCCGCCTGCCACTCCTCCACCCCATCGCCGACTCCGGCGATCACGCCTGAGGCCTCGTGGCCCATGACGATGGGCGGAATGCGCCGGCCGCTGCTGCCGTCCATGCCGTGGATGTCGCTGCCGCAGATCCCGCAGGCTTTCACATCCACCAGCACCTCGCCCGGGCCGGGCTCGGGATCGGGAACTTCCGTGTAGGCGAACTTCGAGGGCGCGACGAGCAGGAGGGCATTCATGGGTTTCTCAAACGGCGGAAGATCCAGCCGTCGCGCACTCTGCGGAGCCGATCCGCCGAGGTCAAGAAACCTGGCCGGGGGACG
>CBFGTW010000155.1:0-10369 GCA_965651855.1 uncultured Verrucomicrobiales bacterium
CGGCGGGGCGTAGGGGTTCTCGTCGCTCATGCGGTGGCGAGATTGCTACGCCGGTGCCGCCGCGGCGAGTCTCAGCTCTTGCCGTTCTTGCGGCGCTGGAGGAAGAGGTCGATACCGTCCACCAGCGCGAGCCAGCTGGCCTCGATGATGTTTTCGGATACGCCGACCGTTCCCCAGTTGCGGTGGCCGTCGGTGGACACGATGAGCACCCGGGTCTTCGCCGCGGTGGCGTCGTGGCCGTCGAGGATGCGGACCTTGTAATCGACCAGCGAAACTTCCGAGATCTCCGGATAGAACGGCAGCAGCGCCTTGCGCAGGGCGATGTCGAGCGCGTTCACCACGCCGTGGCCTTCGGCGACGGTCAGCTCCGGCACGCCGTCGACGCTGAGTTTCACCGTCGCTTCGCAAACCGGCGGGTGGCCGTCGCGATACTGGCGGAAGCTGGTGTGGTATTCCGTCAGATCAAAGGGCTTGGCATATCTTCCGAGCTCGCGGCGGATGAGGAGTTCGAACGACCCGCCGGCAGCCTCGAAGGAATAGCCCTCGTGCTCGAGCTCCTTGATCCGGCGCAGGATGGCGGAGGCCTCGGGCGCGCCCTTCTCGAGCGGCATGCCGAGTTCCGCCGCCTTGATGAGGATGTTCGACTGCCCGCTGAGCTCGGAAACCAGGATCGTCTGGGTGTTGCCGACGCTGCCCGGCTCGATGTGCTCGTAGCTGCGGGCGAGCTTCTGCACCGCGTTCACGTGCATCCCGCCCTTGTGGGCGAAGGCGGTGCGGCCGACGAACGGCGCGCGGGCGAAGTGCGGGTTGTTCGAGACGTCGTCGACGAAGTACGAAAGCTCCCGTAGTTTCTCGAGCCGCGGCACCACCTCAATGCCCATCTTGAGCTGGAGGATCGGGACGACGGAGGTGAGGTTGCAGTTTCCGGTGCGCTCGCCGTAGCCGTTCATCGTTCCCTGGACCTGGGAGGCTCCGGCGCGGACGGCGGCGATCGCGTTGGCCACGCCGAGTTCGCAGTCGTTGTGGGTGTGGATGCCGAAGGGCGTGTGCGGCAGGCGCGCCTTCACCGCGGCGCAGATTTCCTCGACCTCCGCGGGCAGCGTGCCGCCGTTCGTGTCGCACAACACGAGGCAGCTCGCGCCGCCTTCGGCCGCGGCTTCGAGCGTGGCGAGCGCGTGGTCCGGGCCGTCCTTGTACCCGTCGAAGAAGTGCTCGGCGTCATAGACGACCTCGCGGCCGTTTTTCACCAGATGCGCCACGGTGTCGCGGATCATCGCGCGGTTTTCCTCGACGGTCGTCCGCAGCACCTCGGTGACCTGCAGTTCCCAGCTCTTGCCGAAAATCGTGACCACCGGCGTCTCCGCGTCGAGCAGGAGTTGGACCTGCGGATCGCTCTCCACCGGCGTATTCGCCCGGCGGGTCGAGCCGAAGGCGGCGAGCTTGGCGTGCTTGAGCTTCAGGCCTTTCGCCTCGCGGAAAAACTCGACGTCCTTCGGGTTCGAGCCCGGCCAGCCGCCTTCGATGTAGTCGATGCCGAATTCATCGAGCCGCTGCGCGATCCGCAGCTTGTCGAGGCCGGAAAGCTGGAAGCCCTCGCCCTGCGTGCCGTCACGCAGCGTGGTGTCGTAGAGGAAAACGGACTTGGCGCTCATCGCTGGGGGCGCGGAGCCTAGGGAGCGGCCGGCGGATGCGCAAGGGGCAAGAGAAGCACGAAATCCGAAGCATCAAATTCGAAACGAAGAGGCTGCGCGCGGCGCGGTGTCGAACGGGCGGACTGATGTCCGCACTCCGTGCCTTCTTGGCGAACTTGGCGGTGAAAATTTCCCTCAGAGCCCGCGGAGGAAATCCAGGCTCTGGCGGATGCTGGCGAGGGGGTCGGGCGAGTGGTCCTGCTCGACGTGGCAGTGGGCGACGCCGGCTTTTTCCGCGGCGGCGAGGATCGGCTCCATGGCGATGACGCCGTCGCCGATTTCCTGGAAGGCGTCCTGCGGCAGGCCGCCGAAGTTCGGCACCTCGATGCCGTCCTTGAGGTCCTTGAGGTGGAGCTGGGTGACGCGGCCGGAGAGCTTGCCGATCAGCTCCGCCGGATCGATGCCGCCGACTTTCACCCAGAAGACATCGAGCTCGAATTTCATGTCTTGGGAAAACTCGTCGACGAAGATGTCGAAGCCGGTTTTCCCGCCCGTCTTCGGCTCGAACTCGAACGCGTGGTTGTGGTAGGCGAGCTGGATGCCGGCCTTCTTCGCCATGCCGGCGGCCTTGTTGCAGTTTTCCGCGACGCGCTTGTAGTCGTCGAGCGTGCGGCGTTCGTTGTCGTGGAGATACGGGACGACGAGATGCGTGAGGCCGATTTCGTCCGCCTTTTCGAGGATCTTGGCGAAGTCGGACATTTCGTCGTCGCTCGGGTTCACGACGCTGCCCCACTCGAAGTGCGAGGAATTCAGGGCGAGTCCCGCGGCTTTCGCCCCGTCGATCTGCGGCTGGCAGTTCGGGAAGCCGTACATCTCCACCTGCTTGTAGCCGGCGACGGCGACGGCTTGGAGCGTGGCGGCGGCGTCTTCGCCGAGCGGTCCCCGCAGCGTGTAGAGCTGGATGCCGATGTTTTTCAGGTATTCCTCTCCGGCTTCGAGGGCGAGGGCGCGGCCGGCGCCGAGAACGAGCGAACCGGCGCCGGCGGTGCGGAGGAAATGGCGGCGATTCATGGTGGCGCAGTCTCGCCCGCGGCTCCGGCCGGAGGCAAGCGGGCAAATCGGCGCTTGCGACGGACGCGGACGCGGTTGTGATTCCAATCGTCATGAGATTTCCGCTTTCCATCCTGCTGGCGGCCTCCCTCGCCTCGGCTTCGGCCGAGCCACAAGGTCACGTCTTCGCCTGGCCGTTCATGGAATGGGAGGAAATGAAACCCCGCGGCGGCACGACCGAAGGCGCGGAGGTGACGCTGGCCAGCGAACCCGGGGAGCGGTGGAAAAAGCTCCGCGAGCCCGGGATCACGAAGCGCGAGCGCGACCGCCGCGCGATCCTGGCGCTGGCCGGCAGCTACCGGGTGAGCTTCGATTTCATCGAGACGCTGGGGTTCTCCGCGGACTACCGACCGCCGCGCCCGTATTTCTCGTGGGGCACCGAGCATGTCGAGGTGCTCGAGGATCGCGGCGATTTCATCAGCCTCCAGCACACGCTGGTGATGTATTTCAAGAACGAGGAGGGCGAAACCGAGGGGCCGCACGTGATGAAGCATTGGCGCCAGGACTGGACGTTCGAAGACAAGGAAATCCTCGCTTATCTCGGCGACCTCACGTGGGCGCGGATGCCGGCGCCGCGGCCGGGCGGGCGGTGGTCGCAGGCGGTTTTCCAAGTGGATGATTCCCCGCGATACGAAGTGATGGGCCGCTGGGCGCACCGCGGCGGGATGTCCGTCTGGCGGAGCGACAACGCGCCGCGTCCGCTGCCGCGGCGAGAGTTTTCCGTGCGTGACGACTACAACATCCTCGAGGGCCACCACGAGATCACGATCGCGCCGAACGGCTGGCTGCACGTGCAGCACAACCGCAAGTTGTCGAAAACGAAGGAGCGCACCCGCTACGTCGGCACCGAGATCGGCGTGAACCGCTACGAGGCGATCACCGCGCCCGAGTTGGCGGGGCCGGTGCGGGAGGATTGGGAAAAGACCGGCGGCTATTGGAAAAACGTCCGCGATGCATGGGCGGAGGTGCTGCACGAGCAGCCTCGGATCGTGCTGGAGCCAGAGGTGGATGGTCAGAAGCTGTGGCAGATCCACTTCGGCTGGGCCGCCGAGATCGCCAAACGCGAAGAGCCCGCGCCGGAGGAGGACGCGGCGCACGCGCGGGAGACGGTTCGCCGTTTCCTCAAGCAGCCGTGAGCCGTCGCCGTCACTTCAGCGACTCGATGTAGAGGATCAGACTTTCGATTTCCGCTTCCGAAAGCACGCCGGCGTAGCTGGCCATGCCGAGTTCGAAGCCCTCGACGATCTTCTTGTCCGGCTCGAGAATCGCCTCCCGCAGGTAGGCGGCGTCCGCGATGGCCGACGTGCCGTCCTTGAACTTCCGCTCGCTGCCAAAGAGCCCCAGCCACGACGGTCCGCTGTGGCCGGCGGCCTGGCCGCCGACCGCGTGGCAGGCGGTGCAGCCGAAACGAACGGCAACTTCCGCGCCGCGTCCGACCGTCGGCTCGGCGTCGGCTTCCGTGGCCCGCACGCTGGCGACCGAGCCTTCCAGCTGCGGCGGATCGAAGCCCAGCTCGACCCACGGCGCGGGGAGCAAGTCCGCCGCGGTGAAATAGACCGGCGGAGGGGCGTCCTTCGCGGCTGCGATTTTGAAGGGATGCGTCAACTCCAGCTGCATCGTCGGCTGGAGATCCGGAATGTGGACGAACACACTCTTGCCGTCCTTCGACGGGAAGACGCCGCCGGTCGCGAGTTCGTCCACGCCTTGGGACCCATCGCGCTTGAAGCGCGGGGAGCCGTAGCCGGAAGTCCGCCGGTATTGCCACTCCTTGGCCGAAACGCGGTCCGCGTCGAGCGACGACGGATCGATCGGCGCGGAGAAAGTCAGCACGACGCCCTGCTGGAAAATCCGCGCGTCCATCGGCGCGGCCACCGGCCCGTCAGTCGGCCGCAAGCGTGCGAGACCTTCGAGCGCCTTCACCCGCGAGTCGTAGATTCGGAAGCCGGCGAGCCACAAGCTGCCGTCGCCCGGGTGGGTGCGGGCGTGCAGGAGCGGGACGCCCGTCTCGATGCCGAGCGGGATCGCCGCGCCGCGGGTGGCGGGCCATTCGCCGTCCGGCCGGATCAGGAACAAGCGGCCGGTGCCGTACGAGAGATTCAGCAGGCCGCCGTTCCATGCCTCGAAGGCGGAACCGCGCAACCAGTGCGGCGAGGCCGAGGAATTGTCCTGCTCGTGCGGAATCCAGACGAGCGGCGGGCGCCGGCCCTCGCCCCCGCCGTAGCCGAAGGCGTCGCCCGGCATCACCGGGAAGATGCCGGACGAGGGAACATAGTGGCCCTGCTGGTCGGACAGAACCATCCGGCCGGACTCCGGATCGAGGGCGATGAACGGCTCGCGGATCCGCGAAGCCACGATTTCCAGCTCCGACCCGTCGGGCGAGACCGAGAGGATCGCGCCCGCGTGGGGAATCGCGGAGAGGCGGTTGGTGAACGAGCGGTCGTCCGTGACGATCCCGCCGATGCTGCAGAACGTCGTGCCGTCCGGCGCGATCTCCATGTCGAGGGGATAGCCGCGGGTGCCGGCGGTCTGGACCATCAGGCTACTATGATTCTCGTAGAAATCGGTTTCGCCGTCGCCGTCGGCATCGAGGAGACGTACGAGTCCGTTGCGGGTGAAGACTTGCAAGGTTCCGCCCGCGTTTCCGATCGAGAGCGGCTCGCCGAGACCGGCGGCGACCCGCCGCCAGCGCGTCCGTCCCGGCGCGATGTCGATTTTCCAGACGTCGCCCTCGAAAGTGACAACCGCTGCCGTTTGCGACGTCAAGAATGCCAGATCGGCCGGCCGCACGCGGCGTTTCCAGGAATTATCCTCCGGCAGGCCGATCCGGTCGATCGCCCAGCCGGGGCCGGACTCCGCGCTGGAATCGACTTTGGTCTCGCGCGTCTCCGACCAACGGGCCACAGGCTTCGCGGGCACCGGCGGCGTGGGGGCGTGGCGCGCCGCCCCGCTCGTGGAATAGGCCAGAGTGACGCGACGCTCGTGGGTGGACGCCAGCAGGCGCGCGACGAGCCGGTCGCCGTGCGTCTCGAGTTTCAAGCCGGGATGATTCGAGGAAACGTGGAGGCTTCCGGAGGCGGCGACGCCCGCCGCATCGATCGCGAACGAGCCTCCCGCGACAAGCACCGCCAGCTCCTCGCCACCGGCCACGGCGAGGTGCCGCCGCAGGGAATTACGATCCGCCTCGTACCACTCACGGATTGTCGTTTCGCCGATCCGGTGGCTGAGCACGGCCCCCTCCGCGGGGACGCCGTAGCCGAGGAACTTCCGGCCGCTCGCTTCCAGTCCGCCGCGACCCGGTTCGTCCGCCCCGAACTCCGGACGGGGATCGTGGAGAAGCGCCTCCACGTTTGCGGCCAGGCCCGGCAGCTCGGGTGCGAGCGCGACGGCTTCGCCGGCGGGTCGAGGCTGGCGGACGCCGCTTTTCCGCGTCGGCTCGTGCCAAGAGGTCTGCGACATCATTTCCAAGGTGAGCGGATCTTTTCCCCCTGGACTGGCGAACCAGAGCGCCGGCCGCAGCAAGTCCTGGTCGAAGACGACCCACTGGCCGTCGCCCGCCCGGATCAGCAAGCCGCGGGCGATCACGCCACCCTCACCGGCGTCCACCGGCGTGGCGTGAACCGGCACCGTCGGGTCGAAGAACGGCGTTGCGGCATCGGCTGCCGCCAGCAGCAGGCCGACCGCGAACGCGAGCGGGAGCACGGGTTTCATGGTCGGCAGCCTGAACCGAAGAGATCGCGATGCAAGGCCCGACCGGCTGATTGCATGCAAAAAATCAACGCGCCGGCGGCTACAGGTCCACCAGCCGCTCGTGGTTGAAGAACGCCTTGCGCCAGCGCGTGATGAGCACGCTCTCGAAAAGCCCGCATTTCGCGAACGGATCGCCGGCGACGAAGGCCTCGGCTTCTGCGCGGTCGTCGGTGTCGATCAGGAGAACGCCGCCATGCGGGGTTGTGCCGGCGTCGTCCAGCATCGCGCCGCCGGCGAGGAGCAGGCGGTCGTTGTGGGCGTCGAGGTAGCGCTTGTGTTCGGACTGGTGGCGCTCGCGGAGGTGCGCGTGGCCTGGCTTGTCGCGGGTGACAATGGCGAAGGGCATCGTTTTCAGAGCGGTGGGAGTTCGACGCCGATCTGCTCGAAAATCCCGCGCGGCGCACCCCCGGGAACGGGATCCGGGCGGATCTCGGCGAGCTTTCCGTCCGTCACGCGGTAGTGGAAGTAGTGCTCCGGAATCTTCACCGGCCGGCCCGTCGCGGGCACGGGATCGAAGCCGGGAAAGGCGAGCGTGCCGGTGTGCGTGCCGCCCTGCCGCCAGTTCACGCCGATCATGCCGTCGGCGCGGTGCACGGGCTCGTCGTGGTCGTAGCTCCAGTCCGGGAACGCGCGGTAGAGCGCGGAGAGAAACGCGAGGATCTGCTCGCGGTGCATCGTTTTCGCCGGCGTGACGAAGACGATGTCGTCGGAAAACGTGGAGCCGATCTTCTCGATGTCGTGGGTTTTCAGGCCCTCGATGTAGCGGGCCAGCGCAGGTGGGGTTTCGGGCATGGCGCTGATTCAGCCGGCATCGCCCCCGCGCCACAAGTCAGACTTCAACGCCGCGCTCGCGGAGGAAGGGAATCAGCTCGTCCACGCCGAAGTCCGCGAGAATCTCGCCGTCCCAGTCCATCGTCGGCGCCTTGTACTGGCCGGAGATGCTGTACATTTCCTGCATGGCCTCCGGATTTCCGCTCACGACGACCGCCCGGTAATCGATGCCCTTTTTGTCGAGGTAATGCACCGCGTCGTCGCACCACGGGCAGCCGGGTTTGATATAGAGTTTCGGAGTCATGCCAAAGGTTTCTCAATTTATCTCAGATGAAGCGGACGGCGTGCTTTTTCGAGAGTTTCAGCACGTCGCCCGCGCCCACCGCCGCCACCGCCGTCGGGTCCGTCAGCTTCTCCCCGTTGAGCTGCACGGCGCCGGTGGTGATGAACTGTTTGCGCAGCTCGCCGTTGGATTTTTCCAGGCCGAATCCGGCGCGGAAGGCATGGGCGGCGAGCCCGAGCACGGTAACTTCAGACGGCAGATCCGCAACCGGAAGCTCCGGCAGATCGGCGGCGTCGAGGTCCTTCTTCGAAAACCGCGTCTCCCAATCCGCCCGCGCCGCCGCGGTAGCGCTCGGTGATCCGGCCGGCGAGCGACTTCTTCGCCTCCATCGGGTGGCCCGAGGTGTCGCGCGTCTCGCCGAGCAAAAGCAGGTAGTAGCGGTCCATCAGCTCGTCGGACACGCTCATGAGCTTGCCGAACATTTCCTGCGGCGGCTCGGAAACGCCGACGTAGTTGCCGTAGGACTTCGACATTTTCTTCACTCCGTCGAGGCCCTCGAGCAGCGGCATGGTCATGACGACCTGCTGCGGCTGGCCTTCCTCCTTCTGCAGGTCGCGGCCGACGAGCAGGTTGAAGAGCTGGTCGGTGCCGCCGAGTTCCACATCCGCGCGGACCACGACGGAATCCCAGCCCTGGACGATCGGATACTGGATCTCGTGGAGGCGCACTTCCTGGCCTTTGTCGATGCGGTTGCGGAAATCCTCGCGCTGGAGCATTTGCTGCATGGTGACGCGGCCGTTCAGGCGGAGGACGTCCTCGAAGGTCATCTTGCGGAACCAATCGCCGTTGAAGGTGAGTTCCGTCTTGTCGCGCTCGAGGAGCTTGAAGAGCTGGTCGGTGTAGGTCTTGGCGTTGACCAGCACCTCCTCGCGCGAGAGCGGCGGGCGGGTCGCGGAGCGGCCGGACGGATCGCCGATGGTGGCGGTGAAGTCGCCGATGATGATGACGATCTGGTGGCCGAGCTCCTGGAACTGCCGCAGTTTTTCGAAAACGACGGTATGGCCGAGGTGGATGTCCGGGGAAGTCGGGTCGAGTCCGAACTTCACGCGGAGCGGCCGGCCGAGGCGGAGTTTTTCGAGCAGTTCCTTCGCGGAGAGGACCTTCGAGACGCCGGCGGTGAGTTGTTCGAGCTGCGCTTCCGGGGACATGGCGGCCGTGAGAATGCCGACGGCCGGCAGGGTGCCAAGCCCGGAAATCCGGGCCTGCGGACAGGCGGCGCGGAGTTTTCGGACGGGCGGCATTTTTCCCTTTGCAAATCGGCGAAGGTGGCTTAGCTCTCTCGCCCGCCTTCAACGGTGGTCGTAGCTCAGTTGGTAGAGCCCCGGATTGTGATTCCGGTTGTCGCGGGTTCGAGTCCCGTCGATCACCCCATTTTCCCAAGGAATTTCCGCGGTCCGGGCGCGAGAGGAACAGCCAGAACATCGCCGCGATGCAGCCGCTCGAGAGCCGGATCCACTACAAATTCCGAAACTCGCTCCTGCTCGCCGAGGCTCTCACGCACCCGAGCCTCGCTTACGAGTCCCAGCGGCCGCATTTCGACAACCAGCGGCTCGAGTTTCTCGGCGACGCGGTCCTGCAGCTGATCGTGACCGAGGAGCTGTTCCGGCTTTTCCCCGACTTCACGGAGGGCCGCCTGACGAAGCTCCGTTCGCGTGTCGTTTCCCGGCGGGCGCTCGCGCGGTTCGCGATGGCGATCCACCTCGGCGACTACGTGATGCTCGGCAAAGGCGAGGAGGCGACCGGCGGACGGCGGCGCCTGTCCACGCTGGCCGATGCCTTCGAGGCGCTGATCGGCGCGGTCTATCTCGATTCCGGACCGGACTCCGCGCGGGATCTGGTGCTCCGGCTTTTCCAGTCGGAAATCGGTGCGCTCGCCTCCAGTCCGGAAGAGCGAAATCCCAAAGGCGAGCTGCAGGAGTGCCTGCAGGCGATCCATCCGCAAGCGCCCACCTACCGGATCATCGGCGAGAGCGGACCGGACCACCGGCGGGTCTTCCAAGCCGAGGTCGTGTGGCGAGACCAGGTGCTCGCCAACGGCAAGGGCAAGAGCAAGAAGGAGGCCGAAGCCCGCGCCGCCGCCGAAGCGCTGCGGACCCGCGTATGGGACCCGTGAGGCCGGTCACTCCGTGCCAAGCCGTAGGTCCCGGAGAGACCAAATCTCGCCCGCAAGCCCCGCCGCCGAGCCCCGCAGCTTCCGCGCCCCGCTCGAACGCCGCGGGCCGAAGCGCTCGCGCGAGCTTCGGAAGACTTCGTCGACGAAAAGCCGGCTGCCAATCACCGCGCCGTCCGTGAAGTAGCGGATGCGGTGACGAAGCGCCCGCCCCAGATGGAGCAAGCCGTCGTCAGACCCGTCAGACCTGAGCCACGCGATTTCCTCAACGGCCCGTTCTTTCGAGATCCCGCGGCGCACGGTCTCCACCCGCGATTTCCCGTCGCGGCCGATGCTTTCCCGCACTCTCTCCACCGCGCCTTCCATCAGAAGCCGCCGGTATTCCCGCGAAACCTCCCGCCAAGGCACCGGATCCGCTCCCGCCTCCGCCGCGGCGCGAGCCGTGCCAGCCGCCTCGGCCACTCCCTCGTGCGCCCGCAGCGCCCGCACCAAGCCCGCCCGCGCCTTCTTCCGCCCGCCCATGGCCTCGCCGTAACCGCTCCAGCGGTAATCCGCCGGGTCTTCCACCAACCCCGCCCGCACCGGATTCAGGTCGATGTAGGCCGCCATCGTCTTCGCCGCCACCCCGTCTTCCACGATCACGCTCTTGTAGCGGTC
>CBFGTW010000156.1:0-10214 GCA_965651855.1 uncultured Verrucomicrobiales bacterium
GACAACAGGCAGCTCTCCGCCGACGATCCCGCGGCCCGGCAGGTCGGCGGAACCATCCTCCGCGCGCTGCACGAAAACCCGCTGTTCATGTCCGCCGCGCTGCCGCTGCACATCCTGCCGCCGATGTTCAACCGTTATGCCGGCGGCCAGCAGTTCGGCACGCACGTGGACAGCGCGATCCGCGGCCTGCCCGACGGCCGGCGCATCCGCACCGATCTTTCCTGCACCTTGTTCTTCGCCGGCCCGGACGAATACGACGGCGGCGAGCTGGTCATCGAGGACACCTACGGCGCGAAGAGCGTGAAGCTCCCCGCCGGCCACATGGTGCTCTATCCGTCCACCAGCCTGCACCACGTCACGCCGGTCACCCGCGGCGCGCGGCTGTGTTCGTTCTTCTGGCTGCAAAGCATGGTGCGCTCGGACGAGCGACGCTCGCTGCTCTTCGACATGGACATCGCCATCCAGCGGATCAACCAGGCGCTGCCGGACCATGAAGTCGCCGGCCAATCGGCGGTGCAGCTCACCGGCGTTTACCACAACCTGCTCCGCCAATGGGCGGAAATGTGATGCCTCTCCTACCGCTCGACGCCATCCCGCCGGAGGTCGCGGCGGTGGAAGACTACGAAAAACTCGCCGAAGCGCGGGTCGACCCGGCGGCATGGGCTTATCTGGCCGGCGGCTCGGCGGACGAAGTCACGCTCCGCGAAAACCGCGCCGCCTTCGAGCGGATCCAGATTTTCCCGCGGCTCCTGCGCGATCTCCGCGGCGGGCACACGCGGCTCGAGCTGTTGGGCCGGAGATTCGCCCATCCGATCTTCATCGCGCCCACCGCGTTTCACCGGATGTTCCATCCGGACGGCGAGCTGGCGACCGTGCTCGGCGCCGGCGCGCTCGAGGCGGGCACGACCGTCAGCGTTTCCGCGACCTGCACGCTCGAGGAAATCGCCGCGAACGCCGCCGCGCCGCTCTGGTTCCAGCTCTACATCCAGCCGGACCGCGGATTCACGCTCGAGCTTGTGCGGCGCGCCGAGGCCGCCGGTTACGAGGCCCTGGTGCTCACGGCGGACGCGCCGCTCGGCGGCTTGCGCAACCGCGAACAGCGCGCCGGATTCCGCATCCCGCCGGCCATCGAGGCGGTGAACTTGCGCGGCGTGCGGCCGGTCGCGCCGGCGGACCGGGTCTTCGGCAGCGAGCTGCTGGAACTCGCGCCGCGCTGGGAGGATCTCGAGTGGCTACGAGAAAACACCCGCCTGCCGATCCTTCTGAAAGGCGTGCTCCATCCGGACGACGCACGGCTCGCGCTCGAGCATGGCGTTTCCGGTATCGTCGTCTCGAATCACGGCGGCCGCACGCTCGACGGCGCGCCGGCGACGATCGACGCGCTCCCAGCCATCGCCGCGGAAGTGGCCGGCCGCGCGCCGATCCTGCTCGACGGCGGCATCCGTCGCGGATCGGACGTTTTCAAGGCGCTCGCCCGCGGCGCGGACGCCGTGATGGTGGGCCGGCCGATCCTCCACGGCCTCGCCGCCGCCGGCGCGATCGGCGTAGCCCACGTGCTGCGGTTGCTGCGGGCCGAGCTGGAAATGACCATGGCCCTCGCCGGTTGCCGGACGCTCGCGGAGATCAAGTCGGACCGGCTTCGCTGAGAAGCGCCGACTCGGCCTCGCGCAACTTGTCCAGGATGCGGGCCTGCTTTTCCACGAATGCCGTCTCGTGCGGTGCCACGAGCACGCGGCGTTCGACGTCCAGCCGCGCCGCGAGCAACTCATTGCGCATTTCGTCCTTCAGCGCCTCGTCGCCGGCCAGCGGGCCGTCGCCGGCGAGCCAGTCGCACAGGTACTCGCCGAGAAAATGCGGCTGGCACTTCCGATAGATCAGCGCGCCATAGCGGACGAGATCCGCCGCGAGCGGCTCACGGAGTTGGTGGCGCCGGACGACCGCCAGCGCCTCTTCGGCGGCGTCCGTGGCCACCGCGATCCAATCGCCGACGCGCTCCGGCTCGCCGAGCATCCGCGCGAGCGCGCGGCACAGGATCGCACCGGCCCGCACTTTCGCGCCCGCGACCACGGGCGTTTCCGGCAGCGTCCGCAGCCTCTCGACCGCCCGGCGCGCGTCTTCGCAGGCCGCGGCAGGAGATTCCTCCGTCCGGTGCCGCGCGCGGTTCGCATGCAGCATCGCATCAAGGAATACGCGTTCGGAGGTCAGCTCGCGCCCCCAGCGGTCCAGCAAGGCTTCCGCCTCGGCGAACGCCTCGGCCGCCGGATCGCCCCTGCCGGCTTCCCCGCACAAGGTGGCGCGGTGGATCCGCGCGAGGATCAGCCGCTCGGGCAGGGCGGGATGATTCGCCAACGGCACATGCCGCATCGCCTCGATGGCGCGGTCGATCGAGGCCAAGGCCTCCGCGGCGGAACCTTCTCCGCCGACCCCGCGCAGCGCATCGCTGCGGTTCAAGTGCGCCGCCGCGAGCGACCACGCCAGCTCCGGCTCGTCGCGCCACCGACGGGCTTCGCGAACGGCCAACACCCGCTCGAAGCGCTCGAGCGCGATGGAGAAATTGCCGGCCTCGAGAGCCGCGATGCCTTCCAGCATCCACTGCGTGTCATGGTTCTCGCCTTCGGTCGGATCGGTCACGCGCCGCCATCTCGCGGACTGCCCGGCGGATGGTCAAGAGCCGCGGATTCGGCCGCCGAACACGCGGGTTTTCATTTGACGCACGCGCCGGCACAAATCATCTCTGCCGCGTCGTTGAGACATTGTCTCAATAAGGCCCTGCCCACCGAACGATCATGACCGCGCGGATCCTCCTCTTCACTTGCTGCGCCATCCTGCCGATGGCGCGCGCCGCCGCCCAGGAAGCCCAACCCGACGCGGCCGTCGTCGAGCTGCGCGAGACGATCTCGAAGATCGTGGACACGCAGGCGCAGGCGTCGAAGGAGCGGACGGATTGGCAGGCGCGGAAGGAGGAATTGGCGGCGCTGCTCGAGCTGCACCGTCGCGAGCTGGCGCTGCTGGACGAGGAGCTCGAAAAGGCCGGCCAATCCGCAGGCGGATACGATGAGCAGAAAAAGGAGGCGCAGGCCGAGCTGGAAAAGCTGAAGACCGCCCGCCGTGCAGCCGGCGAAGCGGCGGCGCGCAACGCCCCGCGCACGCTGGCGCTGGCGAAGCGATTCCCCGAACCGCTGGCGAAGGAGACGGAAACGGAGCGCGTGACGCTGGAAGCCTGGCGGCCCGGAGACGAACCCCGCGAGGCGCTCCAATCGATTCTCGGCATCATCGGCAAGGCCGAGCAATTCAACCGCCGGCTGACCCGGGCGAAGGAAGTGCGCGACGGCCGCGAGGCGGAGGTGATTTACCTGGGCTTGGCCCGCGCGTTCTATGCCGACCGCAGCGGTCGCGCCGGCGTCGGTGAACCGTCCGCCGACGGCTGGAAGTGGCAGGCCCGGCCCGAGATCCACGGCGAGGTGCGCAAGGCGATCGCGACCTTGGACAAGCGCCGGCCGCCGGCGCTGGTCGAGCTGCCGGTGCAGGTGCAGTGACCCATTTCCCGGACACGAATGTTTCCCATCATGAATGCCACCCGCCGCTGGTTCCGCCGCGTTGCTCTCGCGTCCGCGATGTTCCTCAGCCCCGCCGCGCTTGCCCAGGAAACGGAGATCGCCGCGGCGTTGCTCCGCGCGGAGAGGGATCTCGAGGCCGCGCTGCAATCGCTGGAACAAACCCGCGAAGTGATCGCCGCGGAAAAGCCGGAGCTGGCGAAATCGTTCGCCGAGACCGAGCTGGAGCTGCGCGAAAAACGCCGGCTCGCCCGCATCGCCCGCATGAGCCGCGAAGACCGCGAGCAGGAAATGCGGCAGCTCGAGCGCGACCGCTCGCTGCGCCGCCAGGATGCGACCTACCTCGCCGGCCTGCTCAAGGACCACGCGCTCAAGGTCGTGAGCCTCGCCGGCCCGGGATCGCCGGAACTGGCGGTGGACGCCGACCTGCTCGCCGCACCCGCCGACGACGCGGCCGCCGCGCTCGAAAGCCGCTTGGCCGTGCTGGATGCCTCGCTCGACCGGCTCGAGGCGCTCTTCGGCGGATCCACCGCCCCGGGCGAGGCCGCCGGTCCGGACGGCGAGGTCGTTTCCGGCACCTTCGCCGCCGCCGGACCAGCCATCTGGTTTCGCTCCGCCGACGGCGCTGTCGCCGGCGACGTGACCCTCGCCGGCACCGGCGTCCCACAGGTGAACCGCGGCGACGCCGAGGCCGTGCAGGCGGTGGTTTCCGGAAATGAGGCGGCGATCGGCCTCGACGTCACCGGCGGCAATGCCCGCGCGCTCGAGGAGATCGACGGCGGCTTCGCCGACCTGATCCGCAAGGGCGGCCTGTGGGTCTGGCCGATCATGCTGCTCGCGCTGCTCAGCCTCATCTTCGGCGTGATCAAGCTGCTCCAGTTCTCGCGCTTCCGCGAGCCGGGCGAAGCCTGGGTGAACGCGATCCTCGCCGCGCTGCGCGTGGGCGACCGCGAAAAGGCCAAGGCCATCGCTCTCGAGATGAAACACCCCGCCGCCCCGGTAATGGGAAAACTCGTCGACGCATCCGGAAGTACGGCGGATCTAGTCGAAGAAACGCTCTACGAACAACTGATGGGCGTGCAGAGCCGCGCGGGCTCGATGCTGCCGGTCATCGCCGTCACCGCCGCCACATCGCCGCTGCTCGGGCTGCTCGGCACGGTTTCCGGGATGATCGCGACGTTCAACCTGATCACGCTTTTCGGCTCGGGCGATCCGAAGCCGCTGGCCGGCGGGATTTCCGAAGCGTTGATCACCACGCTCTTCGGCCTGGTGGTGGCGATCCCGGCCCTGATTCTCCACGCGTTCCTCGCACGCCGCAGCCAAGGCATCGTCCAGACGACCGAGCGGCTCGGCCTGTCGTTCGTCAACGCGCTGCGCGCGAAATAGCCCGCCGTGAAAGACGCGATCCATCTCACCTTGCGCGAAGGCGGCCTCACCTTGTGGGCGCTGCTCGCGCTGGCGGTGATGATCTACACCATCCTCTTCAGCGTCTGGCGTCACCTGTGCGCGACCAAGCGGCTGGTCTCGAAACGTGCGTGGTCGCGCGAGCACGGCCTCGGCCACTCGCTCCCGTGGCAACGGCAGGCCCGCAGCCCGCGCGAGGTGGAGCGCGGATTCGCCGCCTTCGAGCTGGATGAAATGGCGTGGATCGAGCGCCGGATTCCCTTCCTCGCGGTGCTCATCGGCGCCGCCCCGCTGCTCGGCCTGCTCGGCACGGTGGCAGGCATGCTCGTGACGTTTTCCGGCATGGCCGCGGCCGGTGGCGGGCCGCCGATCGACTCGATTTCGTCCGGCATTTCCAAGGCGCTCGTCACCACCCAGGCCGGCCTCGTGATCGCGGTGCCCGCCGCATTCCTTCTCGCCTTGCTCAAGCGCCAGGCCGAGACGACCCATCTCGAACTCCAGCGCCAGCTCCACGAGGAACTCGGAAAACCGCCCGCCATCGCATGAGACGCTTCCGCCATTCCACCGCCAGCGAGACCGCCACCTCGGTCGACATCTCGCCGCTGATCGACGTGGTCTTCCTGCTGCTGATCTTCTTCATCGTCACCACCGTCTTCGTGAAGGAAACCGGCGTGGAGATCTCGAAACCGCGCGCCGCCAGCTCCCAGGACCTCGACAAGCAGGCGATCCTTCTCGCGGTGACTTCGGAGGGCCGCGTCTGGCACGGCGGCCGCGAGATCGGCGTCGACGGCGTGCGCGCCGTGGTCTCCGCCCTGCTCGAGGAGAACGAAGCCACTCCCGTCATCATCCGCTCCGACGAAAACGCCGCCACCGGAGCCACCGTCCGCGTCATCGACGCCGCGAAACTCGCCGGCGCCGAATCCGTCTCCCTCGCGACCGAGAAATAACCACTGATCGCTGATCACTCGGCATTCATCATTCATCACTCGCTTGCGTTTCACGTCCCCTCTCATCGGCATAGCCGCGGCCTGCTTCTTGCTGGCCGTGCTGGCGCTCGCGCGCCTGCTGGTGGTGCGGGTCGAAGTGCCGGACCTGACGATCCGCGAAATCGAGGTGACGACCATCGAGGAGCCGCCTCCCCCGCCGCCGGTCGAACCGCCGCCGGACGCCCCGCCGCCGCCACCGGCGCTCACGGACGTGGCGGATATTCCGGACCCGGCTCTCGTGCCGGTGCCGAAGGCCGAAGCGCCGATGGACATCACCCTGCCCGTGGAGACGTTTTTCTCGGACGTCCCCCCCGCCCCGCTGCCGGAAGTTCCGGCGGAAAGCCCCCGCCCGCGGCCGCAGCCGGCGAAGCCCGCACCGACGACGCGCCCCGCGCCACCGCGGCCACCGGCACCGGTGGCGAAGTCGCACTACCAGGTCAACGAACTGGACGGCACGCCGCGGCTCTTGCGCCACGGCTCGGCGCAATTTCCGCCGGCGCTGGCGCGGCGCGGCGTCGCGCGAGGCACGGTGGTGCTCGAGGTCGAGCTGAGCACCGGCGGCTCAGTGAGCGTGCGGCGCGTCATTTCCTCTTCGCATCCCGAGCTTGTTGCGCCGGCCCGCCGCGTGGCCGGCAGCTCCCGATTCACCCCGCCCACCCGCCGCGGCCAGCCGGTGAAAGCGATCATGCGTTGGCCGATCACGATCCAGAAGTGAGATGAGAGTTTTCAGTTTTCAGTTTTCAGTTTTCAGTCTTTCTCTCGCTGGCCTCTGGGCGGCGGAGCCGTTGGAGATCTCATCCGCTTATTGGCGCGATCCGGCGTTCCAGAAGGCGTTCAACGGGAGTTATCGCATCGAGGCGCGGATCGAGCCGCCGGTTTCGTCCGAGGAGCGAGGGTTGCTGGTGGAAGTCCAGGGACTGATGGAGAAGGGCCAACGGGATGCGGCGCTGTCCAAGCTGAAGGGCAGCCCGCTGACAGCGAAATCAGCGGCGCTGAAGTTCAACCTCGGGAACCTGCATTTCGAGGAAGGAGAGATCGAGGAAGCGATCGAGGCCTATGCCGACGCGATCGAAGACTACCCTTCCTTCCGCCGCGCGCACCGCAACCTGGCGATGGCGCGGATCCGCCAGGGAGATATCGAGCCGGCGCTGGAACATCTCATCGAAGCGATCCGCCTCGGCGATGCCGAGGGCGCGACCTACGGCATGCTCGGCTACTGCCGGCTCGACCGCGGCGAGTGGGCGAGCGCCTTGCAAGCCTACCGCCTCGCCCAAGTCAGCGAGCCGGACACCGCGGAGTGGAAGGCCGGCATCGCCCAGTGCCTGCAAAACCTGAACGCCCGCGACGAAGCCGCCGCGCTGCTCGACGAGGTGATCCGCCAGCGGCCGATGGAGCCGTCCTACGCTTCGCTCCAGGCGAGCATCCTCATGGACCTCGGCCGCATGGAGGATGCCGTGAAGGCGCTCGAACTGCCGCGCCGGCTGGGCAAGCTCGATCCGGACAGCCTGCTGCTGCTCGCCGACCTCCACCTGCGCGCCGACCGCCGCGAGTCGGCCCGTGACGCCGTGGAAGCCGCGTTTTCAAACGAACGGAAGCCCTCGACCGGCCGCATCGTCGGCGTCGTCCACTCGGCGATGTCGCTGCGCGATTGGGAAATCGCGAAGGAGCTGCTGGATGCCGCGGGGGTCGGAGCGGAAGAAGCCCCCCGCTCGCTCCGGCTCGCCTCCGCGCGCTGGAAGATCGAGTCGAGCGAAGCGCCGGAAGACGGCGCGAGTGAGCTGGCGGCTTTGATTTCCGAGGATCCGAGCGACGGCGACGCGCTGATGGCGCTCGGCAAGCACAAGGTCCTCGCCGGCGAGCCGGGCGAAGCGGAACTGCTCTTCGAGCGCGCCACCGCCACCGAAAATCACGCCAAGGAAGCTTGGGTCGAGCTGGCGAGGCTGCGCGTTTCCCAGGATCGCTACGAAGCCGCGCTACAAGCCGTCGACAAAGCGCTCGCACTCGGTCCGGACGAGACGCTCACCGATTACCGCCGGAATCTCGCCGCCCTGGTGAACGCCGCGGGATGAGCAGCCCTCCCGAAAGGAAAAGCCCGGCCACTTGGACCGGGCTTTTCTTTGTCATGAGCGAAGGGTTTTCCCGGCGATCAGGCCGGGGCCGCTCCTTCGCGGGGATTGAGCGCCGGCTCGTCGGCGGCGCGGTGGAAGGCGGTGGTGGCCTTGCGCGCCGCATCGCGTCCGGCTTGCGCGCCGCGTTTGACGCCGTCCTTCACCATCGACGGCGTGACCTCGCGGGCAAAGGCGGCGGCGAAACAGGTGCCGAAGGCGGCGCCGTAGGCCATGTCGTGGACGGCTTCGCGGATCGCCTGCTTCAGCTTCGGCGCGCTTTCGCCGGCCATGCGAGAGGCATCGCGACGCGCGGAGTCGATCGCGTCGCGCACGCTCTGGAACCGCCGGTTGGCGCCTGACGAGGACGAGGATCCGCCCTGCGGCGGGATTTCCGAGAATGGGGGCACGTTGTCCATGGCGGGAGATTAGCACGGGGAAGGCCAGCCGCCATGGGAAAGCCCGGCGGGTTTTGGAACCAGCCCGCGAAAAAAATTTCGGCCGCTCTCGAATAACCCGCCGAAGCCGCCGTCGAAGCCCGCGCAACGGAAGAACCTCCGCACACGCTCATGAAGAAATTCGCCATCACCCTCGCCCTCGGCGCGCTCGCTTGGATCGGTGCCACTCCCGCCGCAGAGGCACGTCCTTACCACCACCGCGGCGACCGCCACGTCAGCGCCCACATCTACATCGGCGGCCACCAACCCTGCGGCACGCCGATTTACTACGAGCGCTACGTCGTCCGGCACGATCCTTACGGCTATCCGGTTTGGGGTCACCGCCGGTGTGCCGCACCGCCGCGCTACTACCACCCGCCGGTGGTCGTGCGCCCGCCCTACCCGCCGCCAGTGGTGGTGCGCCCGTGCCCGCCGCCGGTTTATCACGGACACCCCTACTACGGCCGCCCGCGTTCCGGGGTGAGTGTCCACTTCGGCCACGGCGGTGGCTACGTGCACGGCCACTACCGCCGCTGAGACAAGTTTTCGCAGGTTGGCCGATACCAAGAAACGCCGCGCGCCCTCACCGGCCGCGGCGTTTCCGTTTTCCTCAACGGGAGATCAAACCACGCATCATCACGTCGTCGCCGATCCGGCGGAAGATGGGCCTCTCCAAGCCGAGCGGCTCCGCCAAACTCGCACCCGCCAAGGCCGGCACGGGTCCGCCACCGAGCAGCGGCGCGAGGAAAACCACCGCCTCGTCCACCAGCCCCGCCTCGATCATCGCGGCGGAAAATTCCCCGCCCGCCTCGAGCAGCACGGAAAGCACGCCCTGCTCCGCCGCCAGCCGGCGCAGCAGTTCCGGCAGTTCGCGCCGCGGACGGATCAACGTTCGCTCACGCCATTCGTCGGAAAAAAGCGCGCCATCCCGCGGCAATGTTTCCGGCCGATCACTCACCACCACCCGCCACGGCTGCGACCGGCCCTCGAGCAACTCCGGCTCGCGGATCGTCAGCGCCGGGCGGTCGCGGCGGACCGTTTCCCCGCTGGTGACGATGGCATCCACCTGCGACCTCAGCCGCTGGACTTCCGCCCGTGATTCCTCGCTCGACAGCCACTGCCCTTCGCCCGGTGGGCGCGTGATCCGGCCGTCGAGGCTCATCGCCGTCTTCCAAATCACCCACGGCATGCCGGTTTCCCGCACATTGAAAAACGGCCGCAGGATCTCCTCCGACTCGTCCGCCAGGACGCCGGAAGTCACGTCGATCCCCGCCGCTCGCAGCAGCGCATCCGCCCGCCCCGCATGCTCCGGATTCCGATCCACGCTGGCATAAACCACCCGCGCCACCCCCGCCTCGATCAGGCCCTCCGTGCAAGGCGGCGTCCGCCCGTGCGTCGAACACGGCTCGAGGGTCACATAGGCCGTCGCGCCCCGCGCGCCCCCCGGCCCGGACTTCGAAAAAACATCCGCCAACGCTTCGCGCTCGGCGTGCGGGCGACCCGCCTTCCGGTGCCACCCGCGGCCGATCACCTCGCCGTTCTTCACGATCACGCAGCCCACCGGCGGATTCGGCGCCGTCCGGCCGACGCCCTTCCGCGCCTCCTCCAGCGCCTGGCGCATGAAAACTTCGTCGTCGGCCATGACGGGAGCTTGCGGAGAGACACGCGGCCCCGCAAGCCGCCGGCTGCGCCTCACTCGTACCGCTCCAGCAGCCACTCGTTCGCCGC
>CBFGTW010000157.1:0-10088 GCA_965651855.1 uncultured Verrucomicrobiales bacterium
ACGGGCTGCCGCATGTCCGCGAGGATCTCGCGGATCGAGCGCTTCTGGGCCTCGGTCAGGTCGAAGGGCAGGCTTTCGTAGAAGCGCTTCAGCCAAGTCGTCCGCCGGCCGAGCACGCGGCCGGTCTGGTCGCGATACCGCTGTCGCCGCCAGACGACGTTGAGCTGGACGCGGAAAAACTCCTCGAGCGCGAAGACCCGCGCAGCCGATTCGGCCTCTTCCGCCGAGGCTGGAAAGTGGACGCGCCCGAGGCACTCGAGCCGGGATTCTCCAGCGTGCGGATGATCGAACGACAGGCCGCCGCCATCGACTTGCGAGAGCATCAGGTGCACGATCTCCCGCAGCCGACGCTGCGCGATCCCGCCGACGTTCCGATAGATCGGCACGATGCGGTCGAGATGCAGCGATTCCCCATCGTCGTCGGGGCGCACCACCTCGAAGTCGGGGTGATCGATCACAAGCTGGCCGTTGGATTCCTTCACCTTGCCGAACAGGACGATCTCGTGGCCGCTGGCGACGACCTTCGACATGAACGGCATGTTGAACCACCGGCAGGCCACCTTGCCCGAGCCGAACACGCCGCCGGAGCCGTCCATCACGACCGCCTCGTAATACCCGCGCGAGCCGCCGAAGCGCCGCATCCGGGCATCGACGACGAGTCCGCGGAGGCAGACCGCCGCGCCGGTGGGCTGCTGCGGAAACGCGTCGAATTGCCGCCGGTCCTCGTGCCGCCGCGGGAACCACTCGATGACGTCACGCACCGTGTGCAGGCCCGCCGCGGCGAGCGCGGCGACTTCCTTCGGCGGAAGCAGCCGGACGGCGGCGAGGTTATCGTCGGGCGGGATCACGCGGTGGGTGGGGATTTTCAGTCCGCTCCCATCCCGGCCAAGCGGAGCAGGTAGGGAAAGCCATAGATGCCGGTCGAGTGGCCGTCGCCCCAGAAAAGCTGGAGGCCGTAGCCGCCGACGATCTGCCAGCGCTGCAATTCCGTGCCACCGGGGCCGGGTTCGGTGCGCGGGCGGACGACGCGGCCGAGCGCGTCAGGCTCCCCTTGGCAGACGGCGCAGGGGCACGCGCGGCGCAGCATCGGCAGGTCGAGGTAGGCTTCCCGGCCGTCGGAGAAGACGAGCGCGAGTTCGTTGCCGATCAGGGCGACGTTTTCCAGCGATAGCGGCATGACGCGCGCGATCTTCCGTTATCCGGCCGCGTCGTCCATCCCATACGAGCGGTCGCCGAAGATCGCGGAACCGACGCGGACAAAGGTCGCGCCCTCCTCGATCGCCGTCTCAAAATCCCCGCTCATGCCCATGCTGAGCTCCGGCAGCCGGCAACGGTGGGTTTCCTCCAAGCGATCGCGGAGTTTGCGGAGGGCGCGGAACCACGGCCTCGCGGCCTCCGCATCCGCCTCGAGGGGTGGGATTGTCATCAGCCCGAGGACCTCCAGCCCGGGCAGGGCCAGGATTTCCGGCAGCTCGGCGGCGAGAGCTTCCGGCGGGAAGCCCGCCTTGCTCGCCTCGCCGGCGGAATTCACTTGCAGGAACACCTTTGCCCGGAGCCCGAGTTCAAGCGCGACGTTACTGGTGTACACAGCCAGCCGCAGCGAATCGATGCCGTGAATCACCTCGAAAAGCGGCAGGAGTTTTCGCACCTTGTTCCGCTGGACGCGACCGATGAAGTGCCAGCGGATTTCCCGTGGCAGCGCGGCGATTTTCGGTTCCGCCTCCTGTTGCCGGCTTTCGCCGAAAAGCACTTGGCCAGCGTCCAGCGCCTCCCGCACCGCAGCCGCCGGGAAGGTCTTGGAGACCGCGATCAACCGCACGTCCGACGCGGGCCTGCCACAGCGGCCGCACGCCTCCTCGATTCTCCGCGCCACTGCCCGGAGGTTCGCCGCGACGCCTCCCATCAGCGGATGCCGGTGGTGTCCCGCATCAAGCCCGCCATGCGCGCGTTCTCCGTCAACTCGATCAAGTCGGTGAGGACATGCAACGACTCGCGTTTCACCGGATCGAGGCCACTCGGCCACTTCGGCGTATCGTCCAAAGCGGCATTCTCGTCCTCCGCGCGCCGCATGTTCGAGCCGTCATCGGCCGCCGGATCATAGGAAGCCATGTCGGCTCCGGATTCCACGTCGTCGAGCGTAAGCCGGTAGAAGTTCAGCAACTTCTTGTCGCTTTCGGTCATTTTGGCGAACCGCTCGCGGCGCTCCTTGTTGCGCTCGCGCTGAAGCTGGTCGGCTTCCAGCAGCTCCTTCTCGCGCGCGGCCTTGTTGAGCGAGACGGCGTTCTCCTCGAGCCGCTCCTTCGCCTTCGCCACGTCCTCGGCGATGTATCCGAAGTCCTTGCTGGCCGCCACCCGCTCGTCGCTCAGCTCCTTGAGCCGAGGGAGGAAAAGCAGCTGCGGATCCCGCGGCCGGAAATCCGCCGCGGGGCGGATGCGATCGTGCGGCAGCGGATTGTCCAGATACGCTTCGCCCACCTCCAGCGCGTCCATCAGGTTCGGCAGCACGAGATGCGGCACCACCCCGTCCTTCTGCGTGGACGAGCCCGTCGGACGATAAAACTTCTGAATCGTCATCTTGAGGTAGCCGGCGCGGTCCCGGTCCGCGAAGACCGGCAGCATCTTGCCGATGTCCATCGGCTGCTGCACCGTGCCCTTGCCGAAGGTCGAAGACTCGCCGACGACCACCGCGCGGTTGTAGTCCTGGAGCGCGCCGGCGAGAATCTCGCTGGCGGAAGCGCTGCTCTTGTCGGTCATGACGACCATCGGGCCATCGTAGATCGGCTTGCGGTTCTCGGCGCTCTTGACCTGCACCTGACCGATGGCGTTCTTCACCTGCACCACCGGACCGCGGTCGATGAAAAAGCCCGTCATGCGCCGCACCTCCTCGAGCGACCCACCGCCGTTGTTGCGGAGATCAAGCACAAGACCGTCGATCTTCTCATCGATGAGCCGGATGAGAATCCGCTCCACATCGACGGAGCTGCGGATTTTCCCTTCGTCGAAGTCCGCATAGAAAGACGGCAACGTGATCACGCCAACCCTGCGGACCTGCCCCTCTTCGCTCTGCATCTCGATGAGCTGGCCGCTCGCTTGTTCGTCCTTGAGTTCCACCTTCCCGCGGTCGATCTCGACGATGGTGGTCTCCCCGGCCGGACCGCCGGCAGGCTCCACCTTCAGGGCCACCGAAGTGCCCTCCTTGCCGCGGATGAGGTCCACCACTTTGTCGATCGGCATGAACATGATATCCACCATGTCCTCGGGCTGCCCGGTGTTCAGTGGATTCACGCCGACAATCCGGTCGTTGAGCTTGAGCGAGCCCTCGCGGTCCGCCGGGCCGCCGACGACGATTCCCATGATTTTCGTGGCTCCGTCTTCCTCGGCCTGGAGCAACGCGCCGATCCCGACGAGCTCGTTCTTCATGCCGTCCTTGAAGCGGTCCATCTCGCGGGCGCTCATGTAGTCGGTATGCGGATCGTAGGACCGCGCGACGGCGCTGAGGAAATAGTTGGCGATATCCTCGTGGTCCGCCTCCATGACGCTGTTCAAGAAGCGCTTGTAACGGAGGGAAACCTTCTCGATCGGGCTGCGGTCGTCCGCACCCGGATCGGGCTTGCCCTGTTCCTGCGCGCGGCGGCTGAGGGTCTCGCGGCGCAGCGTCTCCGCAAGTACCGCCTCCTTGATCTGGCGACGCCACAGGTCCACCGCCGCCTCCTCGTCCTTCGGCCACGCCGCATCCTTGCGGCTGCGCATGACGGTCTCGTCGCTCGTGAAGTCGAAGTCATTCTCCCGGAGCAGCTTCCCGGCCAGAGCCACGCGTGAGTCCACGCGCTCACGGAAGGTCGCGTAAATCTCCTCCGCGGCCTCCATGCTGTCGCTCTGCAGCAACAACTTGTGGAGGCGGTCGCCGTATTTCGCAGCGAAACGATCGACATCCTCCTGCGTGAAATACATGCGCCCGTAGTCCAGCGACTTCAGGTAGTCCTCGAGGAACCGCTTGCTGAGATCCGGCCCGAACTCCGGTCGGGCGAAGTGGCCGTTCATCAACGCAATCGCCATCTGCCGGCCGACTTCGTTGAAATCCGCGCGCTGGGCGCAGGCCGAACAGGTGGCCGCCACCACCGCCACGGCGGCGACAGCGCGTCGAAATGAAGCGATCATCATGGACTAGAACGAGGAGGGTTTCGCGATGTTTCAGGCAAAGCTGCCACAGCGGGCGGCGATGTCGATTTCTAATGCAACAGCGCCGCGGCTCAGCCGGCCGGTCTGTTTTGGCGCAACCAGCGCCGGAAAAACGCCTCGCGTTCCGCCCGCTCGAGCGCCGCGGGATCCGCCGGCCCGTCGGGGAATTGCATGAAGCCGCCGCCACCATCGAGCACCGCGGCTCGCCGTCCCAAGCGGAACTCGAGCTCCAGCAGCCGCTCGCCCCGCTTCACTTCGAGGACGACCTTGGACGCCGGTTTCAAACGCTTCACCTCATCCATCAGCCGGTCGTTGGCATCGGCTTCGGTCCAGCCGGAGCCGTTCAAGCTCACGATGATGTCTCCAGCGTCCAGCCCCGCCTTGTCGGCGGCCGTACCAGGCATCACGGCGGCAACGATGACGCCGAAGTCCCTGCCGGCACCGCCGTCCAAAGGCGCCACACGCCGGTCCAGCGAGATGCCGATATAGCCTTGCGCTCCGTCCTCCTGCAGCCACGCGACGGCAGCCAGCTCCCGGAGCACGGTCACACAGCGGGCGCGCACTTCGGGATCGTCGGTTTCGCGGACTTTCTCCAGCAACTCCCGCACCGCGGCCTCCCCTCCGTCTTGAGCCCACTCGAGCAACTCTGCTTCAGCTCGCTCGCGATCCGAGAATTCCTCGGCGGCCAAGCCACCGAGGATCCGGGCGGGCATTTCGGCGGGCGCGGATCCCGAAAGAACACCCGCGGCCAGCACGCTGCTCAACCATCCGATTCGCATGATCTGAACGCAAGTCGCCCCGGCGCGAGGCCGGGGCGAGTGGGTCGGATTCTCAGCGGCCGTTCCAGCTCTTCTGCGGCACCTCGATGGTGTCGTTGGGCTTGAGCGGGATGTGCTTGAACTGGTTCTGCATCACGTCGTACTGCCGCGCTTGGCCGCCACGGTACAGCTTCACCCGGTAAAGACTGCCAAACTCCGTATTGCCGCCCGCCGCTTGGATGGCTTGGTAGAGCGTCAGCCCGTCATGGTACTTCACCGGGCCCGTCTTCCTGACCTGCCCCCCGACGTGGACGACCTGCTCGTCGATCGCGGTGGTATCGGAAGCAATGACTTGGATCGTCGGATTGCTGTAGATTTCGTGGCTCTTGTAGAGGTTCTGCAGGACCTTTTGAAGGTCCTCAGGCCGCATTCCGGCCGCACGGACTTCCCCGATGAAAGGCATGTTGATCATGCCGCTCTCGCCTACCGGATACATCCCGTCAATCCGCGCCCGCTCTTCCGAGGGCACCCCTTGAATGACGATCTGGATCGCGCGGCCGGACTTGATTTGCGCCAGCGAAGGAACCGCCAGCAGCAATGACGCGAACAATACGGTCAAAATGGACTTCAGGTTCATGGGCTCGATGTTTCTTGGGTTTGTTCGATCAATAAAGGTCCGAATCTTGACCGCGGGCCGCGGTCTCTTGCACTTGCTTTGCCGGACCGGCGGGCGCCGAGGCCGGAGCCGGCTGGGATTCGGCCGGAGCGTAATAGGTATAGTAGCTGGTGTAGTACTGGTACTGGCTGTCGCTACGGACGTCGACGTTGTTGAGAACCACTCCGATGACGTGTCCGCCGACGTTCTCCACCGCCTGCTTCACGCGCATCAGCATGTTGCGCGGGAGCTTGCGGTGCTGGACGACGATCATCGTCAGGTCCACCTCGCTCGCGAGCACCGAGGCGTCGCTGACGCCGAGGATCGGGGGGCTGTCAACCAGCACCAGGTCGAACCGCTGCTTCACGTCCTGGATCAACTCGGACATCCGCCGCGAGTTGAGAATGCCGGCGGCGTCCGCCGGGAGGATGCCGGACGGCATGAAGTAGAGGTTGTCCACCGGCGTCTGGAGAATCACGTCCTCAAGCATCAGCTCCGTCGTCAGATAGTTGGTCAGGCCGACGGAGTTGTTGATATCGAAGAACGTGTGGAGTCGCGGGCGCCGCAGGTCGGCGTCGATCATCAGCGTGGTGTAGCCACCTTGGGCGCAGATGTAGGCGAGGTTTACCAGTGTGGTCGACTTGCCTTCTCCCGCGCCGCCGGAAACCACGGTGATCGAGTTGTCCTCCGGGTTCTTGCGGTTGAATTCGATGTTGGTCCGGAGGATCCGGTACGCCTCCGCGTCCGGGCTCATGCCGCTCTGCTTGTGAAGCACACCGACATCCTTGGGAATCACCGCGAGCACCGGCACCTGAAGGTAGCGCTCCACATCTTCGAGGCTCTTCACCGAGGTGTCCAGATACTCGAGGAACAAGGCGATGCCCACGCCAAAGATCAAGCCGAAGACGGCTCCGAGCACCAGGTTCAGGGTCACGTTCGGGCTGACCGGCCGGCGAGCCTGCACCGGGTCGTCGGTAACGATCGTGCTTTCGTGCGGCATCGTCCCCGTGATTCGCTCACCGACCTCTTTCAACTTGAGGGTCTGGAGCAGAGCCTGGTCCGCCTCGAAATTCTTCTTGGCCTCCAGATAGTCGTGGACTTCGAGATTGCGGTCGATCGCCTCCGCGCGGGTGGAGTCCCGCATGACTTCGAAGCGTTTGAGCTTCTCGTCGGCCAGCCTGAGCTGGACCTCGAGCGTCTTGCGCAGGTTCTTCACTCCCTCGTCGAGCTGCCCCTTCATCGCCTCCACGACCTCGGCTTGCGAAACCATGGTTGGATGGCGGCGGCCGTAACCGCTGCTCGCCATCCCTTCCAGACGGCGCTTCTCCTCGAGAAACTGCGGATAGAGGAACTTGATGACGTTCTCTGGCAGATTCAGCCCGGACGCAAAGGCCATCAACTCCTCGTTCTGATACTGGAGGAGACTCTGGATCGAGCTCTCCAACTGCGTCTTCTCCGACAACAATTCGTTGTAAGTCTCCATCGCCAGGCGAGCCCCTTGGTCCTCGTCCAGACCATGGCGATAAAAGCTGGTTTCGCCGGCAGGCACGATGCCCTTCATCCGCACCAAGTTCTCCACCACTTTCCGCCGTTCCTCGACGATCTCCTCCTGCTTGCGGACGGCGTTGTTCAGCTCCGCCAGAGCCCGCTGGGCCGCGCGAGTCTCCTCGTCCTCGCGGTATTCCCGGTAGGCCCTCGCCACTTCCGCGGCGATTTCGCAGGCGTCTTCCGGCTTCGTGTGCCGCACCCGGATCTCGATCAAGTCCGTGCCGCGGATGTTCTGGGTGTTGACGATGTTCTTGAGAATCTTGAGGACGTTCTCCTTGTCCTCACCCCATTTGGTCGTCAGGTCCAGGCGATCGACCACCCGGCTCAGCGCGTTGCGGCTCTTGATCTTCTCGAACTCGGTCGCGAAGAACTGCGGTGTCATCCGCATCGTGCCACTCGTCTCCGAGAATTCACGGCTCAACGGCGAGACCAAGGAGCCGCGGGGCTTCACCTCGATTCGGGCGAAGCTCTCGTACTTCTTGGGCATGACGTACGTGATGACGGCTGCGGTCATGAACACCAGCAACAGCGTGAGAAGAATCACGCCGTAGCGGTTTTTGATGACCTGCCAGTAATCGACCGCGTGGAGGGCGGCTTCGCTTTGTTGGGGCGAATTGGGCTGCATGGCTGGGCTGTTTGAGAAACGGGACGGGATGAGCGCGGAATGAAAAGCTCCCGCAATGAGAGATCATTGCGGGAGCTTGGAGTCAGTCAAACAATACTGCTAAAAATGAAGAGCGTTTTTCAGGTAATCGCCAACATTTCCAGGATCAGAACTCGGCACGGACACCGACGCTCACGCGGTTGCGATCATAATCGCGACCCACGAAGTCGGAGTTCGAATCGGTGTAGTTGTAAGAAACGGTGCCGAAGAGATAGTCGGTGAACTTCATCGAGAGGCCGATGTAAGCGTTGACGAGGTCCTCGTCCAAACCGCTGACGGTGGCAGCCGGTCCCGGAGCGGAGACCAGATCGCCGTCATCGAAGGAGGACGGAATGTAATCAACACCGCCAAAGACCGACAACATCGGCGAGACAGCGTATTCAGCGGAGACTCCGATCCGGAGCGTCTGACGCTCGGAGAAGTCATAGAATCCACCGCCGATGAACTGCACCGTATCATAGCTTTCCACGCTGTAGCGGGCGAAGCTGCGGACCCGGAGCTGCTGGTTGACCTGAGAGTTCAGCGCCAACTCCACATAGGGATTGGTGCTATTGTCTCCACCATCCACGTCGCGCCACTGGGCACCGGCCCGGGCGATCAGGATCGTGTTCGGGCTGAAGCGATGTTCCGCACCCACCAGCAGGTAGTGGCTGTCGGAATCGCGGGCCAATCCGTCCGCGTCCGTTTCGGCGTAGCGATACTCAGCGGTGAGCACCGTTTGCGGCGTCAGCAGATAGCGCATCTGGTGATACAGCATCCAAGTGAACCGGTCCGCGTGCGGAACATCATCGTAATCCAGCCCCGTGAGCTGGAATCCGGTGTAGCTACCGAGACGTTCGGTCCAGCGGAAGCCGAGCGAATTGTCGGTCTGCCAGTAAAAATACTCGCCGAGCTGACGGGTGCTCGAAAAGCCGTAGGAATAGTCCGGCTCAAGCTCGTAGGAAATGAAATTCCGGCTCGAGAGGCGGAGGCGCTCGCTGAAGCGGTGCGTCACGTTGACGCCGGCACGGGCCTGACCGTAGGTATCATCGGCACCTGCCGCATCCGGTTCGTCGAAGTAGTAGACGACGCCGAGGCGGGCATAAACGTCCAGAGTCGTCTGGGGCGTGATATTGACGAAGGACAGGCCGACATAGGGATTGATGGACAACGCTTCGTCGTCATCGAAGCCCGGAACACCGGGAGTAACGTTGTCGTCCCAAATAAGGTTCGCGCCGACCACCCAGCGAAGGGGCATGGACTCTTGGGCTTCGTCGCCGCTGTAGTAGAGACCTTGGGCGGAGGCATACCCGCCAGCTGCCGCCAGCGACGCAAGTCCGAGAATGAGTTTACGTTTCATTAGATCAGTGGACAGGGGAAGATTTTGAACGCGTTTCGTTTCAGGTTCAGTCAATCTCGGTCACCACGGGCGGGTTGATCACCGGCGGCACGAAGGTCGGCGGACCCGGAGGCAGGAGCGGGAGACCGCCCGGACCACCCGGAGTCGGACCGACCTGCACGGGCGGCTGGCCCGGGCTCTGGCCGGGGAAGTCGAGCGGGTTGCCGATGGCAGCCACCTCACCCATGACCGGAGTCTTGGCGTCCTTGGCGCTGTAACCGGTCTCGCCGCGATTCGGATCGAGCTTGGCCATGACAGCCTGAACTTCACCGAGCGCATCGGGAGCGACAGCCACCGCACACTGCGAGATCAGGCGCATGTGCTCCGGAGCAGCCGTGGAAGCGGTTTCAACGATCGCGGCCACGGTCGCGGCGTCGGCACTCGAAGCTTCGATGGCGGATTTGACCACCTCGCAGGCGCATCCGGCGTTCGCCGCGACTTCGCGCTGGACGATTTCGAGCACTGCCGATGTTTCGGCGGCGACCGCTTCTTTCACGGATGCCGAAAGCTTCTGGCAGTCAACTTCGGCGAGCGCCCCCTGGGACAGCAGTCCGAGCGCCGCGCCAACAAGGGCGAACTGGATGGTTTTTTTCATGATGTGAGGCTGGATGTTTTCTTCTGAGATTGGGAGTTGGAGCGGGCAGCGGGAATCGAACCCGCGTGGCTAGCTTGGAAGGCTAGGGCTTTACCATTAAGCTATGCCCGCGCTTTCGGAGGGGAGATGACCGGAAATTCCTTCACGCGGCAAGCCTTTTTTCGCATTTATTGAATCTCGGCGTGCATTTTTCCCGCGCCTGATTTTTTGATTGAGAGCCGTGCGCGGCCCGATTATGGGCAAGCGCATCTCCGACGCGGGTGTAGTTCAATGGTAGAACGCGAGCTTCCCAAGCTTGAGGCGTGGGTTCG
>CBFGTW010000158.1:0-10029 GCA_965651855.1 uncultured Verrucomicrobiales bacterium
CCTTTGGGTTTTTGGGTTTTTCCCGGGGAGAATCGGTCGGGCCGCTTCATGTACGGGCGCTTCAGATACCGGATTAGCGAGGGGCTCTCGGGGGCTCCAAGCCGGCTTACCGCGACTCGCGCACGGCTTTGGCGCCAGCCTCCGGCCAGCGCGATTCGACTTCCAGCAACTGGTCGTCCGGCATCCGGCTGAGCGCGGCCCGCCAGATGTTCCGCAGGTGGAAGGTGAGCACGCCGTAGCGCTTGCCGTCGATCACGGCGAAGAAGGCATCCGGTTCGGCCAGCGCCACGGGAATGAACTCCTCGAGCAGCTCGAAGTCATCGGGCGTCTCGCCCATGGCCGTGTCGAGCGCTCCGCGCCAGTCTTCGCGGATCCATTCGCGCAGCAGTTGCCGGCTCACGTAGAGTCGTTCACGCCGGGAGAGATCCGGATCGCCGTAGCCGACGTTCTTCCAAGCCGCCCGAAACCGCTGCGACGGGGAATGCTCCGTCGGTCTCGCCGCGGCACGGACGCGGCCGGACGCCTCGCGGCCGGCAAGCTCAGGTCCGGATGGCAGCGCGCTTTTCTCCTGCGGAAGGTAGCCCGCCTCCGAGGCCGCGCCGTCATCCGGCCGGAGCGGAGTCACCACGAGCAGGCCGACCACCAGCGCGCAGGCGTGGGTGGCGGCGGGACGGAGCCAGTTGCGGGTTCCCATCAATCCGTTTGTTGGAATTCCTGTGCCAGCTCCGGTTCGTTCGATCGCGAGAGCTGGTCTGCCAGAGCCGCCCTGGCGGCGGTCCGATCCGGCCCCGGCGGCAGCGCCCGCACCCAGTCCAGGTAGTCGTCTCCATAGCGGGGATAGGCGTGGCTGTTGAAATTCCGCCAGGCATCAAGACGGTCGGCCGTTGCCTGCGGGCTGTCGAAGTCCGCCGCCAGCCCGATCATGCCGAGGAAGGCGTCCGGCGCGATGTCGCGGAACGTCCAGCGGGCCTGATGGAGGACCGCCAGCGCCCGCTCCTCCTTGGAAAGTCCCTCCAGCAGAACAGCCGCAGCTGCCGGGTCCTCGGCAGCCAGCTCATTGAACACTCGGACGCGCGTCTCGAAATCCGACGCCGCGGCCAGTTCCGGGAATTCCCGTTTCACCGCCGCGAGCACCTCCACCGCGCTCATCGTGCCGTGGCGGAAGGCGAAGCGATAATCGGTGCCGTTTTTCATCAACTCGTTGATGTCCACCGTGGAGATTTGTTTGAGGGCGATCTCGCGCACCTGTTCCGGGCTCAAATCGTCGTCGTAGAGCGGGCCCATCTGGCCGATCCTCTCCTCGAGTGGCACGCTGGGATCCGCGTAGCGGAAAAGATGTGCCGCAAGTCCGGGATGCAGTCCGCCGAGTTGATGGCGGAAATCCGCCGGCAGATCCTCCGCCCGTTGCGCCGCGAGCAAGAGCCGGTGGGCCTCGCGCGGCGGAAGAGCTTGGAAGGCTTGGCCAAGCCAGTCCGGCCGGTCCAAGGCGACGACCAGATCGAGCAGGCCTTCGAGTTGGTCGCGCGGCCAAGCCCTCAGAAGCACTGACGCCAACCGATCATCTGTGGCATCCCCGCCCTGCATGACGCGCCTCCACAGCGCGGCGGCTTCCTCGGGCGGCAGGGCCGCGATCCGTGGCGCCGCAGCGACGAGCAGTTTTTCCTGGGATCGGACCGGCAATTCATGCGCGGCGACGAGTTCCAGCAGGGCCGCCGCGTCGAGTGCTTTCAAGGCGGCATCCAGGCCAGCGTCCGCCCCGGGACTCCAGTCGAGCAACGCCGCCAAGCTCAGGGCCGCTGCCGGGGCCGCCCGGAACAAGCGCAGCACCGCGCCGGCGATCTCGGCTTCCGTCGGCTGGCTTTCCCGCGCCACCACGGCTTGCAGGAGTCGTTTGGCGGCGTCCGGATCCGGGAAAGCGTCACCGGCTGCCTCGATGGCCGCGGGATCGACTTCGGGCCGCTTCGCCCTTTCCGCGGCGCGGGCGAGCAGCGCCGCCGACGCGCCGGCTTCGGGTCGGGGAGCGTGCCTCCGCCGCAGTGAATCCTGAAGCTCGTCTCCGCGACTTGAGGACGATGCCGGGATGTCGCTCCACGCGAGCCAAGCGCCGATGCCCGCCACGACCAGGTGGGTTCCCGCCGAGAAAACGCGCTTTCCGAGCATTCTTTGGGTCAAGCGGATTTCGCCTTCCGAGTCAAGATCGCCTTGGCCGCGGCGCCGCCGGGCCGCGTCTATGGAAAAATACGCACTAACCGGCGTGGCGGGGAGTGCGGAAAACCCGTATCCGCTCGGACTCATGAAGCCCGAATTCCGCAAACTCTTCCGTGATCTGGTGACCCGCCGCACGGATTTGGAGAACCATTACAAGGATCGCGACGACGCCTTCGCTGGAAAGCAGGCGCACGACTGGCAGCGCGAGCTGAACCGTCGCTGGGCCCGCTGGGCCGAAGCCGAGAGCGCGGTGCGCGATCTGCTCCGCGAGTCCGCCGCGACCGACCCGCCGCAGACCGGCGAGGACGAGGAGCCGGCGAGTATCCCGCTGCGAGCGGCGGCCTGAGCAGTTGCACGGCGGGCGGGATGTGCGTTGTTAGGCGCTTGCCCATGACGCCACGCCTTCCCTTCCTCGCCGCGCTCGCCTGGCCGGGGGCAGCCGTGGCGCAGGCACCGCCGATGTTGCCGGAAACGATCGTCCTGGCCGAGCGTCGCCTGGCCCCGGACGGACGGCCGGCCGGAATCGTGGCGGCTTGGGATGGCGACGAGCTGGCGGCCGCCGCGCCGCGGACCTTGGACGAGCTGCTCGCGCGCGACCCGTCGTTTTCGCTCTACCGCCGGCAGACCGCGCTCTTCGGCCATCCCACATCCGCCGGCGTGAGCCTCCGCGGCACCGGAGCCACCGCGGCCTCGCGTTCGCTCGTGCTGCTGGACGGCATCCCGCAAAACGACCCCTTCGGCGGATGGGTCCATTGGGCGCGCTACGACCCGATCGCGCTGGATTCCCTGCAGATCGTGCCGGCGGCGCGCGCGGCGGTGTGGGGAAACATGAGCCCGGCCGGCGTGGTGCAGCTCCGGAGCTTGTCGACCTTCGACGAGCGCCACCTCCTGCGGGTGGATGCCGGCAGCCATCGGACGGTCAGCGGATCGTGGGCTTGGCAGGGATCCAACGAAGCGGAAACGCTGGCAATGGCCGCACGCGCCTCCGCATTCCGGACGGACGGGTTTTTCGCCGTGGGCGGCGGCCAGCGCGGACCGATCGACCGACGGCTCGATCTCGAACACCACAGCGCCGACCTGCGTCTCGCCTGGCGGCCACGGCCGGGCCTCACGGTGGAATCGTCGATCAGCCATTTCCACGAGGATCGCGGCAACGGGACTCCCCTCTCGCGGAACTCGACCGAGGCGCTCGATTTCTCGCTTCGGGTCACGGAGGAAAGCGGGCCGGTGCGTTGGCAGGCGCTGGCGTACCATCAACGCCGCGAGTTCGAGTCGATGTTCAGCTCGGTCGATGCCGCGCGGACGGGGGAGAACCCGGCGCTCGACCAGTTCGACGTGCCCGGCCGGGGAACCGGTGGCGCGCTCACGGCCCGGTGGGAGCCGGCGGAGCGTTGGTCGCTCACCGTGGGGGTCGACGGCCGGCACCTGACGGGCGAGACGAATGAAGACGCCGGGTTCGTCGGCGGGCGTTTCGTTCGGCGGCGTCGCGCGGGAGGCGAGCAGACGTTGGCTGGCGTCTTCGCGGCGGCCGGATGGGAAGCGGACGATCGCACGCGAATCGACGCGAGCGCCCGCGCCGATGTTTGGTGGCTGCGCGACGGCGAGCGCGTGGAACGCTCGCTCAGGACCGGTACCCTGCTGCGCCGGGACGCGTTCAGAAACCGCGACGGGATCGATCCCTCGCTGGCGCTTGTACTGACGCGGACGCTTGCGCCGGAGCTGGAAGCGCACCTCTCCGCGGGAACAAGCTTCCGCCTGCCGAGTCTCAACGAGCTCTACCGGCCGTTCCGCGTGCGCGATGACATCGTGGAAGCGAACGCGGCGCTGGATCCGGAACGGTTTCATAGCGTCGAGGCGGGACTTGTCTGGACGCCTGCCGACTCGGTGCGGCTGGCCGGCACCGTTTTCCATCACTGGATCCAGGACGCCATCGCCAATGTGCCGGTGACTGATCCCGCCCAAATCGCGACGCTCTTCGGCGCGTTGCCGCCCGGCGGTTCGGGATCGCAGCGGCGGAATGTCGACGAGGCACGGGTGCTCGGCGTGCAGGGACAGCTCGAGTGGCAGCCGCGCGAATCGCTCGTCCTGACGCTCGACGGCATCTGGAGCGAAACGGAGTTTCACGATTCGCGGCAGCAGCCACTGCTCCAAGGCAAGCCGTTCCCACAAGCGCCGGACCTGAGGCTGATCGCCGGCTTCTCCTGGCAGGCGACACCCGCGTTGAACCTCTCGGCCGGCTACGAGTACGGCGCGTCCCAGTATGACGACGCGCTGGCGCGACGCCGGATCGGCGACTTCACGAGTGCCCGCATCGGAGCAAGCTGGCGGACCCGTGGCGGGACGGTCTTCCACGCCCGGATCGACAACCTGTTCGACGAGGAAATCGCGACCGGATTGAGCAGCGACGGCATTCGCACGATCGCCGCGCCGAGGACGCTGTGGCTGGGAGTGCGGCGCGAGTTCTGACCCGCCAGACCGACGGGCGGGCAACTCGCGGGGCGCGGTTCGTTCTTTCGGTGATTGTCCCGCGCCGGCTCCGCGGTATTAGGAACTTCATGCGCCCGATCTTGATCGCACTCGCCGCGTTGTGCGGCCTCGCCACCTCCCAGCGGGTGAAAGTGGACGAACTTTACGCCACGCACTGCGCGAACTGCCACGGCCCGGATTTCGAAGGCGGCCAAGGCGGCTCGTTGGTCGATGGCGAGTGGAAGCACGGCGACAGCCACGACGACATCGCGCGCGTGATCCGCCAGGGGATTCCGGAGATGGGCATGATGCCCTACGGGGAGGTGCTGACGGACGAGCAGGTGCGTGGCTTGGTGATTTTCCTGCAGGAAAAGGAAAAACAACACGCCGACAAAGCGATCGAGTTCCCCGTCCCGGCACCGGACAAGGTGACGAAGACCGAGCTGCACGACTACCGGATTGAGACCGTGGTCGCGGACGGGCTCAGGATCCCGTGGGCGATCGCGTTCCTCCCGGACGGCCGGAAACTCGTCACCGAGCGCCCCGGCACCCTGAGGCTCATCGACGCCGAAGGGGATCTCGACCCACGGCCGGTCGAGGGCACGCCCGACGTCATCCACCACGGCCAAGGCGGCCTGATGGAGGTGGCCGTGCATCCGGACTTCGCGGAGAACGGCTGGATCTACCTCGGCTTTGCCGATGGCACGCGCGAACGGCGCGAGGGCGGGCGCGACGAGGTGCGCACGATCACGTCCATCGTCCGCGGCCGGATCAAGGATCACCAGTGGGTCGACCAGGAGTGGATCTACCGCCCGGACCGCGAGTTCTTCACGGGAGCGGGTGTGCACTTCGGAACCCGCATCGTGTTTCACGACGGCTATCTCTTTTTCCCGATCGGCGAGCGCGGCGGGATGATGGAGGCGCAGGACCTTTCCAATCCGAAGGGAAAAATCTTCCGCCTCCACGACGATGGCCGCGTCCCGGATGACAACCCTTTCGCCGAGGACAGCGAGGCGATTCCCGGGATCTGGAGCCTCGGCCACCGCAACCCGCAAGGCCTCGCCATGGACCCGCGCGACCACTCGCTCTACAGCACCGAGCACGGCCCGCGCGGGGGCGACGAGCTGAACCTCATTCTCCCCGGCCGCAACTACGGCTGGCCGGTCATCACCTACGGCATGAACTACGACGGCACGCCGATGACCGGAAAAACCGCTCAGGAAGGGATGGAGCAGCCGCTCGTTTACTGGGTGCCCTCGATCGCCGTCTGCGGGCTCGATTTCTACACCGGCGACCGATTCCCGAAGTGGAAGAACGATCTCCTGGCCGGCGGCCTCGGCCAACAGGAAGTCCGGCGCATCCGGCTCAACGACCGGCAGGTGGAGTCCCAGGAGTTGATCCTGAAAAACATCGGCCGCGTGCGTGATGTTGCGACAGGGCCGGACGGCTTCATCTATGTCTTGTTGAATGATCCGGATCGGATCGTGCGGCTGGTTCCCGCCGGCTGAAGCAGCGGCTGGAATGCGTTTTGCAACAACCGGGACAGGTCGCCGATTTTATTTCGGTTTTCTGAAATGTCCGTTTGTCCTCATCATTATTCCGAGGTATCCCGGGGACGAATCCCAACCCCTGATATCTGTGATGAAACCAATCCGCACGAAACCCATCTGGCTGGGCCTCGCGTTCGCGCTCAGCCCCGTTGTTCACGCCCAGGAACCGGCGAAGAAGGTCGAGCCCGCCGCCGAACCGGCACAGGCCGAAGCGCTCGAAGCGGAAGATCCCTTGGCGGATCTCCAACGACATTTCCAGAAGATGAACCGCGAGATCAAGCAGGCGCGGACCCAAGCCGCGGATGCGGCGGCGCAGCGGGATGCGGCGCGCAAGGAGGCGCTGGCAATCCGCGAAGCGAAACAACAGCTTGAAGGACAGCTCGGCGGCCTCAAGAAGCAGCTCGAGACGACCAATCATGAAGTGACCGAATGGCGCGAGAAGGCCAAGGCTCTGGAGCAGAAGCTCGGAGCCGGCGAGGAAGCCTATCAGAAGCTCGGGGCCTTCCGCGACGAGATGAACGCCGCGCTCGAGGAGTTCGCCGTGCTGAAGAAGGATCTCGCGAACGTCCGCGGCGAGCTCCAAGCCCCGGCTGAACGCGTGGCCCTGAAAAAGGAATTGGCCGGAACGAAGGCCGCGCGGGAGGCGCTGGCCGGCCAGCTCGAGAACGAACGGAAAGCCCACACCGAAACCCGGGGCTTGCTGGCCGCCCGCGACAAGGTCGCCAAGGAACTGCGGCACGCCCTGGACGAGTTGAAACAAAGCGCCCAAGCCCGGCTGAAGGAGCTGGCCCGGGCAAAGGAAGAACGCGACGCGCTGGCCAAGAACCTGAAGGCAAGCGGCGAGCAACTCGCAGCCGCTCGCGACGAAGCGGCGGCGCTGAAACAAGCCAAGGCCTCCGTCGATCAGCAGCTGGCCGACGCCCGCGGCGAACTCAAGGACACGCAGGAGACGCTCGCGATGCTCAAGAAGGACGCTTCGGAATTGCGCTCCAGCATCAAGCCGTTGGCCGCCGAGATCCAGCTGGCGAAAGAGCAATCCGCCAAGGCGACGATGGCGCTCAAGGAAGCCAACGGCGCGCGGGAAAAGGCCGAGCAGGAACGCCAGCGCCTGGAGACGGAGCTGAAAGAAGTGAACGAGCGTCTCGCCACCGCACGGCAAACCCAGGACGGCCTCGAACGGCAAGTCGCCAGCAAGTCCTCGGAAATCGAAGGCCTGCGCAAGAAGGTCGAGGAGATGGAAGCTGCCAAGACCGCTCAAGCGGCCGGCGACGCGCAGGAAAGCGCCGGCCTCTGACAGATCATCCTGCTGTCACCCCATGTCTGGAAGCGGCCGGAGTCATCCGGCCGCTTTTTATTGGGGTTCTTGATGACAGGTTCCTCAGATCTGGCAGCAAAGGGTTTGGGTGCGGGGCCGCCGCGGCACCATCACGACGAAGCCGGCAGTATGCCACTGCGCTTCGGCTTCGCGTTTCCTATCAGTCGAGCAGAGTCACCCGCCCGGTCTCGAGCGAGTAGACGGCGCCGACGATCTTGATCTCCCCCGCCTTCTCCATCTCCGCGAGCATCTCGCTCCGCTCGCGGATGTCATCGACGGTAAGCTCGACGTTCTTCTTCACCACCGCCTCCACGAACTTCTCGTTGTCGGCGGTCCTTTCGCCATCGACGTCTTCCACGGCCTCGACCGCCGGCTCGATCTTGGAAAGCAGGTCCTTGAGGTTGGCGGTTCCCACGCCGGCGATGGCGCCTTTGACGGCGCCGCAGGCTTGGTGGCCGAGGACCATCACCAGTTTGGCGCCCGCCAGCTTCGTGCCGAACTCCATGGAGCCGAGTTGGTCCTCGTTCTCGATGTTGCCCGCCACGCGGCCAACGAAAATGTCGCCAATGCCTTGATCGAAAACCTGCTCCACCGGCACGCGCGAATCGAGGCAGGAGAGCACAACGGCTTTCGGATACTGGCCCTTCGCGGTCGCAGCGATGCGCGCGGTTACATTCGGCTCGGTGAGGTCGCCCGTGACAAAGCGCTTGTTGCCTTCCATCAGGTCTGCGAGTACCTCATCGGGTGTGAACGCCTTCTGCTGTTCCTCGCTGACCGGCAGCTCGCGCTCCTGGGCAACGACGTAGGATACGGCTCCCGTCAACAGGAGGCACGAGACGGCGGGGGCAGAGAAGATGTGGTTCGTTTTCATGAGGATCATCGTTCTCGAGGTTCCGGGGATTTTCGCACGCACCGGGGAAGATGGCCAACGGGTGCACGCAAAACGGCCGGAGCCTCTGGGACTCCGGCCGTTTCAGATCTAGTCTCGCGGGTGCGGGAGAGGCCCTCAGGGCCGGTATTTCCGCTTGAAGCGGAGCGCGGCGGTCGACCGGCCGATGATGCCCTCGAGATAGGCCACCTCTTCGGCGTTCATGCTGTGGTCGATGCCCTTGAGTTCCTCTTCGGCGCGGCGGATGGCTTCCTCGATCTCCGCCTCGTCGATCTCCGCCTCGCCGAGCGCCATGTCCGTGAGGACGACGACCTTCGACTGCGTGACCTCGGCGAAGCCGGAACCGATCGCCAGCGTCACCACCTGGCCGCCGCGGAGGTAACGCAGCTCGCCCGGCTGGAGCGCCGTCACGAGACCGGCGTGCATCGGCAGGATGCCCATCTCGCCGTCCGCACCGGGAAGATAAACGTTCTCCACGGTGTCCGAGAAAATCTTTCTCTCCGGAGTGACGATGTCGAGCTGGAGGGGCATAGGGTAGTTTTCAGTTCGAAGTTTTCAGTTTTCAGGTCCAGCTCCGGATCGGGTCCTGGAAACTGAACACTGAAAACTCGCAAACTCATCCATCAATCGCGGGAAACGGTGTCGATGCCGCCCTTCATGTAGAAGTTGCCTTCCGGCACGTCGTCCCACTTGCCGTCGAGGATCTCGGCGAAGCCTTTCACGGTGTCCGTCACCGCCACGAGCGCTCCCGGGACGTTGGTGAAGACCTCCGCCACGTGGAACGGCTGGGTGAGGAAGCGCTGGATCTTGCGGGCGCGGAACACGGTGAGCTTGTCCTCGTCGGAAAGCTCGTCCATGCCCAGAATCGCAATGATGTCCTGCAGGTCCTTGTAGCGCTGGAGCACCTGCTGGACGCCACGGGCGACGCGGTAGTGCTCCTCGCCGACGATGTCCGGCGCGAGCGCCTTGGAAGTCGAGGCGAGCGGGTCCACCGCCGGGAAGAGCGCCTGCTCGGCCAGCGAACGCTCGAGCACGACGGTCGCGTCGAGGTGGGCGAAGGTGTTCGCCGGGGCCGGGTCGGTCAGGTCGTCCGCCGGCACGTAAACGGCCTGCAGCGAGGTGATCGAGCCCTTGTTGGTGGAGGTGATGCGCTCCTGGAGACCGGCCATTTCCTCGGAAAGCGTCGGCTGGTAGCCCACCGCGGACGGCGTGCGGCCGAGCAACGCGGACACTTCGGATCCGGCCTGCGAGAAACGGAAGATGTTGTCGACGAACAGGAGCACGTCCTGGTTCTCCTCGTCGCGGAAATACTCGGCCATGGTCAGCGCGGAGAGCGCCACGCGCAGACGCGCGCCGGGCGGCTCGTTCATCTGGCCGTAAACCAGCGCCACCTTCGAGCCTTCGGCGAGGATCGGGTTGCCGCGCTCGTCGAGCTTCGGATGACCCTTTTCGTCGCGCTCGGTGGCGATAACGCCCGACTCGATCATTTCCCAGTAGAGGTCGTTGCCCTCGCGGGTGCGCTCACCGACGCCGGCGAAGACGGAGTAACCGCCGTGCGCCTTCGCGATGTTGTTGATGAGCTCCATGATGACGACGGTCTT
>CBFGTW010000159.1:0-9983 GCA_965651855.1 uncultured Verrucomicrobiales bacterium
CTCTCGCCGCCGATCAGGATGCGGTCCGGGTCCTGGAGGTCTTCGATCGCCGTGCCCTCGGCGAGGAACTCCGGGTTCGAGAGGACCTGGAAGGTCGCGCCGTTGGTGCAGTTGGCGGCGAGGATCGTCTTGATGGCGCTCGCGGTCTTCACCGGGATCGTCGACTTCTCGACGATGATCTTGTGACCGTCGGAAACCTCGGCGATCAGGCGCGCCGCGGACTCGATGTAGCAAAGGTCGGCCGCGCGGCCCGCTCCGATGCCGTAGGACTTGGTGGGCGTGCCGACCGAGACGAAGATCAAATCCGCCGCCGCCACCGCCGAGCGGATGTCGGTGGTGAAGTGCAGGTTCCGTCCGCGGGCGGTGGTCACCACCTCGTCGAGACCCGGCTCGTAGACCGGAAGGGTGTCCGAGTTCCAGGCGTCGATGCGCTGGCCGTTGAGGTCGGCGACGGTCACCTTGATGTCCGGGCACTTGGCCGCGATCATCGCCATGGTGGGACCGCCGACGTAGCCGGCACCGAGACAGCAGATGTGTTTTACGTGTTGAGGCATTTTTTCAGTTGATTCGCCGGGGGCCGGCCGCGAGCTGCACGAGCAGCCGCCACAGGAACACCGTGTTGAAGACGAGATACCGCTTCCACAATCGCCGCGGTTCGCAAGCCAATCGATAGAGCCACGTGCAGCCGATCGGTCCCAGCCACGCCGGAGCATCCTTTTTCGTGCCCGCGTTCACGTCGAAGGCAAAGCCCACCGCGAGAAGAGCTCCGGCGTTCAGTCGCTGCTTGTAGCGGTGGATCCACTCCTGCTGCTTCGGCGTCCCGAGGCCGACCCAGACAATGTCCGGCGCCGCGGCGTTGATTTCTCCAACGATCTCCTCTTCCTCCTCGGGAGCGAAGTAGCCGTTGCGCAGGCCGACGAGCTCGAGATCCGGTTGGATGCGGCGGAGATTTTCGATCAGCTTCTCGAGACACTCCTGCGAGCCGCCGAGGAAAAAGTGACGCAGGCCGCGCGGGCCAGCCTGGAAGAAGTAGTTGAGAAACGAGGGCCCGTAGATCCGCTCGTGGGCCTTCCCCCCGAGCAATCCGATGGCCCAGGTGAGGATCTGGCTGTCGGAGACGAACCAGTCCACGTTACCCGTCACGCGCCGGAACTCCGGATCCATCGTCCGCAGCGCGACGATGTGAACGTTCGTGAAGTCCACCGACAGCGGAGCGAGGTCGCGGTTCCGACAACGGTCCGCCAAATCGGCGGCAAGAGACTCCCGCCGCGTCAGGACGCACGGCGTGTTGAGAACAGTGATGGTGGCGGGGTCGGACATGATTCAAGATTTCACGCAGGCGCGGTAAATCTCCTCGAGAATGTCCTCGATCGAGTGCTTGTAGCTCCAGTCCGGATAGTGGTTCTGGAACTTCCTGACGTCGCTGATATACCAAATGTGGTCGCCGATCCGGTTATCTTCCACGTAAGTGTAGTCGAGCTTGTTCCCCGAGAGCCGCTCGCCGATGGCGATGGCCTCGAGCATCGAGCAGTTCGAGAACCGGCTGCCGCCGATGTTGTAGACCTCGCCGCACCGGGGCGCGCGGTAGAAGCTGAGAAAGGCGGAAACCAAGTCGTTCGAGTGGATGTTGTCTCTCACCTGCTTGCCCTTGTAGCCGAAGATCCGGTAAGGCCGCTTTTCGACGATGCACTTCATCAAGTACGCCAGGAAGCCATGGAGTTCGGCGCCGGCGTGGGACGGCCCGGTCAGGCAACCGCCGCGGAAGACGCCGGTCTTCATGCCGAAGTAGCGACCGTATTCCTGGACCATCACGTCGGCAGCCACCTTGCTCGCGCCGAAGATCGAGTGCTTGGTGTGGTCGATCGACATCTCCTCGTCGATCCCAATGTGATAGGGGTGCGATGCCTCGATTTCCCAGCGGGATTCCAGCTCCACGAGCGGCAGGCGGTTCGGCGTATCGCCGTAGACCTTGTTGGTGCTTGTGAAAATGAAGACCGCCTCCGGACAGTGGAGCCGCGTGGCCTCCAACACATGAAGGGTCCCGGTGGCGTTCACGCCGAAGTCGGTCAGCGGCTCTCGCGCCGCCCAGTCGTGCGACGGTTGGGCCGCCGTGTGGACCACTAGTTTGATGTCGGAGCCGAACTCCTGGAAAATTTGCTCCGTCTGCTGCCAGTCGCGGATGTCGACCGAGCGCGGCACGTAATTTGGCAGGGCGTCGGAAAGGGCGCGGTTGTTTGGCTGCGTCGAGGCTTCGCTGCCGAAGAAGTACGAGCGCATGTCATTGTCGATGCCGACGACCGTGAATCCCTCGGCGTGAAGGGCCTTGGTCGATTCCGATCCGATGAGGCCGGCGGAGCCGGTGACAATGGCGACTGGCATGGGTGTCCGGGTGCGGGTGAAGCGTGCGATCTGCCTACTCCTTCGCCACGGCGACGTGGTGGCCGTGGAGTTCCAGGAGTGCGTGGCGGCGGGCTTTCTCGAGGTCGGAGGCGACCATTTCGGCGCACATTTCCTCCACGGTGATTTCCGGTACCCAGCCGAGCTTTTCCTTTGCCTTGGTCGGATCCCCGAGGAGGGTTTCCACTTCCGCGGGGCGGAAATAGCGCGGGTCCACGCTGACGATCACGTCGCCGGCTTTCACGGACGGCGCTTTCGCCGGGTCGGTGAGTCGGGTGACGGTGCCGATTTCATCGACGCCCTTGCCGGAGAATTCGATTTCGATGCCGGCTTCGCGTGCGGCCATGCGGACGAACTCGCGGACGGAGATTTGCTTTCCCGTGGCAATGACATAATCCTCGGGCGTATCCTGTTGGAGCATCATCCACTGCATGCGGACGTAGTCCTTGGCGTGGCCCCAGTCGCGGAGCGAATCGAGGTTGCCGAGATAGAGGCATTTCTCGAGGCCTTGCGCGATGTTGGCGATGCCGCGGGTGATCTTGCGGGTCACGAAGGTCTCACCGCGGCGCGGCGACTCGTGGTTGAAGAGAATGCCGTTGCAGGCGTAGATGCCGTAGGCCTCGCGGTAGTTCACCGTGATCCAGTAGGCGTAGAGTTTCGCCACCGCGTATGGCGAGCGCGGGTGGAAGGGCGTGGTTTCCTTCTGCGGGATCTCCTGGACGAGACCGTAGAGCTCGGAAGTGGACGCTTGGTAGAAGCGCGTCGTCCTCTCGAGCCCGAGAAACCGGATCGCCTCGAGCAGGCGCAGCGTGCCGATGGCATCGACGTCCGCCGTGTATTCCGGGGCCTCGAAGGAAACCGCGACGTGCGACTGCGCGCCCAGGTTGTAAACTTCGTCCGGCTTCACCTCCGCGAGGATTCGCGTGAGATTGGACGTGTCCGTCAGGTCGCCGTAGTGCAGGCGGAAGCGCGCGTGCTCGACGTGCGGATCTTCGTAGATGTGGTCCACGCGCTCGGTGTTGAACAATGACGAGCGTCGCTTGATGCCGTGGACTTCATAGCCTTTCGCGAGAAGAAACTCGGCGAGATAGGATCCGTCTTGGCCGGTGATGCCGGTGATGAGTGCTTTCTTCATGAGCTGGGAGCAGGGAGCACGGAGGTGGGAGCTAGAGAAGCGACCTCCGGAAGGCGTGGATCATTCGGCTGGCTTCTTCAAGTTCGGCGAGCAGAGAATCCACGGACGCTCGGCCGGAGAGACGAGTGCCAGTTGAAGAAGGATGTTGGCGCATTCGAAGGTCGACCGTCGGGCGAAGTTGAGAAACTGCGCGAACTCAGCTTTCGAATAACTTCCCGAGCCTTCGGCGATGTTGTTGGTGATACTCAGAGCGGCCGACCGGAGCTGCTCCGCCCATCGGAAGGCTTTCAGCGACGACTCGAGTTCCTCAGCGACATCGAACAGTGCTTGGCCGACGGCGGCACCTCGCTGCCAGATCTCCAGCTTTTGGAAGCGGAAGAGTGTCTCCATCGGTCTTCTTCTCCCTGCTCCGCGCTCCCTGCTCCGCGCTCGTCACAGCCGCGCGAGACCGGATTCGAGTGTGGCGAGGAAATCCTGGTAGGCGGCGGCGAGGCCTTCCTTCAGTTCGATGTCGGGGGACCAGCCGGTGGCCCGGATCTTCGATATGTCGAGCAGCTTGCGCGGCGTGCCGTCCGGCTTGGTGGGGTCGGTGAGGATCTCGCCGCGGAAGCCGACGGTTTTGGCGACGAGTTCCGCCAGTTCGCGGATGCTGACGTCCTCGCCCACGCCGACGTTCACCCAGTCCGGCGGGTTTTCGAGGCCGAGCAGGTGGAAGCAGGCGACCGCGAGATCGTCCACGTGCAGGAATTCGCGACGCGGCGTGCCGGTGCCCCAGATGGTGACGGAGGGCGCGCCGGCTTCCTTCGCTTCGTGGAAGCGGCGGATCAACGCCGGGATGACGTGCGAGTTCTCCGGGTGGTAGTTGTCGCCAGGGCCGTAGAGATTGGTCGGCATCGCGCTGTGGTACGTCAGGCCGTGCTGGGCGCGATAATGTTGGCACATCTTGAGGCCCGCGATCTTGGCGATGGCGTAGGCCTCGTTCGTCGGCTCCAACGGGCTGGTGAGCAGGCAGTCTTCCGGCATTGGCTGCGGCGCGTGCTTCGGGTAAATGCACGAGGAGCCGAGGAAAAGCACCCGAGGCACACCGGCGCGGCGGCTGCCCTCGACGAGGTTCGCGGCGATCGCGAGGTTCTCGTAGATGAAATCCGCGGGATAGGTGGCATTCGCATGGATCCCGCCGACCTTCGCGGCCGCGATCACCACGATGTCCGGACGATGTTCCGCGAGGTAGTCGAAGCACGCCGTTTGGTCGAGCAGGTCGAGTTGGTCGCGGCCGGCGGTGAGGATTCCGAATCCGCCGCGCCGCTCCGCCTCCCGCGCCAGCGAGGAGCCGACCATGCCGCGATGTCCGGCAATGAAGATTTTTTTCATGAGTTGTCGATCAAGCCGATAGCCACGCCTCGAGGGCCCCGGCCACTTCGTCGAGCTGCGCGTCATCCATTTCGGGGAAGACCGGGATGCTCAGCACTTCATTTGCCAAGCCGTCCGAAACCGGACAGTCCCCCAGCGCGTGGGCCGGCAGGCCCGAAAAGCAGCTCTGGCGGTGCAGGGGAATCGGGTAGTAGACCTCGCAGCCGATCCCGCGTGCCAGGAGATGCGCCTTGAGCGAATCCCGCTCGCCGGGCCGCGGCAGGCGCAGGGTGAACTGGTTCCAGACATGCTCGTTCCCCGGCAGGACCGATGGCAGGAGGAGGCGCTCACCGCCCGCGGCGACGTCCGATGGCGCGACGCCGGCCAGCAGCGAGAGCCGGTCGCGGTAGTACCCGGCGTTCTTCGCGCGGCCCGCGGCGTAGCGGCTCAGGAGCGGCAGCTTCACCCGCAGCAGCGCGCACTGGAGCGCGTCCATGCGGAAATTTCCGCCGATCATCGAGTGGTGGTAGCGCGGAAACATCCCGTGGTTGCGCAGCTGGCGGAGCTGGTCGGCGAGTTCCGCGTCGTCGGTCGTGACGAGCCCGCCGTCACCGAAGCCGCCGAGGTTCTTCGAGGGGAAAAAGCTGAAGCAGCCCATCGCGCTCATCGCGCCGCAGCCGTTGCCGTGGCGGGTCGCGCCGATCGCTTGGGCGACGTCCTCGATGACATGCAGCCCGTGTTCCGCGGCGAAGGCCTCCACCGCCTCCATGTCCGCGGCCTGGCCGAAGAGGTGCACCGGCACGATCGCCTTCGTGCGCTCCGTCACCCGCGCGGCGGCGGATTCCAGATCGATCAGGAAGCCGTCCGGCGAAACGTCGCAGAAAACCGGCGTCGCCCCGGTGCGGGCGATCGAGCCCGCGGTGGCGAAAAACGTGAACGCCGGGCAGATCACCTCGTCGCCCGGACCAATGCCCAGCGCCATGAAGGCCGCCAGCAGCGCGTCCGTTCCGGAAGACATCGAGACCGCGTGCGGCGCGCCGACCGCCGCCGCGCATTCGGCTTCGAAGGCTTCCACCTCCTCGCCGAGGATGAACCGTCCCGAGCGCAGGACCTTGGTGAAAACCTCGGTGAGCTCCTCCTCGAGCGGGAGGTTCTGGGCGTTGACATCGAGCAGGGGAACAGCCATCGCGACGGGAAAAGTGCGGCCCCGGGGCATTCCGGGCACGCTGCCGCCCGTGGTCGATCCTCCGAAACTGCGGAAGAAACCGGGGCGGGAAATTTGGCAGGTTGCGGGCGGAAGCGGCTGCCTCCGCAGCCCTTCCGCGCGCCATGAAGGAGATCGGCGGACGTTTGTTCAATCAAAAATGAACAAAGCCGCAGCCGGTGCCCGAATGGCTCACGGCATCGGCCGCCGCGGCAGCAGGATCGAGAAAAGATCAACGTCCACGGCACTGTCGCGGCCGAGGAACTCGAGCAGCACTTTGACCCGCTCCGCGGCCGGGGCGACGGAGACAATCGTCCCGCGCATGCCTTGGAACGGGCCGGTCGCGACCTCGACTTCCTCGCCGGGAGCCACCTTCGGCGCGAGCGTGAGCAGCTCCTCGTCCGCGTCGTCGCGCTGGCGGATTTCCTCCTGCAGCGACTGGATGAAGGTGTCCGGCACGGGTGGCACCTTGTTTCCGAAGCGGACGAGACCCCGGACGCCTTGGCAGAAGGTCACGGCGCGCTCCTGTTCGGTGAGGCGGAACTTCGCCATCAGGTATCCGGGGAACAGCGGCTCGACCCACCAGATTTTCCCGCGGCGGGTCGCCTTGCGGTAGCGCAGGCGCGGACAGAAAACCTCCACGCCCTCCAGCTCCCGCAGGTGGGTGGCGGCCACGTGTTCGCGCTTCGTCTGCGCGCGGAGGCAATACCAAGCGGGATCGGAAGGGTCGATTTCTGTCATTGGCCGAGAAATTTCTGCAATACCGGGAGCACCTTGCCGCCACGGCTCATCCACTGCTGGAGGCGATCCACGCGCTCGCGGAGAAATTCGCGGCGCACCGGGTCCGGCTCCGCGGCGGCGGCATCCGCCAAGCGCCCGATCTTCTCCTTGCCGCTGTCGAGATGCGGCCGCACCTGCTCGCGGATGAAGCCGCCCACCAGCCGCTTGAGTTCGACGGCCGGCTCGTAATACGTCCGCCGCTCGGCTCCCCCGTCGGCCTCACGCACCGCGCCCAGCCCTTTGAGCGCCCGCAGCCCTTGGCTGGCCGAGCCCTTGCTGATCCCGAGGCGCATCACCAGATCGTCCAGCGAGAGAGGCGCCGGCGAGATGAACAACAGCCCGTAGATTTCGCCGATCGACCGCGGCAGGCCGAGCACCCGCACGCCGTCGACAAACACGTCCACCACCTGCCGCTCGACCGGGCCGAGCTGGTGCGATCCGCGCGCTTCCGCATCGGCCGTGAGATCCATGCGGCTGCATCTACTCAAGGACCGGCCCGTGTTCAAACTTTTTTGAACAAACACCTCGCCCGCCGGCATCGCGCCTTGCTTTCGGCGGCCCCACGCGCTGCTCTAACCGCCATGCGCATCCTGATCACCGGCGGCGCCGGATTCCTCGGCTCCCACTTGTGCGAACGCCTCCTCCGCGAGGGCAACGAGATCATCTGCCTCGACAACTTTTTCACCGGCAGGAAACGCAACATCGCCCACCTCCTCGGCGATCCCCACTTCGAGCTGGTCCGCCACGACGTGACCGAGCCGTTCAAATTCGAGATCGACCAGATCTACAATCTCGCCTGCCCGGCCTCGCCGCCGCACTACCAGCACAACCCGATCAAGACGACCAAGACGTCGGTCATGGGCGCGATCCACACGCTCGGCCTCGCCAAGCGCGTCAAGGCCCGCGCGTTCCAAGCCTCGACGTCCGAGGTCTACGGCGACCCCGAGGTGCACCCGCAGCCGGAGTCCTACAAGGGCAGCGTCAATCCGATCGGCATCCGCGCGTGCTACGACGAGGGAAAACGCTGCGCCGAAACCTTGTTCTTCGACTACCACCGCCAGAACGGCGTGGACATCCGGGTGGTCCGCATCTTCAACACCTACGGCCCGCGCATGCTGCCCGACGACGGCCGGGTCGTTTCGAATTTCATCGTCCAGGCGCTCAAGGGCGAAGACCTCACGGTCTATGGAGACGGCACGCAGACCCGCTCGTTCTGCTATGTGGACGACCTGATCGAGGGCTTCGTCCGGTTGATGAACCACCCGTCGCTCACCGGTCCGGTGAACATCGGCAACCCCGGCGAGTTCACCATGCTCGAGCTGGCCGAGCTGGTGCTGAAGAAGGTCGGCGGAAAATCGAAGATCACCCACCTGCCGCTGCCGGGAGACGATCCGAAGCAGCGCCGGCCGGACATATCCCTCGCGCGGCGCGAACTCGGCTGGGAGCCGAAAGTTCCGTTGGAAGAAGGCCTCGAGCCGACCATCGACTACTTCCGGAGACTGCTGGAAAGCGGCGGATGACCTGCTTGGCCGAGGGTCGCGGAGCGCGATCCAGTTGAAGTCCGCCCAGTTGACGGCAACATGACGGATGACCCGCTCCACCGTCCTCGCTCCACTCCTGCTGCTGGCAGCGCTCCCCTCGCTCCTGCAGGGACAACACGTCCCGCCCGATCCCGAGCTGGCGGAGATCCCGCCGCTCGCGGCCGATCTTTCGGGCTACGAGTATCCCTTCCAGGTGGAGCGCTTCGAGATCCAGGAGCAGGGCCAGGGGCTCGAAATGGCCTACATGGACCTGACGCCGACCACCGAGCCGAACGGCCGCACGGTCGTCCTGCTCCACGGAAAGAACTTTTCCGGCGCCTATTGGCAGCGGACGGCGGAAGCCCTCGCCGGGCGCGGCTTCCGGGTGGTGATGCCGGACCAGATCGGCTTCGGAAGATCTTCGAAGCCGACGGACATCCAATACAGCCTGCACATGATGGCCTCGCACACCCGGGCACTGCTCGACCACCTCGGGATCCAGGACGCCGCCGTCGTTGGCCATTCGATGGGCGGCATGCTCGCCGCGCGGTTCGCCCTGATGTTCCCGGAAACGACGAGCAGGCTGGCGCTCGTCAATCCGATCGGGCTGGAGGACTGGAAGCGGAAGGTTCCCTATCAGGGCATTGATGCCGGCACCGCCGCGGAGCTGAAAAAGCAGCCCGAGGACGTGAAGGCCTACATGCGCGACGTCTACTTCGGCGGCGAGTGGAAGGACGACTACAACTCGCTGCTGATCATCCAGGCCGGCTGGCTCAAAGGCCCGGACAAGGAGAAGCTCGCGCGGATCTCGGCCATCACCACCGACATGATCATGACCCAGCCGGTGGTTCACGAGTTTCCCGACATCGAGGTCCCGACCCTGCTGGTCATCGGATTGGAGGACAAGACCGCGCTCGGCAAGGACCGCGTGCCGGAGGAGGTCGCCAAAACCCTCGGGAACTATCCTGAGCTGGCAAAGGAAACGGCCGCCGCCATTCCCGACGCGGAACTCGTCACGCTTCCCGGTGTCGGCCACGCGCCGCAGGTCGAGGCCTTCGACGCGTATCTCGAGGCGCTGCTGGATTTCCTGGAAGGCGGGGACTGAGCGCCGCCCGACCGATCGGCCCCAGGAGGTTCGTCGGTGCCAATGGACGCACCGGCGGTGGACTCAAAATCCTTCTTGACTCGCGCGGGACGGAAGATATATCCCGCCGCCCGAACTTTTCCCGTTTCCGCCATGCGCCACCACCTTCCATCCACCGGCAAACGCCGCAGCGCTCCTTTCGGGGAACGCGTGGTTCCGGCGTGGAACGGCATGGCGTCCTGCGTCATCCCGGGCCTCTGGGGCGGAAACATCGGAAACAGGCGGCGATTCGAACCCGCCTGACATCGGCGAAACCAGCCGACCCGACGAACCGCCCCGCTTCCTCACGGAACCGGGGCTTTTTTACGGCCCGCGGCGTCTTCGCCGGGATTTCCGTGAACCGCGGACCGAGCGAACACGAGCCTCAATCTCTTCAATTCAATCTGCGCAATCTGCGTAATCTGCGGTCATTCAAAAAACCGGAGTGGGATTTACCACAGATTACACAGATTG
>CBFGTW010000160.1:0-9978 GCA_965651855.1 uncultured Verrucomicrobiales bacterium
GTCTGGTCCTTGGCGACGAGCTGCGCCTCGATGGTCGCACGCGCGCCGGGCTCGTCGCGCGGCCGCTCGAGCTGGGCGGGTATGTCAACAACCCGACGGACAAAAAGAAGCGACAGAAAGAGGGGAAAGAAAAAGAAGGGGGAGGCACCTGGCTGCGCAGATCGGCAATTTGCGCGTCGCGCTTTGCGACTTGATTCTTCACGGTGACGAGGTCCAGCTGCGCCTGCCGCGTCGCTTCCCGCTCGCGCAACAGCAGATAAGTCGACGAGCCGAGACCGACAACCAGCGCGGCCGCGACCGTGGTTCCCGAGATGAACCACACCTTGTTGCGGCGCATCAGCTTCTGCAGCCGGTAGCGCCGGGTGGGAGGCCGGGCAGACACAGGTTCGTCGTTCAAATAGCGCCGCAAGTCGAGAGCCAGGCCGTTGACGGTCTCGTAGCGGCGCTTGCGATCCTTCTCCAAGGTCTTCATCACCACCCAGTCGAGATCGCCGCGGAGCTGCGTCGCCAGCCGTTGCGGATCGGCGCGCCGCTGCCCGGCCGTGAGCGTCAGGTCCGCGGGGCTCAAGAGGTCGAGCCGGCGCGACGGGCGGAGGGGCTCGGTTTCGCACAGCGTGCGCCGCATCGCGTCAACCCCGGCGGCGAGCAACTCGCCGGCGTCGAACGGCGTCCGTCCGGTCAACAGCTCGTAGAGAACCACGCCGAGGCTGTAGATGTCGCTGCGGGTGTCGATGTCGAGCCCGCTGAACTGAGCCTGCTCGGGGCTCATGTAAGCCGGCGTGCCAATGAACTGCGCGTAGGCGGTGAACAGCGTCTTGTCGGTGAGTGGCGCCTCGGTCGCCTTCGCGATGCCGAAGTCGATCACCTTCGGCACCGGCTTGTCGTCGTGCAGGGTGACCAGGATGTTCGAGGGCTTGAGGTCGCGGTGGATGATGCCTTTCTGGTGGGCGTGCTGGATCGCGTGGCAGACCTCGATGAAAAGTTCGAGGCGCTCGCGGTTGCCGAGTCCGCGTTCATTGCAGAAATCGGTGATGCGCACCCCCTTCACCAGCTCCATGACGAAAAAGGGCCGGCCGGCTGCGGTCGAGCCCGCGTCCAGCACCCGCGCGATGTTCGGGTGGTCCATCATTGCCAGCGCCTGGCGCTCCGCCTCGAAGCGCGCGATCACCGAGCGGGTGTCCATCCCCAGCTTGATGACCTTGACCGCCACCATCCGCCGCATCGGCTTCTCCTGGCGCGCCATGTAGATCAAGCCGTTGCCCCCCTCGCCGATTTTCTCGAGGAGACGGTAGGGTCCGATCCAGTCCCCGGGCCTTTCACCGGGGAATCCGACAGCGTCCGCGGAGCCTTCGTCGGAAACCGTGAGATCGCGGATCGCCCGTTGGAGATCGAGCGCGCCGCCGGCGAAAAACTCGTCGGCCGGATGGCAGGCATCGAGCAGCCGTCCGATCCGGGCGGCCTGGGAAAAGTCGTTCCCGCAGGCATCGCGGAGAAACGCCGCGCGCCCGCCCGGCGGTTGTTCGAGCGCGGCCGCGAACAAGGTTTCGTCGCCGCACGGGGCCGCCGTCGTCGGGCTACGAGACATGGTCGAGGATTGATCGGTACAGCCAAGCCTTGGCGAATGCCCAGTGGCGTTCGACGGTGCGCTCCGTAACGCCGAGGACTTCGGCGATCTCCCGGTTCGTCAGCCCGCCGAAGAATTTCAAGGTGACCACCCGCGCCTTCTCGGGATCGACCGCTTCCATCCGCTCCAACGCTTCCTCGATCTGCAGCAACCGCTCATCGGTTGCGGCCGCGGGAATCGCGATTTCGGCTTCTTCAACGCGCCTCAAATGGCCGCCGCGCTTGAGCCGGGATTTGCGGCGCGCGTTTTCGATCAGGATCCTGCGCATCGCGAGCGCCGCGGCACCGAAGAAGTGCGCGCGGTTTTGCCAGGTCCGCGCGCTGTCGTCGACCAGCCGCAGCCAGGCCTCGTGCACCAGCGCCGTGGCCTGCAGCGTCTGCCCTGCGGCCTCCCGGGAAAGGCGGGCCAGCGCCAGCCGGCGGAGTTCCTCGTAAACCAGAGGTAGAATTTCTTCCGGCGAGTGGCCGCGGCCCATGGACTCGAGCACCAAGGTCACCTGTTTCATGGGTTTCTGTGGAAATGGGATCTCGGTTCGGAGGAAGGAATGAAGCGAACGACCCGCTTTCTCCCAAGAACCCGTTGATCGATTTTGTACCCTTCATGGGGCGGCGCAAGGATGGATGGCCGGAGGCCAAGGAGAACCGCGCCGAGAATCTTGTACCCGCGTGTCGGGTTGCGTGCTCCGACAGCGCATTGTCCGACGACCCCGATTCCCTGCCAAGACCCGTGTGAAATGCCCGGAAAGTCCTCCGTCAGATCGCCGGGAAACCCGGATGCGGAAATCCATGTCAGATCGAGGGAGGGACGGGTGATTTTTTTCTGAATCCAAACATGATGATCACAATCTTCCGTTCAGCGGCAGTGCTGCTGTTGTTGCCCTTGTCTACCGCCATGTCGGCGCCCGTCGCGGACGACGCATGGGGAGTCGGTTCGGGAACGCCCGCTCTGTCGGTTCCGGCGGCCGGTGCCGGCAACCTCGACTGGGGCAATGCCACTCCCAACAATGCCGACGACAGCATGGTTTTCGCCACTTTCGCCGGCGTCACCCTGAATCATGGTCAATCCCTCACGCTCAGCGGCACTTTCACCTGCGTCGGAATTCGGGCGAATCCACCGAACGCCGATGCCTTTCGCATCGGCGTCTTTGACACGGCCGACTCCACGGACAACAACGGCTGGCTGGGATATTGGTCCGGCATCGACACGCCGGCCGCCGCCGGCGGAACGCTCCGGAAACGCAACAACCCGAACAGCGGGTTGTTCGCTTCTTCCACCGGAGCCGACACCATTCTCGCCACCTACAATGGCGCCACCAGCTACCTGCTGAACGGCCCCACCTACGACTTCACATTCACGATCTCGAATTCCAACAACCACCTGACCGTCACCAGCTCCATCGGTCAGGAGGGGACGCTTCTCGCCTCCCACACCGCCACCGACAGCGCGCCACCGACGCGCGCCTTCGATCGCATCGGGTTCCTCGCCGGGAATATACTGGACGCGGATCAGATCCAGTTGCGAGGCGTCGAACTGAGTTCCGACGGAGATCCCTATTCGACCGACACACGGGTCGATCCGGCGAATCCCTACCCGGATCCCGTCTATGACCCGGTCGCCGGCACTCCAAACCTGGACCCGTCGAAACCGAACGTGCTCTTCCTGATTTCGGACGATCAATCCTACCCGCATGCTTCCGCCTACCTCCACGCAAGCGGCCAGGGCAGCGGGTATGATCCACCCGGAACCGCCGACGACGTCTTCACTCCCGGCTTTGACCGGATCGCCCGGGAAGGTCTCCTTTTCAACCGGGCCATCGCGCCGTCCCCGGGATGTTCCCCCACGCGGGCCGCGATCCTTTGCGGAGCCCAGATTTGGGAACTCCGCGAGGCGGGCACCCATGATTCGCGGTTCCCCGGTGACCTCCTCACCTATCCCGATCTCTTCTCCCAGGCCGGATACCAGGTCGGACATGTCGGCAAAGGCTGGGGCCCCGGCAGCTTCGCGGGACAACGCGACGTGCCGCCCCCGGGGCCTCGATACACGAGCCCCACCTTGACTCCTCCGGCTACCGGTATCAGCAACCAGGACTATGCCGGCGGTTTCCGGCAGTTCCTGGCGGCCCGCCCGCCCGGCAGCCCGTTCTGCTTCTGGATCGGCACCAATGAACCCCACCGGGGATATCAGAAAGACTCCGGAGCCAACAACCCGCTTCAGGAATTCGACCCGGCCCACGTCCAGGTCCCCGGATACCTCCCCGACACCCCGACGGTCCGCAATGACATGGCCGACTACCTTCTGGAGGTGAAGTGGTTCGACTATCAAGTCCAGCGGGCGATTCTCTCACTGACCGCGGAGGAGCTCGACAACACGATCGTGGTCGTCTGCTCCGACAATGGCATGCCCTTTCCTTCGGCCAAGGCGAACATCCGGCCGGGAGGAGTGCGCAGCCCCTTGGCGATCCGCTGGCCGAACGGCATCAACAGTCCCGGACGCATCGTCGAGAACTGGGTTTCCCTCATCGATATCGCGCCCACCATCCTCCAGGCCGCGGGCATTCCCGTGCCGGAGCAAATGTCGGGCAAGGATCTCGCGCCAATCTTCCAGAGCAGCGAAGGCGGCGAGGTTTCCGCCTTCGACCGGTCAGGCATGTTGGCCGGCCGCGAGCGGCACACCAACGCCCGCCCGCTCAACGCCAGCTATCCGGGCCGCGTCCTTTTTCAGGAGGACCATTGCCTGATCTGGAACGTCAAGCCGGACCGCTGGCCCACCGGCGACCCGCCCGGCGGGGTAATCCACAACCCGGGCTATTGGGATACCGATGGCTCGCCGTCGCGCACCCAGTTGCTCGATACCCGCAACGCGAACGACACCACCACCACCGACGCGCGGGGCAGAACCCTCATGAGTTATTTCGATCTCATGACGGAAAAGCGGCCGGAATATGAGTTCTACGATCTGGGGGCGGATCCGGATGCCCTCCACAACCTCATCGGCGACCCCGCCCACGCCGCCACCATCGCCGCCATGAAGGATGAATTGCGGGCCCGCCTTCTCGCGGATCAGGACCCGCGGGTCCTCGGCTTCGGGGACCTCATCGATTCCTATCCCCGCTTCTCGTTCGCCCATGCCGACGATTTCACGCCGGGCAAAACCTACAATGAATGGAGCGCTCTGGCCTTTCAGTCGCTGTCGACGCTCACCAGCACTTCTCCCGGGGAGCTTCTCACGCACCTGGACGATGCCGGGACAGGCCTGGCCCTCGACGCCACCCTCGCTTCCGACAATGAATCGAAGACCGTCAGCTGGATCGCGGGAGGCGGGCCGGCCGAGGTCCAGGTGGCCGGAGACAAGGCGACCTTCGCGAATGCCGGCTGGGCGACCGTTTTCAGCGCCGTCGACTCGCGCGGCACGTGGGGCTACCGTTCCAATCTCGTCGAAATCGCTCCCGCCTCAGACAGTCCGCGGGTCCACACGCAGCCAGACGGTGCCCGCGGGATCCTCATCGAGGCGGAAAACCACTCGCGCATCCATGACAGCTCATCCCATCGGTGGACGGCAGGCACAACGACCCTCACCGCAACGCCGGACATCGGGGCGATCCACGAGAAGCCGGGGTTCCTGACCGAAGCTCCCCGGGCGGATTACTTCATCCAATTCGCAACGCCCGGATACTACCAGTTGTGGGTTCTCGGCGCGGGCAGCGACGGCGGCTCGGACTCCTGCCATCTCGCTCTTGACGGCGTCCTTTCCGGATCCCTGGCCAACGTGGCGCTCACCCCTGATGGCACGCCCGCGTGGTCGAACACCGCCATGGAGGGAAATCGTCTCGGCGTCTGGGTCCGGTCACCCGGAATGCATGTGTTGAGTCTGTACATGCGCGAGGACGGTGCCATCATCGACAAGATGATCCTCACGCTGGATTTCGAATACAACCCGGCCACCGACCCCATCCCCGCCACCCGGACGACCTCCGCGACGGTTCCGCGGTCGCCCGGGATCCACCTCGATCCGGACCTTTCGGACGTCGGCAGGGATGTGTATTTTTCCCTGAACGCAAGCGTCTCCAACGGCAGCTCGGAACCCTGGACCACCGTCGGCGCGGCGGGCGCCTATCACTTGGCGGACGCCTCCGCACCGGCGTCCCCGCTCGCCCTGTTCGATGCGGGCAGCTATATCTTCCGCCTCGGAGCGGCGAACTCGGCCGCCCGCGTTTTCAAGGACCAGTCGCTGGCCGCATCGGCCGGACCTTCTCCCATCGAAACTTTCCGCGAGAACTGGTTCGGAACTCGGGACAACGCAGGCAATGCCGCCGACGGATTCGATGCCGACAACGACGGAATCCCCAATGTCCTGGAATTCCTGATGATGTCGAATCCCCTCGATCCGGGCAGCCCCGGAAGCGTCATCGAAACGGGTGAGGCGGGAGATTTCCACGTCAAGCTTCGCGCCGGAGGGTTCGGAGATCCCGCCACCACCTATCTGATCGATGGCTACCAAGTGCGGCTCCTTTGGTCGGACGACCTCCTCGACTTCGTTGCCGATCCCGCGCGTTTTTCCCTCGCGCCCGGACCGCTCGTGTCACCGGGGCTTGATACGTGGTGGGTCTCGTTCACGGACAACGCCCTGCTGCGCGAATTCATGCGACTTGAGGTGCTCGGGCGGTGAGAAACCGTGTCATTCATTGAGCCTTGAGGGAGATGACACAGTCGGGCAAGCACCCGGAGCGGCGGGCACCCCGGAATTTTTTTTTGAGCTCATGTCGGGTTCTTCGCCGAGGACCGCGCATTGGTCGATTGAATCCCATTCAAAACCCCCATGACGAAATCCACCGACTTCTCGACCGCATCCCGCGTCATTGCCCTGAGTCACCGCAGCCTGCTCGGTTGCGCTGCTGTTTTCGCCTGCCCTTGTCTGTGCGCCGCCACCTTGACCTTCGAATCGTATGAGACAGGCGACATCAACTCCGGCGGCCAAACCAACACCGCGCTGGCATTCGCCGAAAGCAACCAGGACGGCTGGTCGGACGCCGGCGGCTCACGCGGGATCATCGCACCCGGCTCGGCCAACGGATTGGACGGTCAGTTTCTGACCGTGCCCCCGCCGGCCACGGCGGGGAACAACATCACGATGATCGCCGCGCGGGCGGAAGCTCCGGAGATCACGGTCGCGAACACGGTCAGCTTCGACGTGAGATTTTCGGCCGGCGGCAATGCCGGGGCCACCAGCATGGGAAACGGCGTCGCGTTCCTGAACCAGTTGTCCGGCCCCGACGGAAGTTTCAATCAGGTCCCGGACATCGGCATGTATTTCGGTCAGCTCGGCAACGGCGCGTTCGGTGCCCGGGGCGCCAACTTCGGCTCCGCTGAGATTCTCTTCAGTACGACTGGCGGAGAAGGAATCGTCACGATTCCCGAGAACGCGCTGGTCGCCGGGAATTGGTATCGCGTCGATGTTTCGATCACGGACCTTTTCGAGATCAGTCCGGGAGAACTGGGCCGCACGGTCGCCATGTCGGTCTTCGACTATGACAACGGGGAGAGCTGGGGAACCAACACCTGGAATGCATCCCACGACGTCAGCTTCGGTGGGGTCAATCCGGAAGACACGGTGGGCATCGTCGGCCGGGTCCAGCGGAACAACGCGGACGACAACCTCGCGGGCGGACTCGACAACATCAACGTCACGGTCGTGCCGGAGCCGTCGATGGCCCTGCTGGTGGCGGCGGGCCTGATCTCCTTCGCCGCCTCCCGCCGCCGCGCTTGAGCATCATCGCGCCCGACTCTGCTCGATGCACCGAATGGTGCAATCCCGTTGAATTTGGAAACCCTCATGAAAAGACCCAAGACCTTCTTCTCCGGAACGCCGTGGAGATATCGCGGCCTGGTTTGTTGCGCCGCGGTTCTCACCGGCGAGGGCCTGCGTGCCGAAACCCTGGACTTCGAATCGTACGAGACAGGTGACATCAACTCCGGCGGGCAAACCAACACCTCGCTGGCATTTCCAGACACCAATCAGGACGGGTGGTCGGACGCCGCGGGCTCGCGCGGGATCATCGCCTCCGGCTCCGCGAACGGCTTCGACGGCCAGTTTCTGACGCTGCCCCCGCCGTCGACGCCGGGAAACAACATCACCATGATCGCGGCACGAGTGGAGGCTCCCGAGATGGCCACCGCGAACACCGTCACCTTCGACGTGAGGTTCTCGGCCGGGGGCAATGCCGGAGCCACCAGCATGGGAAACGGCGTCGCGTTCCTGAACCAGTTGTCTGGACCTGAGGGAAGTTTCAATCAGGTCCCGGACACCGGCATGTATTTCGGCCAGCTCGGGAACGGTGGGTTCGGTGCCCGAGGTGCCAATTTCGGCTCAGCCCAGATTCTCTTCAGCACGACTGGCGGAGAGGGAATCGTGACGATTCCCGAGAACGCGCTGGTCGCGGGGAACTGGTATCGCGTGGAGGTGTCGGTCACCCATCTTTTTGAGATCACTCCGGGGGAGCTGGGGCGCACGGTCACCATGTCGGTTTATGACTACGCCAACGAGGTATCGTGGGGAACCGCCTCCTGGGACGCGGCCCACGACGTCAGCTTCGGCGGGGTCAATCCGGAAGACACGGTCGGCATCATCGGCCGGGTCCAGAGAAACAATGCCGACGACAACCTTGCCGGCGGACTCGACAACATCCGTGTCACCGTCGTCCCGGAACCATCCGATGGAGTCGACAGTGACGGCGACGGCCTGAGCGACTGGTACGAGGAGAATGTCACCGGGACCGACCCTCTCCTCGTGGACACGGATGGAGACACCATTTCGGACGGCGACGAGTGGTACGGCCGCCATTCCGGCGTGCGGACCAATCCCTTGTTGGCGGACAGCGATGGCGACGGATACGACGACAATGTCGAGACCAACACCCAGGTCTGGATCAGCGTCGACGACACCGGCACCGACCCCAACAATCCCGACAGTGACGGCGACGGGATTCCCGACGGGCGCGAGAATCCGGACGCCCCCGCGGGTCTCGTCAACGGGATCTTCAACAGCGACCCGAACTTGGCGGATACCGATTCCGACGAATTCACCGACGGTGACGAGTTGCGGGGCGGCAGCGATCCAAGCGACCCCACGAGCACTCCCACCTTCTCGCCGCCGCCGTTGATCGAGGCCGAGAACGCGCTTTTCGATCCCGAGGATTGGAGCCTGATCGACGCGGACAACCAGCCGTACGGAACCGACCCATCGGCCCCGCCCAGCATCGACAATGTCGAGATCGCGCCAAGCCTCTCGGGCGGCGCGGCATTGGTCCACGACAACGACCAGCTCGGCGATGGCGGCGCCATTCCCACCAATGGAGCGGCCCAGGGATCCGTTACGTTCCATTTCACCGGCTTGGCCCCCGGCGCGGCCCACTATCTGTATGCCCGCGTCGCGGTTCCCTCCGACAGCGCGATCGTCATGATCGACGATGACAATGGCGAGCCCGCCACCGCCGGCTCCTATCTCGCCGGCTCCAATGACAGCTTCTTCGCCGAACGATCGCCGGGCGAATTCGCTGGAACGGTGGGCGTCAACCAACTCCATGAACGCGGCCCGCAGGACGTTCTGAAATGGTTCCTGGTCACCAGCGACACCGCGGCCCGCTCCGCGGTGGGAAGCGGGATTTTCGTTCCCATCCCGAATGCCATGCCCGACGTTTTCGTGGCGGATTCGCAAGGAGACGTCACCGTCCATATCCGCGGCCGCGAGGTGGGACTGTTGCTCGATGCCGTGGCGCTCTCGCCGCTGGCCTCACTTCGTGCCGACGGCGCCGGAGGGATCGGCAGCATGGCCGTTTCCGACAGCGATGAAGACGGCCTGAGCGATTTCGATGAAGTCGTCCTTCACGGGACGGATCCAAACGATTCCGACAGCGATGGTGACGGCTTTTCCGATGGCGAGGAAATCGCGGCCGGCAGCGATCCCAACGACCCCGGAGATGTTCCGGTGGAAGTGACCGACATCCGGATCGTGGACACGTCATTTGAAGACGGGCTCTTCACCATCCACTTCTCCTCCGCCGTCGGGGCCTCGGGATGGAGGATCATGGGCTCCAGCGATCTGGCCTCGTTCGACATCGACGAAACCGCCAACGCCGAGGTGACCGAGGTTTCTCCCGGGGAATTTCGGGTCGAAGTCGATGTGAGCGGGGCGCCCGGCAAGTATTTCCTGCGGGTTGAGCGCTAAAAGCGATCAAGCGCTTGGGTATAGGGGACACCGGATCTTGGGTTTCCGGTGTCCCCGATCCTTTACGCCGCAGGGCAATCTAGGCAGTGTGGACAAATTCAGAATCTCACCCAATCGGCTAATGCCGCGAGACT
>CBFGTW010000161.1:0-9933 GCA_965651855.1 uncultured Verrucomicrobiales bacterium
CTCGACGAGGATTTCCTCGTAGGAACGCAGCTCGGCGTCGCGCGGCCGGCTTTCCTTGAGGAGCAAATTTTTTGCCCGCAACGCGCGTCGGTAGCGCGACCACGCGCGGCGGTAGCCGGGATCGAGCTGCGAGCCGAGGAAGTCGAGGTAACGCCGGCGGGCCTCGCCGGGTCCGCGGATCAGCTCGAGGTCCTCGTTTCCCATCCAGACGACCAGCCCGCCGTCGGCGAGGTAGGCGGACTGGCTCGGGCGCGGATCGCCATCGACGCTGAGTTGCAGGCCGGAGGCGTTGTGGATCACCTTGCGCTCCTGGCCCCAAGGATCGCCGGCGATGCCGAAATTTCCGGTGCCCACGCGTGCGAGCACGGCCATGCGGTGGGTGCGCGGCGAGTGCAGGCGGACGAGCATGCAGATCGCCTCGAGGATCGAGGTCTTGCCCTGGGCATTGTCGCCCACCAGCACCGCGCCGGCCTCGGGGACTTCCAGATCGAGCGCTCCGAAGCAGCGGAAGTCGTGCAGGCGGAGCGAGTGGAGCACGGCGGCGGAAAGTCGGAACGGGAGGAACCTCAGCCGTCGGCGAGGACGTCGACGGCGAGGTTCTCGAACGTCTGGCGGTCGATCTGGAACGGCTGCGGCTCGCCGGTCAAGCGGCCGTAGTAGTAGGCCGGCGGGGTGGATCCGGGTGCCGGAGCGAGCTGGATCTCGCGTCGGATCTTGCCGATCTCGTCGCCGGTGTCGTCTTCCTCGCGCTCGGTGATGGCGAGGGAGAACACCGGCTCCTCGAGCGCGATGGAGGCTCCTGCGTCACCGGGCGCGAGCCAGCGGATGACATTCAGGTTTTCGATCGTCTTGAGCAGCGCGTTCGCCGCTGAGGGCTCCACCACGCCCGCGTCGCCTGCGTTCCAACTTTCGTAGAAACCGTCGTATGCGAGGGTCGAGGCGCCGCCGTCGGCCGCGGTGCGCTCGATCTTCTCGAGGAAATAACGGTTCACGTTCCAGAGCCGGGCGTGCCGCCACTCGTAGGGGTCCACGCTGACGCTCGAGAGCAGGTCCGCCGGGACCTTCACCACCGAGGTGGTCCCCGGCCGGTGCGCGTAGACGTTGCCGTGCAGGTCGATGCCGAAGTGCAGGGCCAGTGACGCGCCGCCGTCGCCCGCGAACGCGAGCCGCAGGACGGGGCGGTCCAGCCCCCACGGCGAAAGGTCGGTGGCGGCATCGGTCTCGAAGCCGATCGCCCGGGTGCTGGTGACGACGCGCAGCAGTTCGAGCAGCCGCTCTTCGTTGGCGGGGTAGATCTTGCCGTCGATGGCGACCCGCGGCGGCCGCAGGACGATCCGGATGTCCGCCCCGGTGGCGGACCAGATGCCGATCTCGCTCAGGGCCTTGAAATCCAGGTTCGCGAGCGTCGGGTCCCGCAGGTCGTCCGCGGAGAGCGGCAGCTCGGCGAGCGACAGCCGTCCGGATTCCGACTTCACCGGCAGCTCGAAAACGGTGCCCGGGCGGTCGCTCACCGTCGCCAGCGCCTCGCGTGCCTCCGGCGGATCGGGCGGGTGGATTTCCAGCACGGTTTCTTCTTCGGAGCCGAAATTCGTCAGCGCGATCTGCCGCGGCACCGGCCCGCCCGAGGCTTGCGGCAGGGTGACGGCGGACCGGTCGAGCACGCGCACGGCGCGGAGTTCGAAAAGCCCTTCGAGCAGGGCTTTCATGGCCGCCGGATCGGTGCGGAGCTCGAGCGGCTTGACGATCCGCCACGGCGATTCCGGCGTCTCGCGGCCGAGCGTGAGCTCGCCCTCCGGTCCGCGGATGCGGATTCTTTCCAAGGCGGCCGGGTGGAAGAAAAACGGGTGGTGGTCGCGCAGGTGGCGGCCGCTTTCCTTGAAGAGATCGAGGATGTTGCCCGCGCAAATATAGATGTGCCCTTTGCGGTCGCCGTCGCGCGGCTGGACGTAGACCGTCTCGATCGCTCGGCCGGTTTCCGAATCCTCCGCCTGCCATGGGGCGAGCCGGCCGAGGCGGTAGCGGGCGAGCGTCCCGCCAGTGGCGTCCTCCAGGTGCACCTGCACCGGCTCGGGGCTGAGGCCGATTTTCTCGAGATCCACCTCGTCGCGCGGGGCGACGTCTTCGACGCGCATGCTGAGCGTGAAGGCGATCACGCCGAAGGCGGCGCGCGGGTCCACGCGGTCCTGCCACGGGCGCGTGCCCTCCCAGGCGGCCCCGTTTTTCACGAACTCGCCGTCGAAGCCCGGGCTGGAAATGCGGATGCGCGCCACATCCTCGGCCGCGAAGGAACGGTAAAGCCGCGAACCCACCGGCTCGGGCGGCACACCGAACAGCGCGTCGAGATTCCCTTCCGCCAAGCGCCAGCCGGCGAGACCGCTGGCGAGCAGCGCGGCGACGAGCAGGAAGACGGTGAAGGCGGTGGAGCGCATGGTCTCAGGCGCGGCGCGACGACCAGACGAAGCCGCCGATCACCAGCAGGAAGGCCGGCAGGAAAAACAGGTTCACCCGGTTGATGAACGACACCTGGGCGTCGAGGATCGGCAGCTTGTAGGTGCCGAGCGAGCGCGGGCCGATGCCGGCGAGCGACTCGCGGCCGACGAGCCAGTTCACCGAGGAGGCGAGGAAATCGAGGTTCTCCGCTCGCTGGTTCGCGGGATCGAGGAAGTCGATGTTGGAAACGACGATCATGCGCGAGGTCTCGGCCGCGAAGCGATCGTCCGACGCGGCCCCGCGGATCGCCCCGGCGGCGAGATGGAGGGTGCCGGTGTGGTCGTCCGGATCGAGCGCGACCTCGCCTTGGCCGAAGCGCGTCTCGCCCCAGTAGCCCGGCGCGATTTCGATCAAGCCGAGCGGAATGATGCGACGGTTCATCAGGTCCTCGTCGGTCGCGTCGCGCACCGCGAGCGAGGCGCTCGCGCCCTCGAAGACGGTGGCCTGGCCGGCGAGGTCGTCGAGGAAGTCGACGCCGCGGGAAAAGTTCGCCCGCACGGTGGTGATGGCTTGTCCGTCCGCCACGGTGACCACGCGGTCGTTCTGCGGCGAGATGCCGTTTTTCCGGAGGAAGGCGCGGAGGTTCGGCGGCGTCTCGCCACCGCCCAGCAGGAGGAGCAGCGCCGCCTTCGGCCGGGTCCAGTAGCGCTCGAGCACCGCGATCTCGTCCTCGGAGAAATCGTAGCGTGGCGCGACCACCGCCACGCCTTCGGCATCGGCCGGAATTTCCGCCAAGCCCGCGATGCCGATGCCGGTCAGCTCGATGTTCTGGAAGCGGAGCGTGGACTGGAGCGTGGCTGCGGGCGATTGGTCGCCGCCCTTCGCATCGATCCGGCTCTTGTCGGCGATGAAATACATCTTCCGCGGCCGGCCTTCCACGGCCTCGACGAGGCGGGCCGTGAGCACATCCTCGCCTTGGAAGGCGGTCGGCTGCCGTTGGCGGATGCCTTGGCCGCCGGTGGCGACCATTTCGTGGAGCACGAGGTCCTCGCCGGCGACGATCTTCACGTTCGGGTTGAGCGTGCGGACGCCCTCGGCGTCGCTGGTGGTGACCGGGGTGTCGTCGGCGCGGGCGTCGATGATGACCATGTCCCGCACGAAGTTCAGCCCGTAGGTTTCCATCACCTCGCGGGTGCGGTCCGGACTGCGGAGCGGGTCCACGATTTCCACCTCGATCTTCCCGGCGGACAGCCGGGCGTATTCCTCCGAAAGCGCGCGCACCCGTTCGTAGAAGGGCGAGGCTCCGGGTCCGCGGCGGTAGGCGACCACCCATTTCACCGGTCGCTCGCGTTCCGCGATGGCGCCGCTTCCGAGCCAACCGGCGGTGGCGGGCGAGAGCGTGTAGGCGCCGTCGCGGCTGAGATCCGCGCGTTGGTAATGGGAGGAGGAGAGGTAGTTCAGCGCCACCAGCAAGGCCACCAGCAGGACGACCTGGATGACGGACACCGCGCCGACGCCCCAGCGGTTGACCGGGCGGGCCGGGCGGGGTGCCGGCGGCGGCTCATGGGAATCGGAGGACATGGGACGGACGGGTGCGGAGAACTCAGCGACGCCAGCGGCGGAAATCCACCACCTGATAGGTCAGGAACAGGACGAACACCGCCACGCTCAGGAAATACACCGCCGGCCGGGTGTCGAAGAGCCCGCTGGCGAAGTAGTGCAGGTGCTGCTGCGCCGAGATGTAGTGGAAGAACGACGCGCCGGCGAAGGACTCGCCCCAGATGAGCGTCACGTAGCCGAGGAAGTATTGGATGACCAGCAGGCCGATCGTGAGAATCCCGGCGATGATCTGGCTCGAGGTCAGCGCCGAAGCCAGGCAGCCGACGGCGGTGAAGGCCGCGCCCATCAACATGAGGATCGCGAAGGTTCCCAGCATCGCGGCGGGCGTCCACGCGGGCGGCAGGCCGGTTACCCAGTCGAAGAGCTTGAACTGGATGAAGGCCGGCACCCACAGCAGCGTGTAGAAGATCATCGCCGCGCTGTATTTCGAGAGCACCACCTGCCACGTCCGCACCGGAGCGGTGAGCATCGTTTCCAGCGTCCCGGAGCGTTCCTCCTCGGCGAAAAGCCGCATCGTGATGAGCGGGAAAATGAAGAGGAAATAGAACCAGAACAGCGGCGTGTGGAACGTCACGTACACCAGGCTGTCCTTCACCGGCGTGTCGCGGAAGCCCTTCATCGCCGTGGAGAGCGAGACGCCCTGCATCACGGTCACGAAGGCCAGCACGACCCAGCCGAAGGGCGTGAGGAAGTAGCCTTTCAGCTCTTTGAAGACCAGGATGCGGAACAATCTCATGCGGCGGGCGCTCTTCCTAAGGGCAACCCGCCGGGGTGGCAAAGGGAAAACCCGGGCGGCTCCGGCCGGGGGTGGAAACCACGAGCGCCGGGAGGCGGGTCGCAGAGATTCACCGCCAAGTCGCCGCGAGGTGTGGAAGAAGTGCCGAGTGATCAGTGATCAGTGATCAGTGATCAGTGAGCAGTGAGCAGTGAGCAGTGAGCAGTGAGCAGTGAGCAGTGAGCAGTGAGGTGGGATGGGAGATGCCCGGAGGATCAGGCCAGTGTGGCGCGAAGCTCTCTTCGTTTAGAATTTCGTGCTTTAAAATTAGTGCTTTCTTCTTTCCTACTCGAAGAACCGCTTGAGCGTGCGTTGTTCGTCGGGATCGAGCGACTCGCGCCAGACACGTTCGCCGCCGGAGCCGGTGCTCTGCAAGTCACCGCCGGCCACGGCTCGTGACGCCGTTTCGTCCACATCGTGCTCGCCGTCCTGAAGCTGGAGCAGGTCGCCCGGCAGGCTGCGGGAAAGGTCCTGCGCTTCCAGCCCTTCGAGCCCCCCAATCTCGAGCCCGTCCTTTTCCGCGCCGAGCACTCCGGGCGCATGGCCGGGCCCGCGGTTCACGCCGCCGCGGCCAGGACCCTCGCCGGGTCGGCCGCCTTCGTTTTCTCCCTCGCCGGCCAGCAGTTCGTCCATCCAGTCGCCGCCGCAGTCGCCGCCGTCGCAGTTCTGGCATTGCTTCATCGCGTCGGCGTGCTTCTTGAGGTTCTCGCGGAGCTGCTGGAGCTGCTGCTCGTTCAGATGGCCGAGGTTCTTCGGATCGAACTGCTTCATCTGTTCGAGCAGCTGCGGGTTCGGCTTCATCGCGCCGTTCTGGAGGCCCTGCAGCGCTTGATCGAACTCCGCCATCAGCTCGTCGCGTTTCGCGCCCGCGGCGCCGCCTTTTTCCATCTTCTCGAGTGCTTGGGCCGCGCGATCCAGCTCCCGGTCCATCCGGTCCACCTCGGATCGGTGGGCCTTGCGCAGATGGTCGGTGGCTTCCAGGGAAGAATGGCTGAACCACTGCTCTTCCTCCTGGGCGCGCAGTTCATCGAGTTTCTCGCGCATTTCCTCGAGGTATTTTTCATCGGCCACTTCTTCCTGCGTCAGGTGCTCGAGCTGCGTCTCGAGCTGGCTCCAAGTCTGCGGTTGGTCCGGCGAGGAACGCTCCGCGGTCGTCTCCGCGGAAATGGGAATGAGCAAGCCGGCGGCGAGCAGCGCGAGCGCGCCGAGCGGCGGCACGATCACCCGCGGCCAATGCCAGCGCAGCCCGTCGTGGCCGCGGCCGCGAGGTTCCGGCCACGGCGCCACGCCGGCCATCGCGGCGGAAAGTCCATTGCGCAGGTGCATCGACGCCTCGAGCCGCACCAGCGATTCTTCCGGCGACTCGAACCGCCGCCGCGCCCGCAGCCAGCACACGCCGGCGAGCAGCAGCACCGCGCCGGCGGACGCGCCCGCCAGCAGCGCCGGATCGACTTGCGGCGAGTGGCGGCGCAAGAGCAGCAACGCCGCCGCACCCGCGATGGCCGCGACAAGCAGGGGAGCGGCCAGCGTTTCCAGCCACCACGCGAGATTCACGCGGCGGGAAACCTGCCGGGCGCGGGAAAGCCAGGCGTCGCGATGGGTGGATGTCGGTTTCATGAAACTGCGGGTTTATAGAACCTATACCAACTCGCACGCCAGCCGGATCGCCGCAATCATGGAAGATGGATCCGCCAGCTCTTTTCCGGCGATGCCGAAGGCCGTGCCGTGGTCCGGACTGGTGCGTGGCTTCGGCAAGCCGAGCGTGACGTTCACCGCCGTATCGAAATCCAGCAGCTTGAGCGGGATCAGCCCTTGGTCGTGATACATCGCGATCACCGCGTCGAAGCGCCCCATCGCCGCATCGCGGAAGATGGCGTCGGGAACAGCCGGGCCGGTGAACCCCCCGTCGTGCATTCGGTTCAACCGCGCGATCGCCGGCGAAATGATCCGCCATTCCTCGTCGCCGAACGCACCGCCCTCGCCGGCGTGGGGGTTGAGCCCGGCCACCGCGATCCGCGGCGAGCCGATCCCGCGGCCCCGCAGGAAGTCCGCCGTCAGCGTGCCGATCCGGCAGATTTTCTCTTCGTCGAGCAGCCGCGGCACGTCCGCGAGCGCCTCGTGGATCGTGGCGAGACCCACGGTGAGTTTCTCGCCGGTGAGCAGCATGCCGAAGTCGTCCACGCCGAACGCGTCGGCGAAAAACTCGGTCTGCCCGGGGAAGGGGAAGCCGTGCGCCTGCAGACCTTCCTTGGAAACCGGGCCGGTCACCACCGCGTCCGCCTCGCCGTCGAGTACGCGCCGCGCGGCTTCGACGAGCGCGTCGAGTGCGGCCTTCGCGGAACGCGCGTCGGGTTTCCCGGGAGTGCCCGCATCGCGATCGCCGATGATTTGGTAATCGAAGCCCTCCGGCAGCCGGCCGGACGCGAGCGCCTTGTCCACCACCTCCGGGCCGATGCCGGCGGGATCGCCGAGCGTGATCGCGATGCGTCGCATGCCCGGATCATCGCGGCGGTCCTCCGCGCGCTCCAACAAAATCCTCGCCACCCGCCGCGGCGCGATGCGGGATGCCGCGGGTGAACGCGCCGTTCTTCGAGATCCGGAATGCCACCGTCTGGCGCGGCGAAGTCGCGGCACTGCGCGATTTTTCGCTGACGCTCCATCGCGGTGAAAGCGTCGCCATTCTCGGGCCGAACGGCGCGGGCAAGAGCACGCTGCTCAAGCTGCTCACCGGCGAGCTCCGTCCCGAGGCGAAGCCGGAGACCTCGTGCCGTTTGTTTGGCGAGACGCTGTGGTCGCTCGAGGACCTGCGGCATCGGATCGGCCTGGTGATGCCCGAGGAGGTCGCGCGGTTCCATCCGGAGGAAACGGCGCGCGATGCCGTGCTCTCGTCGCTGCGCGGCGCGTACGGCCGCACCCGGGACATGCGGTTTTCAAAAGAAGAAAGGGCGCGCGCCGAACGCGCGATGGCGTCGGCCGGCGTGCTCGATCTCGCGGAGCGGGAATTCGGCGCGCTTTCCTCGGGTGAGCGGCGGCGCTTTCTCATCGCCCGCGCACTGGTCCACGAGCCGGAAGTTCTGGTGCTCGACGAGCCGTCCACCGCGCTCGATTTCGCCGCGGCCATTCATCTCGTCGAATCGCTCCGGCGGCTGATAGATAGGGGTCGCACCTTGGTCTGGGTGACGCATCATCCCGGCGAAATTCCTCCGGAGATCCCGCGTGCGATCCTCCTGCGCGACGGCCGGATCCACGCCGACGGCCCGAAGCGCCAGGTCCTCGACAGCCCCACGCTCAGCGGTTTGTTCGGCGTCCCGCTCGCCGTCCGCTGGTCGCGCGGCTGGCCGGATGTAAGGCCGGTTTAAGTGGACGACCAAGTGGATGATATCTGGAAAATAATCTCGGTGGAATAAGTCTTGCCATCCGGATGCCACCAGGCGGACTGGGCAGGTCTCCTTCCGGAGACGAGGGCTTGAGAACCCTTCCGCTACGCGGTTGGCAATGACCGCAACATTGCCGCCAAACCGACCGAAAGGCCGGGGAGGCGGCGGTGCATGTCCAGGTTGCCGCCCCTCGGGGAGGTGGCCAAAGGCCGTCGCGGCCGACGTAGTGCGGCTTCTCAACTCCCCGTCCACCGGAAAGGGTCTCCGTTCCAAATGTGAAATTCGTTCTCCTCCCCCGAGAAAATGAAAACTGCGACATTTCTTCTATTCCTCCTCGGAGCTGTGGTTCCGGCAACGGCCCGGGAGTTGCTGCCCGAGCGTTGGTTCGAGAATGTGCCGGCGATGGACGACTCGGTGCAACAATGCCTGGTCTTCCGCACCGTGCCCGGTGTCCTCTACACCATCCAGAGATCGGACGCCCTGAGTTCCTGGCAACAGGTCGACACCATCTACGGCCTCGGCCACGAAATCCCGGTGCCGATGCGCGAGTTCACCCCGCCACCGCCGCCGCCTGATCCCCAGAATCCGCCGGCGGCCCCGGACCCGGGCCAGTCCGTGAGTCTGATGCTGCGGCGCTCGTCGGCTCCTGAAGGCGGCACGATCGTCTCCTGGCGCTCGCTCGAGCACGGCTCGGCGATGATGGCGCTTATCGACGGGGAAATGCATCCGGATTGGGACGCGATTCCGGTTTTCGCCGCCCGCCACGGAGACTACGATTTTCTCGTGACCCATCCCGGTGGTGCGATTCCGCCTCCCGGCCCGAGCCTGCCGCTGGGCTCGGCCGACGCGGCGATGCTGGCGGAGCTGGAAAACAGCCTGCCCGCGATGAACCAGTCGGTGGCGGACAGCGTGGCCGCTTCCCGTCTGGCGCCGCCACCCGCGCCGCCCGCTCCGGACAGCCGCTCCTTCTGGCGCATCAAGGCCGATTGGTCGCTGGACACGGACGGCGACGGCAGCCCGGACTGGATTGAATTCGAGCTCGCGGCCCTCGGTCCGGACGTGAACGGCCTCCGAGGCGATCCTTACGATCCGGACACGGACAACAACGGACAGCCCGACGGCGAGCAGCTCGATGGAGACGATGACGGGGTTCCGGATTCGGATGATACGAACCCGGGGGATCCGACCGTGACCGACGAATTCGCCGCGCCGCCGCGCTACGCGATGTTTCCGATCACGACCGCCGAGCCGCCGGCTGACCGTCCGTGGGCAATACAAATCAGCGATAAGGGAACGGTCCTCTACGAAAATGGCACCTGGGCCACAGGCAAGTGGACGAAGCTGCCCACCGGCGATTACTGGAGAGTGTTCGCCCGGGCCATCAACGACAACAACGAGATCATCGGCAGCGGCAGCAGCGAATCCGCAGGCCACAGGGTCTGCTGGTGGGCCGCACCGAATGCAGCGCCATCCACGCTCGAAGTACCGGACGGGTGGAACAGTCCGGCCCGTGACCTTGGGAGAGAATGGAGAGGTTCTGGGATACAGGTTTACGGAGGATCGGGAATTTCTCGCGCCCGGCACGAACTTCACGGCCGGAGGACCGGAGCCCCTTCCCGGCCAGCAGCGCTGGCGCATCGGGGGGCCGGGTGGCTTGAGTTTCGAGTCGGTGGACCCCGTCTTCACCCATCTTGGCCCCGACGGCTTGCTTTGGGGCGGCTATCTGGAAGG
>CBFGTW010000162.1:0-9931 GCA_965651855.1 uncultured Verrucomicrobiales bacterium
CCGTCTCCCGTCTCCCGTCTCCCGTCTCCCGTCTCCCGTCTCCCGTCTCCCGTCTTCCGTCTTCCGTCTTCCGTCTTCCGTCTTCCGTCTTCCATCTTCCATCTTCCATCTTCCATCCACCATCTTCCATCCACCATCTTCCATCCACCATCTTCCATCCACCATCTCCTTGGCGAACTTGGCGTCTTGGCGGTTCAACTCCTTTGATCGCTGGTGAAGCTCGCCTCGTTCAGCGGAACAACTTCTGCGCGAAGTGATACAGGTTGCTGCCCCAGGAGGCTCCGTCGTGGCCGTGGTCGTCGACGTTCCAGATGTGGGGGACTTCGTGCTTTTTCAGGTGCCGCTGGACGCCTTGGGAGATGTTGATGAGGCCGTCCTTGTTGCCGCAGGAGAGGTAGAGGAGCTTCAGCTTGCCGCGCGCGGCTTCCGGATCGGGGACGAGTTCGGCGGGCGGCCGGGTGTTCGGCGCGGAGGAAAATCCGGCGACCCAGGCGAAGCGGTCGAGGTTCCCGAGGCCGAAGTTCAAGGCCTGGCCGCCGCCCATGGAGAGGCCGGCGAGGGCGCGGTGCTCGCGATCGGCGAGGGCGGCGTACTTCGCCTCGATGGCTGGAATCAGGCAGTCGAGCAGGTCGCGCTCGAACCTGGCGAAGCCGGCGGCGTGCTCGGGTGTGTAGATTTCCTTCGGCGGCGTGTCGTCGGGCAGCGCGCGGCCGTTGGGCATCACCACGATCATCGGCACCGCTTTTTCATCCGCGATGAGATTGTCGAGAATAGCGGGCGCCTTGATGTAGCCGGTCCACTCGTGGTGGTTCCCGCCGATGCCGTGGAGCAGATAGAGCACCGGGTATTTCTTCTCCGCGGAGTAGCCGGGCGGCAGATAGACGTTCGCCTCGCGGCGCGTGCCGGTGACGGTGGAGTCGTAACTGAATAGCTCGACCTCGCCCTGCGGGGCATCCGGCCGCGGCTGGTCGAAGCCGGCGGGGGAGTCGGGAAACGCGCGCAGGTCGTCCGGCCCGAGCTCGATCGGCCGGGCGAAGTTCTCCCGAGCGCGCTCCGGCGAGGTTTCCTCCGGCTTGTCCTGGGCAGGCGCGGTGGCGGCGAGGGCGAGGATGGCGGCGGCGGGAACGAGGATCGATTTCATCGGGGTTTGCAGTGGGGTTCAGTCCACATCGGTGCGGAATGGCGAGGCCGGGAGGCCGGCGCGGTTGTGGAGATTTCCTTCCGGGACGTTTGCCCAAGCGTAGCGGACGGCGGCCGGCTCGGGGACAGCGGCGGCGGAAACCACGATCGTTTCGCCGCGGATTTCCGCCTTGGCGGGATGGAATTGCTGGTCCGCTCCCGCGATCGTGAAGCCTTCCAATTCACCGCCCTTCGCGACGAGGCCGCCGCCGGTGTGGGTGAAACCGAGCACGGCCACGCCGCCTTGGACGGCCATCGATTCGAAGATGGGCCCGGAGTAGTCGAAGTTTTCGCCGTAGGCGACGGCGCGCGCGGCCAGGGCGAGCCGGGCGCCGACGGGGCGCTTGTTCGCGGGATGGATGTCGTGGGGATCGCCGCAGTCGAGGGTCACCACCATGGCGGTGTTCTTCGTCCGCTGCCACGAGAGCAACTGCGCCTCGCGGATCTCCGGCGTGAGGCTCCGGTAGGGGGCGATCTGGACGAAGAGGAACGGGAACTCGCCTTGGCCCCAGGCGCGCCGCCAGTCCCCGATCATGGCGGGGAAGAGGGTGCGGTATTGCTTTTCGCGGCCGACGTTCGACTCGCCTTGGTACCAGATCACGCCGCGGATCGCGTAGGGCAGCAGCGGGGCGATCATGCCGTTGTAAAGCACCGTCGGCTGGCTCGAGGAATCGCCCGCGGCGGCGGGCGGCCAGCCGGATTGCTGGATCGTGACGCCCGGCTTGCACCGCCATTCGCCCGAAAGCGGGATCGCGGTGGCATCCTCGCCGGCCCGGATCGCGAGGCGGATCGGCTCGCCGCCATGGAACCCGCCGCCTCCGGAGGTATCCAGCACGCGCACCGCGAGGTGGTTCTCGCCGCGCTTCAGCAAGCGGCCGGGGATGGTGTAAACGCGGCGCACGTCCCAGCCGTCGGTCGCCCCGACCCGCTCGCCGTTCACCCAGGTGGTGTCCATGTCGTCCACCGCGCCGAGGTGCAGCTCGGCGTCGCCGCCGTCCCAGTTCTCCGGCAGTTCGAAGGTGCGGCGGAACCAGAAGACGCCGTCGAAATCGGAGTAGCCCGCGTCCTCGATGCGGGTCGGCAAGGTCATGGTTTCCCAGTCGGCCGTGTCCAGATCGGCCGCGCTCCATGGGGCGTCCGGGCGGGATCCCGGGTCGACTTTCGCCAGCCAGTCCAGCCGCTCGGCCATGGCCGCGCGTTTTGCGCCCTCCGGATCCGCGGCGAATTTCGCCAGATCCGCGAGCGGCCCGGCAAAGTCCGGCAAGTCGCGCAGGCCGGCCTCGCTGGTCCAGGCCTCGGCCGGCGTGCCGCCCCACGAACTGTGGATGATGCCGATTGGCACTTGGCGCGCGAGGTGGAGGTCGCGGGCGAAAAAGTAGCCCACCGCGGTGAAATTCACGACAATTTCCGGCGAGCAGACCGTCCAGCTGCCCGCGACGGTGGCGCGGGGCTCGAACGACTTTGTCTGCGGCACGTGGAACTGACGGATCTCCGGATGATCCGCCGCGGCGACCTCCTCCTCCCATCCGGTGATCGGAGGTTGTCCCGGTTGCAAACCGAGCCGGCGCTCCATGTTCGATTGCCCGCTGGCGACCCAAACCTCGCCGACGAGAATGTCGGAAAGGACGCGGGTTGTGTCGCCGGCGACGGTGAGCGTCCGCGGTGTGGCGTCCGGCGCCATCGGCTCGAGCCAGACCTGCCACTTGCCGTCCTCGACCACGGTGGAAACCTCCTGTCCGGCGAAGGTGACGGTCACTTTCTCGCCGTCGCGACCCGTGCCCCAGACCGGGACGCGTCGGTCGCACTGGAGGACGGCGTGGTCCTGGAACAGCGGATGGAGGTCCGCGGCGGCGGCCATCGGGCCGAGAACGAGGCCCGCAACGAGTGAGATGGACGGTGGCTTCATAGCCTGGGGTATCAGGTCGGTCCGGAGACGGCGAGCCCAGTCAAGCCATGCCCCCAGGCCCCGGCCACACCGGAGACGAGGGGTTTTGGCCTCCCCTTTTCAGGGCAGGCTCATGGTCTCCGGCAGCGAGGATGATCACTCGCTCCAGCGGATGTTGAGACGCAGGAAGCGGCTCCGCTGGGCCTGGATGGGCTTGATGTCGCTCACGACCACGGGGCCGGCGATGTTTTCCTCCCCGCTGCTGTTCCAGATGACCGACCAATCGACGAGGTCGTCGGCGGCCAAGACTTCGAAAACCAGCGCGGGATCGGCAATGCGCCCGAAGCTCAAGCTCAGGTGGCCGGACGGATCGATCGCGGGTGTGGGACCTCTCGTTGCGTCCGGGACGGACGGATCGGTGCCGAGCGCGTATTCGAGAAGATTGCTCCGGCCGTCGCCGTCCGGGTCGGCATCATCGGCGGAGGCGCCGGAACCATCGACCGTGCCGAAGTTTTCGAAACGCCAGTTCTGCACGGCCGAGTAGGTGCTGGCGGAAACCGGCGCGGATTCGGGTCCGGGACCGGACGAGCCGTGGGCGTGCACGGTGTAGTGCCACAGCTCGCCATCCGACAAGCCGGAGTCGACATAGCCCGTGGAAGCGATGCCCGTCGCGAGATTCGCGTAGGGTCCCGCGATGTCGGAGGCCCTGCGGACGGTATAGCCGGACGCACCGGGCACGGCGTCCCAAGAAAGGGTGATTTGCGAGTTTCCCGGAGCGGCCGTGAGATTTTGAGGCGCGGCGAGGGACGTGCCGAGGTTCGAGATCTCGGCCGCGCTCATCGCCTCGCTGTAGAGGCGGAAGTCGTCGAGCGCGCCGTCGAGGTAGGGATCGTTCCACTGCGACTTGCCGAGATAGTTCTGCGTGGTGGTGCCGAGGTCGGCGGGGTTGAGGGTGATGCTGCCGGAGCCGGCGAGCGAGCCGTCGACGTAGAGGGAAACGGTGTTGCCGGAGCGGGTGACGGCGACGTGCGTCCAGACGCCGGCGCTGAGGGCGATGCTGGTGCCGCTGACAGTTTGTTCCGCGATGGACGGCGTGCGGATGCCGAAGCGGAGCTTCGCATTGTTCGGCGCGGTGCCGGTGTACTGCGTGGTGAGAAACATGTAATTGTTCGTCCCCGTGCCGAAGTCGAAGATCCGCTGCCAAGTGGCGAAGGAGCTGACCTTCACCCAAGTGGCGATGGTGAAGTCGTTGAGGCCGTTCACGATGCCGGAGGGAAGGGTGGCATGTTGGGAGGAGGCCGCGGTGAAGTTGAGGGCGTTGCCAATCCTGCCGGGGCCGAAGGCCGGACCGTTGACAAGCGTGGAATGGCGGCCGCCGCCACTGGAGTCGAAGGCAACCGTTCCCTCGTTCTCGTCGAACCCGAGGTGGACGAGCAGGCTGCTCGGGGTGGCGGAGACCTCCTCGGAGTCGGGACCGGAGCCCCCGGCGTCGGCGCCGGAGATGACATAATAGTAGGTGACGCCGTTGGTCAGGCCGGTATCGGTGTAGGTGAGATCCGTCAGGTCGTCGGCGATGGGGGTGTACGGACCGCCGCTCGTGGTGGAACGTTTGACCGTGTAGGTGGTAGTGGCGTTGGGCAGCCAGGTGAGGGTCGCCTCGCCATCGCCGTGGGCGGCGGTCACTTGCAAGGGGGCACCGGCGGATGGGGTGGCCAAGGCGGTGATCTCGGCGGGGCTCAGCGCCTGGGTGTAGAGGCGGAAGTCGTCGAGGGCGGCGTTGAGGTAGGGATCGGGGAACTGGGATCTGCCGAGGTAGTTCTGCGTGGTGAACCCGAGGTCGGACGGCCTGAGCGCGACGGAGGCGGAGCCGGCGAGCGCGCCGTCGAAGTAGAGGGAGACGGTGTTGCCCGACCGGGTGAGGACGAGGTGGGTCCAGGCGCCGGCGGTGAGCGCGACGGAGCTGTCGACGACCTGCTCGCCGACGCTCGGGGTGCGAATCGCGAAGCGCGGCCGACCGCCGTTGGCGGGGCTTTGGGTGGTGAGGAACATGTAGTTGTTCGTCCCGGTGCCGAAGTCGAAGATCCGCTGCCAGTTGGCGAAGGCGTCGACCTTGATCCAGGTGGAGATGGTGAAATCGGTGACGCCGCTCAGGATTCCGTCCGGGAGCTTGGCATGTTGGTTGGGCGTCGCCGCGAGATCGATGGCTCCGCCCAACTTGCCGGGGACGAAGGCCGGGGCGTTGGCGAGTGCGGCGGCATGGCCGCCACCGCTGGAGTCGAAGGCGATGTCGCCGCCCATTTCGTCGAACCTGAGGTGGACGCTCAAGGCGCCCGGGCCGACGGCGACCTCGGCGGAGTCCGGGCTGGAGCCGTGCGGGTTGCTCGCCGAGACCACGTAGTAGTGGACCACGTCGTGGGTGAAGCCCGTGTCGGTGTGGGTCGTGTTTGTCACGCCATCGGCCACGGTGGTGTAGGGGCCGCCGCTGGTGGTGGAGCGTTTCACGGTGTAACTGGTCGCGCCGCCGGTGGCCGACCAACTCAAGGTGACTTGATGGGTGCCCAGAATGGCGTTCAGGCCGGTCGGGGCGGCTGGCGGGGCGGCCAGCGTGGTGGCTTGGGCTTGCGCGGAATCGGCGCTTTCGCCGCTGCCGTTCAGTGCCGAAACCAGGTAGTAATAGGTCGTGGAGCTGGTCAGGCCGGTGTCCGCGTGGCTCGTTGTGTTCACGCCCACCGCCACGGTCGTGTAGGGACCACCGCTGACGGTTGCCCGCTTGATGTTGTAACTCACCGCGCCCGGGCTGGCGGTCCAGGACAGATCGATCCGGCTGATGGAGGCCGGGGTGGCCGCGAGGCCGGTCGGCGCGGGCGGGACCGGCCGTGGCTCGACGGCGAAGCCGGGCAGCCATTGCTGGCTGTCGCTGCCGGTGTGGGTTTCCTGGATGATGTCCGCCCCATCGGCGGTCGAGCCGCCGCTGACGCCGGCGACCAGGCCGCTCTGCGCGGATTCGATGCGAACGAAACCATCGCCGTCGGGGACCAACTTCCAGAGCTGTCGGGTGCCCGCGCCCGAGGGCTGGATGACCAGATTTTCTCCCGCGGTGGAGCTGCCGCCATTGTCGAGGGCCTTGTCGCTGGCGACGTGGGTGGCGCGGTAGAGGCCATTGCCCTGCCATTCGAGGTTCCACAGCTGGCTGTCGCTCCCGTCGAAGGTCTGCTGCACGACCGGCGCGCCGTCGGCATTCCCCGTCGCCTCCAAGAGCTTGTTGCTGTTGCGGCTGGCGAGGCGGTAAGCGCCGTCGGGGATCACGCGTCCGCTGTCGCCCCAGAGGCCGAGTTCGCTGAGGTGCAGGAAGTCGGGGCTGCCGTTGTTGGCGGTGACGTTGAGGCGGTAGTAGCGGTAGGCGGTGGTGTTGCCGATGTCGAAAGTCCTCTGGAGAGCGCGCCACTGGAAGGTCTGGTCGGTCTGCGTGTCGAGCGTGGTCCAGGTGGTGCCGTCGTTGGAGCCCTGGAACTGCCAGTTCTTCGGATCGCGCTCGGGGATGAGCGTGGCGCTGGTGAGGGTGTAGCGTTTGATGATCTGCGCGGAGTCCGCGCCGAAGTCATGGCGCAACCAGCCGGTGGGCCCGCCGTGGAACCAGAACGAGCCGAAGTTGTCATCGAAGGCGCTCGCGGAGTTCGCCGCGCCCGAGTTGTTGCTGTCGCTGGCGGTGCCGCCGTTGAGGGCGAGGTTGATCAGCGGCACGGGACGCAGGGCGGCGTAAAACTCGGGGGAGTTGCCGCTGGTGCCCGCGGAGTTTTTGGCGCGGGCGACATAGTAGTAGGTGGTGCCGGGGGTCACGCTGGTGTCCACATAACTCGTCTTGTCGGCGGTGAGATCGCTGGCGATGACCGTGTGGCCGCTGCCGGAGGTGGTGGAACGGAGGAGGTCGTAGCCGGTGGCTCCGAAGGAGGGCAGCCAGCGAAGGGTGATGGCTTGGGTGGATCCGGAGGCGAGCATGGCCGCCGGAGCGGCCGGGGTTTTCACCAGACCTCCGGTGCCGCCGGTGAATGCGACGTTTTCGAAGGTGGCGGTGTTGGGCGTCGCGTTTCCGCTGGAGACATGGATGCCGATGTAAACCGTTTCCGGGAGATTGCCGAAATCCGAGCTGACGGTGGGCGACCAGCTGGTGCCGTCCTGTGAAGCATAACTGGTGATGACGGTGCCCTTGCGCTCGATCTTGAGCCAATACGGAAGGCCGGGAGGAAGCGGTTGCGAGCGGCGCGCCCAGTTGGCTCCGCCCCAGGTGACGGTCCAACCGGTCGAGCGGGCTTCGACCAGGTTGTCGCCGGACGCCGTGGGCACGATGCCGATCCATGAGCGCTGCGAAACCGGGCCGACGAGATTGTCGCGGATCATCAGGCCCATTTTGCCGTTTTGGGAGCCCGAGTAGGTGACCGAGGTGACCTGAACCACCATGGCGCAGTCCCCGGTCATTTCCTTGTAGGCGAACTGGCAGTCGTCCGTCCCGTCGGTCCATGTCCCGCCTCCGAGGCCGGTCACGGTCCACACGCCGTTGTTGTAAGACGCGCTGCGTCCGGCGGTCTGGGTGCCGAGAGTGGTCAGGGTGAGGCCGCCCGATGCGAGCGAAACCGGCGGCCGGAGATCGGCCGGCGGCGGGGTGGCGGTGCTGAAGTCCGCGGTCTTGGCGAACATGAAGTTGCCGCCGTGGATGCCCTGCTCCCGGAGCTTTTGGTCGATCCAGGGCGTCGGCAGACCGAAGCGGTTTTTGTAGGCGTTCTGGAGGAGGTAATAAGCGATGCGGTCCTGGCTGTTGAACCCGCCCGCATTCTGATAATAGTGATAGTCGACGGTGCCGAAGGGGACGAAGGGCGTGTCAAGACCCGAGGTGTTGCGGGCGTGGTATTCGCCGGCGGCGAGCAGCCGGTTGTCCCCTTCGGAGAAAACGTCGATCCCTTGTTTCCAGAGGATTTCGCCGGTGAGGGTGCGGACGTAGAGGTCGTTGTAGCCGTGGCCCCAGTCGCGGCCCGTCTCACCCATCTGGCCGGTGGCCAGGATGTTGGGCAGGCCGGCGCCCGGATAGTTGCGGAAGGTGTCGACGACGTGATTGAACATCTCGGTGTCGTCGCAGAAGACGGCGATCGCGGCTCCGGCGGCCAGGTTGAGCGAGCCTTTGTTCGCGGGCCCGGAGATCTTGTAGGGAGCGGAGGTGGCGGGCCAGAGAACATTGCGGAAGTAGTTCTGTACGGTGAGCGTGTCCTCTTGCGTCCACCCGGGCCAGGTGCCGCGCAGGATGCTTGCGCCGCCGCCGTAAGCCACGGCGTAGTCGCCGAGATCGAGGCCCGACTCGTTGCCGCCGAAGACCTTGTGGGTGGTCGCCCACGCGATCAGGATGTCCCGGGCCTTTTGGGCGTAGGCCTCGTTCCCGGTGAAAAACCACATCCGGGCGAGGTTGTTGATGGCGATCATGTCGCCCCGCCATGGCCAGAGGTTTTCGTTGGGGTTGCGTCTCACCACCTCGTACGGGCCGGCCATGCCGTAGCCGAGCTGGGAGCGTCCGTCGGCTGCGAGCGCGGCGAAGCCGGACTTCCACGGCTGCTTGTCGAGGTTCGCCTTGATGGTATCCAGCTCCTCGAGGGTGTTCGGGATGCAGGGGTGGGTGAAGGCGCGGGCGGGCGTGGCCGTGGCGGCGGCGAGGATCGCGGTGAGGGTGAGCAGGACGAGAGTTTTCATCTTCCGGTTTCGAAAAGGGCGTTCGGTGCGGGTTTGCCGGGTGTGCCGCTGGTTCAGGCGCCCGTCGGCGCGAGAGGGACGCGGGCCGGGTGAACGGGCCGGCGTCGCAGCAGTGGGCGGATCTAAGGGGTCCCCCCTGGGGTCCCGGGCGGGCGCCGGGACCCCGTCATGACATGGGGAAAATCAAACCGGCCGCCGCAGGGAAACCCAAAAACCCGCGACGGCCGGTGGTATCTCCAATGGAGAAGGTTCCGGTCAGCAGCGGCGCCGGCGGAGCAGCGCGAGCAGGCCGAGACCACCGAGAAGAGCCACGGAGGGCTCTGGAATCACCACGATCGAGAGACTTCCGTTCTCGAAGTAGGCGGAGCGGCCACCGCCGACGTCAGCCGCATTTTCCACACCGAAGTTTTCGATGTCGGACGCGCCGAACACCTGGCTGGTGGAGATGATCTCGTAGGACGTGTTCAGGTCGAGGCTCGCCCAATCGATGCCGGTCAGGTTCGCGATGCCGAACCCGCTGCCGAAGGTGATGGTGGCTGCCACGGTGAGCGGGTTCTCCAGATCCACGACCTGAAGGAACGCGTCGGCATCGAAGTCGAGGGCTCCCCCCAGCGCACCCGTGCCGCCGATGGTGGCGCCGGCTTCGACCGTCACCGCGCTGGCTCCGAGCGAGCCGGTGACGAACAGGGTGCCCGCGGAAACCGTCGTGGCTCCGGTGTAGGTGTTGGTGCCCGCGAGGGTGAGGGAGCCGTCGCCGGTCTTGGTGAGGCCGCCGTCGGAACCGGACGAGACGAGGGCTTGGGGAATGGCCACGTCGTGGCCGTTGCTGTCGATGGTCGCGCCGCCGCCAAGGATGTTGGCGCTTTGGCTCGCGCCGCCGAGGTTGACGAAGTTGACGGTGTCTCCGGTGGCGCGCAGGGTGCCGCCGTTGAAGTTGAAGGTGGCGGTGCCGTCGTTGTTGGTGGTGATCACCTCGCGGATGGTGAGGGTTCCGCCGTTGAGGTTGAAGGTGGTGGTGGCCGTGCTGCTCACCGACCTCAGGTCCACCACGCCAGCGCCATCGGCAGTGGTCTGGTTGTCGCTGTAGGAGGTGATCGCACCGCCATTCAGGTTCATGATGTGGGTGCCGCCTCCGCC
>CBFGTW010000163.1:0-9711 GCA_965651855.1 uncultured Verrucomicrobiales bacterium
GTCGCCGCGACGGCGCGCGCCGCCTGCGCGGCAACGGCCGTGCGGCGGCGGGCGTTCTGTGGAGCCTGCGCGACCTGCGCGTGGACGTGGGAGACGGATGAGGAGTTGGTATCCCGGCAGTTTGCGTAGTCGCCGCCGGGCAGGGCGAGCGCTTTCCGGGCGGGTTTGTGAAAGCCAGGGGCGGGAGCCGTGGGATAGGATGGGTTGCGTGGACTTCAGGCAGTCGCTCACCGCTTCCCTTTGGCCGTATTGCCCGTCTTTCCCAGCCTCTGGTGAAAGTCGTCGTTTTGACTCAATGACAGGACAAAGCCGGCGAGCAGGTCGATCACGGATTGGATATCATCAAGATGAGCGGTTTCCACCACCGAGTGCATGTATCGCAGCGGCAGCGAGACGAGCGCACTCGGGACGCCGGTGCGGCTGTGGAAGATCTTGTCGGTGTCCGTGCCCGTGAACCGGCTGCTTGCCTCGTGCTGCACGGGGATGTCGCTTTGTGTTGCCACGTCCATCAGGCGCTTGACGACCTGCGGATGGTTCGCGGTGCCATGGGTGAGGCTCGGTCCGCCGCCGAGCTTCACGCAGCCGTGCTTCGCGTGATCGATGCCCGGCGTGTCGGTGGCGTGGGTGACGTCAAGGCAGATGCAGACGTCGGGCCGCAGGCGATAAGTGGCCATCATCGCGCCGTGCCCGCCGATTTCCTCCTGCACGGCATTCAGGCAGATTAACGAAAAGCCCGGCTTCTTCTTCGTCGCGGCGACTTTCTTCATCACCTGCGCGATGATGTAGCCGCCGATGCGGTTGTCGATCGCGCGGCCGACCAGGCGCTTGTGCGCCATCTCGAGCGGGCCGTCCTGATAGACCGCCGGATGGCCGATTCGCAGGCCGAGCTCGGCGACTTCCTCGCGGTTCGACGCGCCGACATCCACCCACAGCTCGTGCACGGCGGGAGCCTTTTCCTTGTCGGAATCGTCGCGCCGCAGGTGAATCGCGACGTTGCCGATGATGCCGGTGACCGCTCCTTTGTCACCGAGGATCGCGAGCCGCCGGCCGCGCGCGGTCGCCACGTCCGAGCCGCCGATGCGGTCGAGGCGGATGAATCCCTTGTCGTCGATGTGCTTGATCATGTAGCCGATCTCGTCGGCGTGAGCTTCGAGCATGACGACCCGCTGGGAAGCGCCCGGCAGCCTCGCCCAAGTCGAGCCGTAGGCGTCGCATTCCACTTCCGCGGCGTGCTTCCCGATCCACTCCGCCCACACCCGCTGGCCCGGCATTTCGAAGCCGGTCGGGCTTTGGCTCTCGAGCAGGCGGAAAAGGAAATCGCGATCGTCTTTCGTCATGCCCGGCATCAAAGCAGCGGCGGGCGCGGATTCAAGCGGGGCTTAAGGCACCGGGCTTCAGCAGGTGCGGGAACCGCTGCCTGAGGACCGCGAGCTTCGGCTCAATGTAGTCGCGGCAGAACGCCCGCGCGGGGTCCTTCTCGTAGTAGCAGGTGATCGCCTCGCGGGACGGACGGAAGTCGCGGAACCGGAGCACGCGCGTGACCGGTGGCGGGGAAAGTCCCGCCGCCAGAGCGGCCAGACACGCCGAGGCCTCCGCCGCCTGAAGTTCATCCATCGCGTAGATGGCGCTGCGGTATTTCCCGCGCATCGAGTGGTCCGATCGGCTCGCGTGGGTGTGGAGGTGCACCTCGATGAGTTCGGCGAGCTGAATGACGGCCGGATCGAAATGCACCCGCACGGCTTCCGAAAACGCGTCATCCGGCGCGGGTGCGGCGATCCAGCCTTGCTCGACGCGTTCGACGCCGCGGAGGGCTTGGAAGACCGCCTCCGTGCACCAGTGGCAGCCGCCGCCGAGGCCGATGAGATGGAGCGGGTTCGTGTTCACGGACGGAATCGCGGGACTGTCGTCCGGCACGCGGACGGAACCAAGCGCCCTGCGTGTTTTCCGCCGGTGGGAGGGCGAAAATTTTTGGATGAGAATCGCGGGCTCTGTCGTCTTTCCAAGTGAATGCGCGTGGTGCTTTTCCTGCTCCTGCTTTTCGGCGTGCCGCTTCAAGCGGCCTTGCCGCTGGCGGTTGCCTCGCGCCCGGCCGCGTGTTGCGACGGCGAATCGCGGGAAAACCCGCACCCGTGCTGCCCGGATCGGAGCGCCTGCGAGTGCGGCTGCCCCGCGGCGGTGGTCCATCCGCCGCGGGTGGAGGAGCAGGCAACCGCGCGCATTTTCGCGCCCCCAGCGCGGAGCCGGATCGTCGGCCATGCCATGGCGGGAAGCCACTGGAAGGCGCGCCCGCCGTCGCCGCCTCCGCGAGCCCGGTCAGTCATCGCTTGAGAGGGAGGGCTTACAGCCCTCGGAGTTCTTGTTAGATACGATCGACTGATAGTTACCATGAAAAGTTTCATCGCTTCCATGATGGTTGCTGTCGCCAGCGTCTCCATGTCGGCCGCCGCCGACGCGGGCTGCTGCACCGGCGCGAACTGCACCGCCTGTGTGGCGTGCGAGTGCACCGGCTGCGAAGCCTGCGACTGCGCTTCCTGCTGCGACGCCTGCGACACCTGCAACTGAGGCCGACAAAGCCTCGATTTCTCCAACGCGCGCCGGATTCCCCGGCGCGCGTTTTTTATATCATCGGCCATGCCAAGCCAGCAGCACCTCACGGTTCCTCCACCACCGGCTCCGGAAGCATCGCCCGCAGCTCGTCCCGCTGCGCGGGGGTGAGGGAGGTGGCGGAGAGGAGATTTTCGAGATTGGTCCGCGCGTATTGAGGGTTTCGGGGCGCTGAATCCCGCGCCCACATTTGAAGTGCCTGGAACTGGAGATCGGGGGAGCCGAGGCCTTCGAAGGCGGCGGTGGTAAGCCTATCGTGTTCGTGGGATCGATGCGCGATCAACGATGCGACATACAGAACCCGGTCGCCGTCGGTCGGTAGATGCTCCGCGAGCGCCCGGACGCGGAATTCGGTTGGACCCCTCGGGCCGTTCAATGAAGAGAGCGGGAACTCCACGGAGTCCGGTGGGAGGGCGGCCAAGATGCGACTCATCCAGCGAGCCGCTTCGGACTCCCCCACAACATCGGCATACCCGTCCAAGGCTTGGCCGTACTGGACTGCGTGGAAGCCCGCGAGTTTCGCGGGGTTCGCCAGGAATTCCGCTGCCGCGTCAGGATCTCTCGCCGCGAGAATCGCCAATGCGGGTCCGACGTTCCAGGACTTGCTGCGTGAGAGGTAGGTTTCGAAATCGAAATTTTCCGGCAAGTCTTGAATACGCCCATTGCTGGCCGCACCCATCTCCTCAACTTCCAGGAGCTCTCGGACGGATCTCATGGCCGCCCCGTTGACCGCCGCGTGACCGAATCCGCCCCTCCACCAATGGTCAAAGATGTCGTAGCCGGTGATGCCGGCGAGGAAGGAGGGATCTTCGCGAACGGCGGCCTCATAGAGGGCACCGCGCACCCATGGGTAGTCGGTCCGAAGCGCCCAATCCACGGCGGCCTTGCCCTCGCGGAGGAACAATTCGCGGGCTGCCGCCTGCGTGGCGGCGAACCACCGGACGCGCCAGTAGGTGGACTGTGGCGCCGGAGGTTCCTGCGCGAGCTTGACGAGTTGGGCCTTCAATTCCTCCGTCGAACTGCGGGCGATGGCCTCCGTCGCGCCGCGCGGCAGATCGGCGTTGTGCTCCAGACGGGTCGCGAGGCTGGCGAGGTTTCTCGTCGCGTGCGGAGAGCCTGTCTGCCGATGCCTTTCGCTGTGGACGGAAGTGTGGGATTTCTCCGGAGAGGCGGCCGGAAGCTTCGACGGAAGCCCAAGCGCGACCCCGAGGGCCAGACCTGCGCCGATGGCTGCGGCTGTCAGTGATCGTGATCCGTCTTTCATCAGTGCGGTTTGTAGCGGCTGCTGATCGAATCGATGCGTTCCGGCGGCGCTCCCCATTCGGTCATCCTTTCGCGCAGGGTGGACTCGAATCTCCGGACGATGTGCGGAGACATGACTTCAAGGAGATCGATGCGTTCGGCGGGCGGTCCGGCGGCTTCGAGGAACTCGATGTAGTCGGAGAGATTGCCGGGAGATGCCAAGGCCTCCGATGCGGTTTCTGAGAACGCGAGCCGCTCCGCAGGGTCGCGCAGGGCCTTGGCGAACGTTCCGAGCACCTCCGGAGACTGCCGCAGGGTGTCGGCGATACGGGTGCGCTGGGAGTCGTCCAAGGTCGCGATCCTCGACGCGAGCCATTCGGCGCGATCCGCCGGATGCACCTCCGTTCCGTTCGTCCGGAGAATGGTCTCGAAGGGGATGGCGTCGTTCAGCCGCCTCTCGGAAACCAGAGCTTCGAAAGCTCCGTCCGGTTCCGCCTCGATCCAGGCGTGGATGTGGAAGCCTTCTTCCAAACACTCGGGAGACTCCGCGAGAGCACGGAAGTCGAAGCCTCGCGGGAATTCGATGTTTCTGCAGTAGCGGGCTTCCAAGTCGTGCTCCTTCAACGTCACCAACATTGCACGGACTGCCGCAGGGCCTCCCCGAGCGGCGGAGGTGAGCGCTTTCCCCACCACATCGTGATACATGATGCCCCAGTGGCTGAAAAACGGCCGGTTCTCGATGACGAACTGAAGCCCTTCCTCCGCGCGATCGGGCGGCCAGGCATTTGAAAGCGTTCCCGCCAACCGGCATTTCAACGACTCGACTTCCACCTTCTCGAAAAACGCCACCGCTTCGTCCGGATCGCGGCGGGTGACTTCGGCGAATACCGCTTCCAGTGCGCTGGTGGCGTGGCCGTGGAGCTGCCTTGCCTCGATCTTCTCCAGCGCCTCGTCGAGCGCCGCGCTGAGTTCCGCGTCAGTCCACTCGGCCAGCTCGGGCGCGAGCGGGGAAACCCAGGTGTGCGGACTCTCTCCCGATCCCCTGCGGATTCAGCGGTCGATGTCGCCCGCTTGCCAGCGCTTGGTCCTCGTGTCGGCGCGGGTGGGGCGTTCCGTCGCGGGCGCCGTCGTTTCCGTTTCCGGGTGAATCATCCGCACGGCGATGAAGCCGAGGATGGCGGCGAGAACAAACGTGCCGGCGGCGGTCCACATTGATGCATGCCTTAATCGGATTGATGACATGACTCAAGGCAATCTTCGGCCCGCCGGGGGGACGGACGGCGGACGGTTTAGTCAGCGGCCCCGGATTCTCTGCGACGATTTCTTCGGCATTCGGAGTTTCCGCCGCGGGCGGAGACTCGGTTGGTTCCGGCCGCTCCCGCATCTCCGGAACCCGCCTCGCCCTCCCGACCTTATGAAACCTCACCACTCCATTTTCCGCTCCGCCTTCCTCCTTTCCACCATCGTCATCTCCGGCGGCATGGCGATCCATGCCCAGACGCCGCGCACCTGGACCGGCGGGGACGCCGCCTTCGACGACGCCGCGAACTGGGATCCGGAAGGCGTGCCGGACGTGATCGATCCCATCTCGATCCCGACGGGCACGGCGACCCAAGCCGGTCCGCTGGTTCGCGCCGCGGATACCACCATCGGCTCTTCGGGCACCTTGGCCGTGACGGATGGCAACTTCGTCAACGCCCAGAACGGCGAGGCCGCGGTGCGGCTCGACGGGGGCACGTTCACCCACAGCGGGGCGTTCTTCATCGTCGGCAACAACAGCAGCGGCTCGCTGGTGCAGACCGGCGGCTCGCTCACTGCGGCCGTGACCGAAGCCTGGTATCTCTCGGACGTGGGCGGCTCGGCCGGCAGCTACCGGATGGAGGGCGGCGAGTTGAACGTCACGCTCTCCGGCGGCTCGGGCCTCGAGCGCCAGGTGCACATCGGCAAGCAGAACAGCGCCGACCTTTTCCTGCTCGACGGCGGCACGGCGAACTTCAACGCCACCTCCGCGAACCGCCGCTTTTATATCTCGCGCAACGGCACGCTGCGGATCGACTCCGGCACGCTCAATGCGAGCGGTTTCCGCTTCTTCCTGGTCGGCCGCGAGGCCGCCGGCGCGACGAATTCACAGCTCGTGATGAACGGCGGCGCGCTCCACATCTCCGCCTTTCCCGGCGACGGCGCGTTCATCGTGGGCGCGGGGAACGCCGGCGTGTTCTTCCTCAACGACGGCGACCTGACCATCGAATCCGCGCCGATGTGGCTCGGCGACGGCGGTGGCGCGGGCACGGTCGTGCAGTCCGACGGCTCGATCACGATGGGCGGGAACATCGTGCTCGGCCGTGCCGCCGGCGGTCGCGGCCAGTATTTCATGAAGGGCGGGGAACTCACCGCCGGCTCGATCGCGCCCGGCCCCGGAGTGGACTCGTATTTCTTTTTCGAAAGCGGCGAGATCACGCTGGCGGGCGACCAGCGCACGATCGTGGAGGAACCTTGGTTCGTGGAAAGTGGTACGGTCACTGCGAGCTACGACGGAACCGCCGATCTCACGACGCTCAGCGCCGTGCCGCTCGACGGCCATGACAAGTCGTTCCGCTGGTTCCGCTTCACGGCGACGCGGCTGCGCGACGTCTTCGGCACGGCGATCCAGCTCTCGGAGTTCGAGTTCCTGAACGACGGCACGCCGATCGATGCCTCGGCGGTTTCCGTCACCAACGAAGGCGGCGACAATCCGGAAGGGGAGGACGTGGAGAATCTCGTCGACGGCGACGTCGCGACCAAGTGGCTCGACGGCGCGAACCAGCCGGTGGTCTTTGATTTCGGCGCGCCGGTCACCATCGACGGCTACCGCTTCACCACCGGCAACGACGCGCCGGAGCGCGATCCGGTGCGCTGGGTGCTCGAGGGCAGCGACGACGGCGAGACCTGGACGGTGATCGACCGCACGATCGGCGACCATCCCACGCCGTTCGGCCGCCGGATTTCCACGCTCGATCTGCCGCTGCCGGACGAGGCGCCGGAGGAACCGGAAATCCTCGCTCTCGAGTGGACTGGCGCGGTGAGCGCGGAGTGGGACACCGCCAGTCTGAACTGGATGGCCGACGGCGCGCCGCTCGCATGGGACAACGCCAGCGCCTTCGAAGCGGTCTTTGGCGCGATCGGGTCCAAGGAAATCGCGGTGCTGGATCCGATCCAGGCGGCCACCTTGGCCTTCGACGCCGCGGGCTACACGCTTTCCGGCGGCGGTTGGCTCGAACTTTCGGAGCCGGCGGTGATCGCGGCGAATGCGGACGCCGCCGTAGGAGTGGCGCTCTCCGGTTCATCCGGGCTGCGGAAGATGGGAGAGGGAACGCTCACGCTGACCGGCGACGCCACGCACACCGGCCCGACGATCCTCGATGGGGGATCCGTCCGTTACGCCGGCAGCGCGTCGTCCACCGGGAATGGCACGCTCACGATGGCGGAATCCGCGGGTTCCCGCGCCGCCTTGCAGGTGGAAACCGAGGGCACGCTCGATTTCTCCGGCAGCGTCCGGATCGGTACGGGTGACGACGCCGCGGCCGTGGTCCGGCAATCGTCCGGCACGGTGAACGTCGGCGGCCCGGGGGTGGAATACCTCCAGCTGGGCGGCGGCATCGCGGCCACCACCGGCTTCTTCGGAGCGTGGGAGCTATCCGGCGGAACGTTGAACACTGTTGGCGGTGGAAGCCCGTCGGGCATTCGCATCGGCGACCAAGGCCTCGGCAATTTCCTCCAGACCGGCGGGACGTTGAACTCCGCCCGTTGGTTCGCCATCGGCGGGAGCGGGGGAGCCGGCGGCGAGGGTGTCGCCAGCTTTCTCGGAGGCGCAGCGACCGTGGCCGAGGGATACCGCTTTCTCATCGGCGACCGCGACGGCTCGATCGGCACGCTGAATCTCGGCACGCTTGCCGGCGGGGAGGCCGTCGTCACCAGCCTGAACTCCGCCGGCCTCGCCGTGGGCAATGCCGGCTCCACCGCCTCCGCGGTTCTCAACCTCAACGCCGGTGCCCTCGTCCTCGGCGGTCCGCTCCACCGCAACGGAGGCTTTTCGGTGGCGAACTACAATGGCGGCATCCTCCGCGCCGGCGCGCCCGGCGCGGTCCTGTCGAATGGCACGGTCGGCCTCGAGCTCGTCCACAACGGCGGCTTGACCATCGACACCGCCGGCAACGACGCCACCTACAGCGGTCGGCCGGCAGATCCTTTCGGCTACGGCATTTATCCGGCCGGCGGCGGGTTTGCCGTCCCGAACGGCGGTGTCGGCTACCTCGCTCCGCCACTCGTGGGCATCACCACCGATGGCATGGGCAGCGGAGCCACGGCCATTGCGGAAGTGGAAGACGGCGTCGTCACCGGCGTGCTGTTCACCAGCCCCGGCGAGAACTACGAGGCGGGCGACACGCTCACCTTCACCTTCACCGGTGGTGGGGCCACGGAGCCCGCGGCGGAGTTCCAGCACACGCTCACGGCGGCCGATCTCCAGGTCCAAGGCGCCGGGGCGATCGTGAAAACCGGCGCGGGTCGCCTCGTCTTCGACGGCACCCCGTTCCACACCGGCGAAACCCGCATTGAGCAGGGCGTCATGGAAATCAACACGACGCTGGACGACTCGGAGGTCCGCGTTCTCCCGGGCGCCATGCTCGAAGGCGGCTTCCAAACGCCCGCTCCGGTCGTGGTGGAGGGCACCTTTTCGCCCGGCAGCGGCGTCGGCTCGGCCTCAGGCACCGGCTCGCTGAGCTTCGCGGCCGGCTCGACGTTCGAGATCGACCTCGGCCCGTGGAGCGGCGAGTCCGGCACCGGCCACGACGCCGCCGACTTCGATGCGGTCGCCATCGAAGCGACCGCCGCCAATCCGCTCACCATCCGCATCGACGGCTCCGGCTTGGAGGGATTTTCCGAAACCCCGCGCGAACTCGTGGTGCTCACCGCCGGCTCGATCACCGGCCTCAGCGCGACGAATCGGGTTCTCGAAACCACCGGCTTCCCCGGCTTTGGCACATGGGAAGTGGCGTCTTCCGGCGGTCAGCTCCGCCTCGTCTACACGCCGGGCGAAGCGCCCGAAGGTAGCTATGACGCTTGGATCTCCGGCTTCCCAGGCCTCGCGGACATCAGCCCGTCCGGCGACCCCGACGGCGACGGTATCGCAAACCTCCTCGAGTATGTCCTGAACGGCGACCCCGGCACCGCCTCGCGCGAGATTCTGCCGACGGCCGCGGTCGACGGTCAGTCGCTCGTCTTCACCTTCATCCGTCGCGCGGACTCCAAGGACGAAGTCGTGCAGGTGCTCCAATACGGCAGCGACCTCGTTGGCTGGACCGATCTCCCGATTCCCGACACCAGCACCGGAAACGTCGGGATCACGCCGAATGCCCCGGAAGAGGGCCTTGAGACCGTGGTGGTCACCCTCCCGGCGAGCGCGGCCAGCGACGGCCGCCTCTTCGCCCGCCTCGCCGCGGCTCGCGATTGAGGCGCGCTTCTCCCGTGGCGAATTTTCCTCGGTTGCCGGCAGCCCGCTGCCGCCTTCGGACTCGCCGATCAGTGGCGGAAACCTGCCGCTCCCGTCGGCAGGGCGAAGGCGGTGGTGGGTGCCGCATCGCGTGCGGCTTCCCGCTTGCTTTGTTAAGGTCGCTTAAATACCGTGGCGGCCGTTTTCGCCCATGCCCGCTTCCCCCGCCAGAACCCGCGCCGCGCGCGCGCCGAAGAACCAGCGGCGCGAGCGGGCGTCCTTGGGCGAGGTCCTCAGCCGGGCGAACCGCCGGGCGCACGAGCAGGCGAACCGCCGCGGCGGAAAACGTGCCACGAAGTCCGTTCGAGCGGCCATCGCCGCCACGGCGCCGCTGCCGG
>CBFGTW010000164.1:0-9622 GCA_965651855.1 uncultured Verrucomicrobiales bacterium
GCTGGGTGTCGCCGTCGGTGGCGAGCACCTCGAAGACGCCGTCGCCGATCTCGAGGACCGAGATGTCGAACGTGCCGCCGCCGAGGTCGTAGACGGCGATTTTTTCATCCGACTTCTTGTCGAGCCCGTAGGCGAGAGCCGCGGCCGTCGGCTCGTTGATGATGCGCAGCACCTCGAGGCCGGCGATTTCACCGGCGGCCTTGGTGGCGTTGCGCTGCGAGTCGTTGAAGTAGGCGGGCACGGTGATCACCGCCTGGGTGATCTTTTCGCCGAGCTTCGCTTCCGCGTCGGCCTTGAGCTTGCCGAGGACCATCGCGGAAATTTCCTGCGGCGAGAACGTCTTGGTCTCGCCGGCCACTTCCACCTGGATGTGCGCGTCGCCATTGGCCGCGGCGACGATCTTGTAGGGCATGCGCTTGTCCGCTTCCGAGAGTTCCGAGAACTTCCGGCCGATCAGGCGCTTGGCGGAGAAAATCGTGTTTTTCGGATTGGTGACGGCCTGGCGCTTGGCGGCTTGGCCGACGAGGCGCTCGCCGTTCTTGGCAAACGCGACGACGGACGGCGTCGTGCGGGCGCCTTCCGAGTTTTCGAGCACCGTCGGCTCCGTGCCGTCCATAACGGCCATGCAGGAGTTCGTGGTGCCGAGGTCGATTCCGAGAATTTTAGGCATGGTGAATAGGGTGCTTTTCGTTTCGCCGGACCGCGGCCCGACCTTCAGAAGAGATCTGCCCGCGCCTTTCGCAATCGATGTGCCCGCTTCCGCCTGCGCTTCCGGATCCACGCTCTCCGTAGGGCTTCGGGTTGTGGGAGTGCTTCCAATCGCCTTCGCCGCGGCTGAAATCGCGCCAGCCTGACGCGCATCGTCCTGGACAATTTGTCGCGCTGCGCGGATCCGGCGCGTCGCAACACCGGCGGCGGCCGCAAGTTTCCATTCTTGTCTCGCGGGTCGGCGGCTCCCTAGAGTCGCGGCGCCTCATGCGAGCCCTGCCGTTCCTCTGGATACCGCGCGGCGAACCGTTTCAAACGAATGGAAATGGTTCGCACGGCTCGTTTCCACCCATCCTCGAGCACCTGATCCGGCAGCGCGGATTGCCGGTGGGCGTGACGCTCGAGGACTTTCTCCAGCCGCGGTTGCGGGACTTGGCGGACCCCTTTCTCATCCCCGACATGAAGCCGGCGGTCGAGCGCGTCCTGCAAGCGGCGGATCGTGGCGAAAACGTCTGCATTTTCGGCGACTACGACGTCGATGGCGTGACCTCGATCACGATCATGCGGCGGATCCTGCACGCCTATGGCATCGAGCCGCGGCACTTCATCCCCCGGCGTGGCAGCGAAGGCTACGGCCTGAGTGCGGTGGCCCTGCGGCGCTGCATGTCCGAGGGGGAAAAGCCGGACCTCCTCATCACGGTCGACTGCGGCACGGTCTCGATCACGGAGATTGCCGACCTGCGTGCGGAAGGCGTGGAAGTCCTGATCGTCGACCACCACGAGCCGAGCCCGCAGGGGCGGCCGGACTGTTGCGCGCTGGTCAACCCGAAGTGCGGCTCGGATTTCACCTACCTCTGCGCCGCGGGCGTGGCGTTCAAGCTCGGCCACGCGCTGCTCAAAACCCGGCCGGCGGACCTCGACCTCAAGGAGCTGATGGACCTCGTGGCCGTGGCCACCATCGCGGACATCGTCCCGATGGTCGGCGAGAACCGCCTGATGGTCCGCCACGGCTTGAAGCGCCTGCCGCTGACGCTCAATCCCGGCCTGCGCGCGCTGCAGGAGGTCACCGGCATGAACGGCCACGCCACTTCGATGGACGTCGGTTTCCGCCTCGGCCCGCGCCTCAACGCCGCCGGACGGATGGACATGCCGGAGGACGCGCTGGCGACGCTCACCACCGATTGCCGGCGGCTGGCCCGCGAGTTCGCCCAGAAGCTCGACCACTACAACCGCGAGCGGCAGAACCACGAGAACCTGATCCGCCGCGAGGCGCTCGCGCTGCTCAACCAGAACTTCGACCCGAAGCGCGACCCGGTGATCGTCCTCGGCTCGCGCACCTGGCACCCGGGCGTGGTCGGCATCGTCGCGTCGCGGCTGATGCGGCAATATCACAAGCCGACGTTCGTCATCGCGATCGACGAGGAAGGCATCGGAAAGGGCTCCGGCCGCAGCATCGAGGGCGTCTCGCTGGTGGACGCCATCCACCATTGCGCCGACGACCTGCTCGCCGGCGGCGGCCACGCGATGGCGGCCGGACTCTCGATTCATGAGGACAAGCTCGACCGCTTCCGCGAGCGCTTCGCCGAGTTCGTGCTGAAAACAACGGACGAGGAGCAGCGCCTGCCGAAGCTCTACTACGACGCGGAGATTTCCTTCGACCAGCTTTCGCTCGAGTTCCTCTCCAGCTACGACCTGCTCCAGCCCTTCGGCAACGGCAACCCACAGCCGGTCTTTGTTGCGCGAAAGGTAGGACTCAGCCGGCCGCCGCTGCACATGAAGAACAACCACCTGCGGTTCATGTTGCGGCAGGGCTACCACGAGCAGGACGCCGTTTACTTCGGCGGCGGCGAGCACCCGCTGCCCGATCCGCCGTGGGACGTGGCCTTCACCATCGACCGCAACACCTTCCGCGGCCGCACCACGCTCCAGCTCATCATCCAGGACGTGCGGGCGGCGCGCTGACCTGCGGGAGCTACGGGAATCCCGGGCGGATAAAAGATCCGCCCAAAGACGAAGGCGGCGCGGACGTTTCCCCGGAAACGCCATGAGCCTGCACGCCGCACCCGATCCCGAAGTCCTCCGTCGCCTCGAAGTCCAGCGCCGCCGCTCGACGCTCGGCTCGATCACCTTGTCACTCTTCCTGCTCGGTGGAGTGGCTGCCCTGCTCGCTTTCGTGATCTTGCCGGCGCTGGACGAGACGCGGCCGATGGTCGTCGCCTACACGCAGCCCGCGCCCCTGACGGAAGAGCCGCAGCCGAAGATCAAACAGTTCTCGAAACAACCTCAGGCGCCTTCCGCCTCGGCCTCCGCCATGAAAGTGATCGCGAGCGCATCGGCGGCGCCCGTGGCCTTGGAAGTGCCGGAGTTTCATGAAGAGTTCGCCGGCTTTTCCGGTGCCGGCGATGATTTCGACGAAGGCTGGGCCGGCGGCGGGGCCGGCGAGGGGACCGGAACCGCCGGCGGCTTCGGCAGCCGCGGGGCGGTGGCGGGGGCGCTGCGCGGAAAGCTCTACGACTTCAAGCAAGACCCGCGCGGCAAGCCCCACAGCGGCATGCCCGTCGGCGTCTGGGAGGTGCGCGAGGACGACGCCTACTTCGACACGATCGCCAACCTCCAGCGCCGGAATTTCTCCGACGCCTCCCTCTCGCGCTACTTCACCGCTCCGCACGAACTCTCGCTCACCCACCTCGCCATTCCGTTCAGCCCGGCGGCCGAGGGGCCGAAATATTTCGGCGCCGAGGACCACATGCAGCCGAGCAGTTGGATCGCCCGCTACCGCGGCACCGTGGCCTTTCCGGAAGCCGGCCGCTATCGCTTCGCCGGCGTGGCCGACGATTTCATGGGCATCTACCTCGATGGCAAAACACGATTCCTTTCCACTTGGCCGGACCTCAACCCGGTCGTCGCCGGCCGCTGGAAGCACGGCAAGGGCACCGACCGCTGGGCCACCCCGTACGGCGAGCAGAAGCTCGATTTCGGCGAGTGGTTCGAAGTGCGCGCCGGCGAGGAAATCGAGATGGACCTCGTGATCGGCGAGCGCCCCGGCGGCAGTGTCGGTTTCCTGCTGCTGCTGGAAAAAGAAGGCGAAAGCTACCGCCTGGCCGCCGACGGCCGCCCGATTCTCCCGCTCTTCGCCACCGCGCCGTTCAGCGACCAAGCGCGCGAGGAAGTCGTCCGGCAGTTCCCGAATTTCGAGTTTGAATGGGACAACGTGCCGGTGGTGCGGGTGAAATGAGCGTCATTCCAGCGGCGTCTCGAGCGCTTGCTGGTCCGCCGTCGAGAGGCTCCGCCACCAGGCGAGCGCTCCCGGCGGGTGCGCGTCCCGGAACCGCCGCATCACGTGCTTCATCTGGCGGATGCGGTTTTTCGGATCGGCGAGGCTGGCGCTCAGCTGCGCCGCTTGTTCCAGCCGGCCCATACGCGCCATCTCGGTCAGCAGGTGGACTTTCACCTCTTCGCGGGCCGGCCCGGGGTGGAGATTCATGGCCCACTCGACCGCCTGCTCCGCGCCCGGCGAATTGAGGCTCCAGTTGTTCAAGGCTCCAAGCAACGGCTTCGGCACCTCCTGCTGCTCCAGCTCGGCCCAAGCGGCGAACGCTTCCTGCGGCGCCTGCTTCGCCCACTCGCCGAGAACTTGCCCGCTGAGCGTGTCCTTCACGCCTTCGAGAAAGTCGGAATTCTCCACGAACTCCGACGCCTCGTGCGGGGACTTCGCCGCCATCTCGCGGACCAGCGACTCAAGGCAGGTGAAGGCGAAGTCGCGGTCGTGGTGGGACTCGAGGAAGCCGAGAAGCTGCGCGCGTTTTTCGGGATCCAATGCGAACTCGCGCGTCCAGGTTTGGAGCAGGGGCTCCTGCTCGCGTTCCTGGAGCGCGCCCACGAGGCGAAGCGCGTTCGGGAAATCCATCGCAGCATCGCGGTCCAAGAGCTTCCGCTTGTAAAAATCCACGATCTTCTCCGCTCCCGGAGGAAATCCTCCCGTTTCCAACCACGCCCGGGCGGCATCGGGATTGCGACGAAACCAATCCTCGAAAGCCGTCGGGGAAACCGGCCGGCCGGATTCCGCAAATCCAAGGCTCGCGGCCGCGGGATCTTTGCGTCCCCATGCGAGGAGAACCTCCCGCAACAGCGCCACTTTCCAAGAATCTTGGTGAAGCTCCGCCCGATGGTTCTCCAGATCGAGTTCCATCGCGAAGTCGCGGATCTGTCCGGCACTCAAGGTGTCGAGGAACGCGCGAACCTGAGCCCGCAGCACCCAATCGTGGGCGGCCGAGCCGCTGCGGGCGAAACGCTCGCGCAGGTCGCGCTTGAGTTTTTTCAACTGCGAGGCCGAGCGCGGCGAGGGTCCCGAACGGGATTGGGAGGCGGACGTCGCCACTGGGCTGCCGGTTCTGCTTGTGAGACGGTCGCCCGAACTGCTGTGGGTCGCGGTAGTCATTTCGGGACCTGCCGCACGGCTGCCCAAGGCGTAACCGATTGCGGCGGTGGCAAGGCAAGCGGCCGTGAGCCAAACGATGTATCGCCTATTCATGATCGGCGCGGGGTGTGGAGAGTAGCAGCTCGCGGGCGGCTTCCGGGGCGGTGTCGAGCCAGTTGCCCGCGGCTTCCGGGTCTTCGCGCCTCCATTCGGTCAGTGCATCGATCAGATCCCTGGCGGAAGAGGTTACAGCCGGAGGGATCTCGGACTTCACTGAAAGCGAGTAGTCCTGTGCGAGAAGCCCGAGCAAGGCATCGTGGTGGCCGGCGTCCCGCCACTTTGGTGCTTCTTTGGCGAGCCAGCGCCGCGCTTCGTCAGGCATGTTCTCCCGCCAGAAGCGGTATCCGTTTTCCCAATCCTGCCCACCGGGATCGATCCCATTCTCCGTCGCGAACGGCAAAGCGAGATGCGGTTTGCTCTGGAGATTGTCGTCCACGATCTGCTCCACCCGGTCCTGATATCCCAGTGCCTTCGCGGCCTCCACCGCCGCCGTGAAGTCGTCGTATCCCCAGCTCCGGAAGAGCATGAACTTCGCCCAGTCGCCGTCCTTCATGTCCGGCTGCGATTCGAGGGCGGCGAGCATGGCGTCGCGTTGCGCCACGTTCTCGGCAGCCGCCGCGCAATACCAGCCGAGGAGATCGCGCCGCTTGTCCGGGTGGCGTTCGAGGTTCTCGAAGACATTCTCGGCGGTCCACGTCTGGACGAGCATGTTGCGGCCGACGTAGCCGAAATCCTTGTGATCCTTCACCGCAACGTAAGCCGCGTCCGGGTCGCTCCGCATCCAAGCGGCAAGCACGCTTTTCAAGAGCGTCGTCCGGCGCTGCTCGATGCGGAAGTCGAGCGACTTCGGAATGGCGGACACGTCGGCCAAGGCCGCTTCCGGATCGAACTCCGCCCAGCGGAAATACAACGCCGATTGAATCTCCGCCAGCCGCTCCGCCTCGCTGCCGCGGCTCGGAGTCACGGCGAGCTTCTCGCGCACGTCGCGCATGACCTCGGCGAGGCGGTCGTCCGGGAGCCGCGAGACGATTTTCCACACGTCCGTCTCCCGGCTGGCCGGATCGAGGAGATCGTGGAAATCGCGGATCGGGTCGCCGCGCTCGTTCCGCGGCCTCTCGACCTTTCGCTCATTGGCGGTTACCGGCGGCAGCCGATCCGGCGGGCGACTGTCCGCGCGACCCGCCGCCCCGGCCGAATAGCCGGCGATGCCGGAAAGCCCGACGAGCAGCGGCGCGAGCCAAATGAGGCGGGTGCCCTTCATCCGGCTCTGATAGCGGGCTCGCGTCGAAAGGGCAAGATTCCCCGCGGCCACCGCCGGTCCCGCCGAAATTTCCGGTTTTCAAAGGGGCCGCGGGCCGATTGAATCCGCGCCCCGTCCCCATCCCATGAGCGCATCCACTCTTCGCATCGCCATCGGCGCCGATCACGGCGCGATCGACTTGAAAAAGGCCATCGCCGCGCACCTCCAGGAGGCGGGGCACGAGTTGAAGGACTTCGGCACGTTTTCCGAGGAGTCGGTGGATTACCCGGACTACGCGAATCTCGTGGCGCGCGGCGTCGCGGACGGCACTTACGATTTCGGCATCCTCGCCTGCACGTCCGGCGTGGGGATGTGCATCGCGGCGAACCGCCACCGACACGTCCGCGCGGCGAATGTCCGCACCGTCGAGGAGACGGTCACCACCCGGCACCACAACGACTCCAACGTCCTCTGCCTCTCGGGCAAGGTGATCCCGAACGAGGTCGCGGTGGAAATGGTCGACGCCTTCATCAAGACGGACTTCGAGGGCGGTCGCCACGAGCGCCGCGTCTGCAAGTCGTCCGGCAGCCGGATCGCGCAGGTGGACCCCGAGGTTTACGAAGCCATCAACGCCGAGGAGAAGCGCCAGCGGAACAACATCGAGCTGATCGCCTCGGAAAACTTCGCCTCGCCCGCGGTGATGGAGGCCCAGGGTTCGGTGCTGACCAACAAGTATGCCGAAGGCTACCCGGGCCGGCGCTGGTATGGCGGTTGCGAGAACGTCGATGTCATCGAGCAGCTCGCGATCGACCGCGCGAAGCAGCTTTTCGGCGCGGAGCACGCGAACGTCCAGCCGCACTCCGGCTCGCAGGCGAACACCGCGGTTTACTTCTCCGTGCTCAAGCCCGGCGACAAGATCCTGACGATGGACCTCGCCCACGGCGGCCACCTCACGCACGGCCACAAGGCGAATTTCTCCGGCCGCTTCTACGACGTGACGCACTACGGCGTGAGCGAAAAGGACGAGCGGATCGACTACGACCAGCTCGAGGAAACCGCGCGGCAGCTCAAGCCGGCCCTCATCACCGTGGGCGCGTCCGCCTACTCGCGGGTCATCGATTTCGAGCGCATGGGCAAGCTCGCCCGCGAGATCGGCGCTTATCTTTTCGTCGACATGGCGCACATCGCCGGCCTCGTCGCCGCGGGCGTGCATCCGAACCCGGTGCCACACGCGGATTTCGTCACCTCCACCACCCACAAGTCGCTCCGCGGTCCGCGCGGCGGCATCGTGCTCTGCAAGGAGGAGTTCGCGAAGAAGATCGACGCACAGGTGTTCCCCGGCATCCAGGGCGGACCGCTGATGCACGTGATCGCGGCGAAGGCGGTGTGCTTCAAGGAAGCGCTCGAGCCGGGCTTCAAGGACTACCAGCAGCAGGTGGTGAAGAACGCGCAGGCCCTCGCCGCGCGGCTCGCCTCGCATGGTTTCCGCATCGTTTCCGGCGGGACCGACAACCACGTGATGCTCGTCGACCTGCGGTCGAAGAACCTCAACGGCGCGGAGGCCTCCCACGCCCTCGACGAAGCCGGCATCACGGTGAACAAGAACGCGATTCCGTTCGACAGCGGCAGCCCGATGAAGCCGAGCGGCATCCGCGTCGGCACGCCGGCCGTGACCACCCGCGGGATGAAAGAAAGTCATGTCGAGCAGGTCGCGGATTTCATCCACGAAGCCTTGTCGGCGCATGGCGACATGGAGAAGCTCCACGCCCTCCGCGAGCGGGTGTTCGCCTTCAACCGCGACTTCCCGATGCCGTGGTGAGAAGCCCCCGCGGCTTTCGTCTGACCGAACCTCCCAATGAATCCTTTCCGCGAAGACCTGGTGTCCCGCACACGGCCGGAGCCGTGCACCGTCGTCATTTTCGGCGCCACGGGTGACCTGACGCACCGCAAGCTGGTGCCGGCGCTCTATCATCTGGCCGTCGAGGGCGAACTGCCCACCGGCGTGAAAATCATCGGCTTCGCACGCCGGGACAAATCCGACGCCGAATTCCGCAAAGGTCTCGAGGACCTGAACCGCAAGGTTTCCCGCTCGGGTCATGACGAGGAAGTGTGGAACACCTTCGTCGAGAGCATCCATTACCATCGCTCCGAGTTCAACGACGCCGACGGCTACCGCCGGCTTGCCGAGCGGCTTGACGCGATCGACGCCGAGCGCGGCGGCCGCGGCAACCGGTTGTTCTACATCGCTTCGGCGCCGGAGTTCTTCGACGACATCCTGCTCGAGCTGAAAAACGCCGGCCTGAACCAAGCGAAGGACGGCTGCTGGGCGCGGGTGATCGTCGAGAAGCCGTTTGGCACCGACCTCGCGACCGCCAAGCGTCTCAACGACGTGGTGAACCACACCTTCGAGGAAAAGGACACCTACCGGATCGACCACTACCTCGGGAAGGAAACGGCGCAGAACATCATGGTGCTGCGCTTCGCCAACGCGATCTTCGAGCCGCTCTGGAACAACAAATACATCAGCCACGTCCAGATCACCTGCGCCGAGAACCTCGGCATGGAAGGCGGCCGCGGCGGATACTACGACAAGTCCGGCGCGCTGCGCGACATGGTGCAGAACCACTTGCTCCAGCTCCTGAGCCTCGTGGCGATGGAGCCGCCGACCGACCTCACGGCCGACGGCGTGCGCGACGAAAAGGTGAAGGTCATCCGCTCGCTGCGCCAGTGGGACACGCCGGAAAAGGTCGCGGAAAACGTGATCCGCGCCCAATACACCGCCGGCCACGTCGACGGAAATCCGGTGCCGGGTTATCGGGAGGAAGACCGAGTCGATCCGGAATCGATGACGGAGGCGTATGTGGCCGTCCGGCTCTTGATCGACACCTGGCGCTGGAGCGGCGTGCCGTTCTACATCCGGATGGGCAAGCGCCTGCCGAAGAAGAGCACCGAGATTTCGATTCACTTCAAGGACACGCCGGCCGTGCTTTTCAACGCGCTGCCCGGTGGCGTTCCCGGCGGCAACGTGCTCGTCATCCGCATCCAGCCGGACGAAGGGATTTCGCTGCGGATGGTTTCGAAAATCCCGGGCACGAGCCTGCGACTCGAGCCGGTGAAGATGGATTTCCACTACGCCACCAGTTTCGGCAAGGGCAGCCCGGAAGCCTACGAGCGCCTGCTGCTCGACGCCATCGCCG
>CBFGTW010000165.1:0-9614 GCA_965651855.1 uncultured Verrucomicrobiales bacterium
CGGCCGAGGACCACGGCCGGGACGGTTTTCAGGAGAATTTTCAGGTCCAGCCAGAGCGACCAGTTCTCGATGTAGTCGTGGTCCATCTGCATCCAGCGTTCGAAGGTGATGTTGTTGCGTCCGCTGACCTGCCAAACGCAGGTGATGCCGGGCTTCACCGAGAGCCGCTTGCGGAACAACCACTCGTAGCGCTCCACCTCGTCCGGCAACGGCGGGCGCGGACCGACCAGGCTCATCTCGCCGCTGAGCACGTTGAACAGCTGCGGCAGCTCGTCGATGCTCGTCTTCCTCAGGAACCGGCCGACGGGCGTGATCCGCGGGTCGTTCCCGATCTTGAACACCGGGCCGTCCACCTCGTTGAGGTGCTCGAGTTCGCGCTTGCGGGTCTCCGCGTCGGCCACCATCGAGCGGAACTTGAAGAGCTTGAACCGCCGCTGGTTCATGCCCACGCGGTCCTGGGCGAACAGGATCGGCCCGGGGCTGCTCAGCTTGATCGCCAGGGCCGCAGCGAGCATCACCGGTGAGAGCAGGGTCAACGCCGTCAGGGAAATGACGATGTCCGCCAGCCGCTTCATCGTCAGTTGAAACAACATCTGCTCGCGGAACAGCGTGATGACCTGGTCGCCCTCGAATTCCTCGACCCGCAGCGTTCGCAGGACATGCGAATCGTCGAGCTGCGGCATCAACCGGACGACGACTCCCAGATCACGGGCGTGGCGGACGATGAGGGAGATGTCGCTGAAACTCGCTTCCACGGGCAGGCAAACCATCATCTCGTCCACCCGCTCGCTCTTGAGGATCGTCTGGAGGTCCGGCAGCGTTCCGAGAACTTGTCCCGTGACGGGCGCGCGTGCCGAGCCACGGGCTTCGTCGTTTTCGGCGACGAAGCCGACGATCTTGTAGCCGAGTTCGGGCCGGTCCTCGATCCGGCGGGCCAGCTCGGCGGCCCGGCGGTTCGCGCCGATGACGAGCAGGTAGCGCCGGTTGTAGCCGGACTTGCGGGCGCGGATCAGCGCGGAGCGCATCAACAGCCGGCTCAGCACGCCCACGGCGGTGACGACGGCCCAGAAGATGATGACATTCGCCGGATTGATGCTGCGGATCGAGAACAGCGCGCTCACCGCCACGAGCCAGAACGACGCGAGCGTCGTGGCCTTCAGCAGGTCCTTCAGCTGCGTCCGCATCGCGACGAAGCGGTCCGCCTTGTAGCGGATGCAACAACTGAAGATGAGTATCCAACCCAGGCCGAGGGCCAGGATGGCGAGCGTGTCGCTCAGGTGGTAGCGGGCCTGCATCCAGGGCCCGCCGCCCTGGAGGCGGGCTTCAGGACGGAACCAGACGATGCCCAGCGCCGTGGCGATCATCACGAGCTGGTCGAAGACGCGGAACAGATGGATCAGGATCTTGTGACGGAGGCGGATCATGGTTGCATCGGAGAATTCGTCGGGCGGCCTCAGCGCGCCGCGGACAAGGAAGCGGGCTGCTGAACCACGGCCGGGGAGCTGTGGCGGCACCACTCGGCCAGCTCGCGCGGCAAGGGATTCCAGAACTGGCCGGCGTACCGCTCGGTCACATGTTCCAGAAACTCCGCCACCCGTTCCGCCGGATACCGGATGCCGCCGTCATCCGGCCCATGGAACCTCATGTAGTCGGGGTGGATGTTCACCAGCGCGAGACCGCCGTGGCGGGCGATCCAGTCGATCTTCCGCATCCAGATGCAGGGCGTCTCTTCGCGCAGGAGCAGAAAGAGCGTGGAGTCCTGCGGCAACGTGTAAGGCAGCTCGACGTATCCGGCCCCGCCGTCTCCCGGGCGGACGATGAAGGGAAAGATGGTTCCGGAGCCCTGGGGCTGCGGCTCGAAGGGATCGGTGTCGAAGGTCGAGGCGTCGTAGAGCACCTCCAGATCGTGCAGCCAGTCGAGTTCGCGCAGCATGAAGCCGGAGCGGAAGCCCACAGCTCCCCACTCGTGGAGCCACGAGTTGATGCGTCCGGCCTTGCGGTGGAACGAGCGTCGCGAGGCGTAGAGGTGGCCGTCGTGGTTCAGATCGTGGACGCCCACCTCGAAGCCGCGCTCGCCCAGCCAGCGCCGCAATGCCCGGGGATCGGCATAACTTCCCTCGGGGATGAAGTTGAACGATGAGACGAGCCCGTGTTTCATCTCCATGCTCGCGAGCCGTTTCACGCGCTCCACTCCCGCCGCCGTCTCGACGTCGTGGGTGAGGACGAAGGCGAAGCGCTTGCCATCCGGCCAGCCCGGCCAGCCCGCCGGGGGGCGCGCGGCGGATTCGTCGATCGGCCACGTGCCCTGGTGTCGCGCGCGGATTCCCGCCGCGCGGCTGCGGCGCAGCGCCCACCGGAGCCGCCCCGGGATGAAGGGTTTCATCCGGAACCAGGCGCGCGCGAGGACGCCGGCGGAGCCGCCTTCACATGCCGGCGTGGCCGGGCAGAGAGCTTGATCGGACATAGCTTCGGGGGAGCGGGGGCGGCGCGCGTCACACTTCTCCAAGCACCCACTTCGGCGCGTGGGCCTTGGCTTTGTTGAAGACACAGGAGACGTCGGCGCGCCCACGGGTAAGCTCGGAGTAGCCCCACTGGAGGGTGTCCCGGCTGGTGTTGTCGGCGTCGAGCACGAGCAGCACCTTGTCCATCAGACCCGCCATCGAGAGCGTCGGGCTCGTCTGGTCGAGCGGCGGCATGTCGAAGACGATGTAGTCGAAGTCGCTGAATCGGATGTATGGCATCATCTCGTGGACTTGCAGTGGCACGATGCCGCGCGGTCCCGCGGCAGCGCTGGCGTAAAGGAGGTTCTCCCCGTCCTCGCGGAAGCCGGGATCCCGCGCCGATTCCAAGGCACCGGGCAGTGACAGCGGCCGGTTCTTGCCGAAGACCGGATTGCCTTCGGGCAAGTGGCTGTTGAGATCGACGAACAGAACCTTCATCCCGGGCGCTTCGGCGAATGCCTTGGCGATGCCCGCCGCGATGGTCGATGTGCCGGCTCCCTCGGAGAGCCCGGTGAGACCGATGATCTTCGGCTTGTGCGTCACGTTGTTGACTCCGAAGTTGAAGATGATCCGGTCGCGCAGCGCCTCGGCGTAAGTCTTCATGAAGTGATCGCGTCCACCGTTCGGCGGCGCGGGCAGTGCCGGAATCTCCGTCCCGTCCCCCGCGGTTCCGATGCGTGGCACGGCGGGGCTTTCCAATGGCAGCATGCGGTCGCGCTTCCGGGCCCGCATGTGCGGGATGGTCATGATGAGCGGCAGCTGGAGGCGCGTCTGGATCTCGGCGGGCCGCTTGACGCGAGGGTCGATCACCATTTCCAGCAGGAATGCGAGCCCGAGCCCGAGCGCCAGTCCGCCGGCGGCGAGGCCGTAGACGAGCTTCATCGCCTCCGCATCGAACGCGCGCGCCGGAGCGGTCGGTTTCTCGATGGTCGTGATGTTCGGCATCTTCGCGGGATCGAGCGAGGCGTCGGCCCGTGCCCGCTCGAGGCTTGTCTGGAGATAGCGGAACTTCTCCTCCTCGAGCGCGCGGCGGCGTTCCAAGCCGACGATCCGGCTGCCGACGCCGGAGAGATCATCGAGTTGCTTCTGGACGCGGGCTTCCTGGTCCTTCAGCGCCTCGGCCCGTGCCTGGACCGCCTCGAGCCGGGCATTTTCCACGGCGAGGTCGGGGCCGGCGGTTCCACCCGTCCCCTCGGCCGATTCGGCGATCAACGCCGGGTGGCGGGCGATGAGCTGCCGGCGCTGCGCTTCCGCCTCGAGGATCTGGCGCTGGGTGGAAGCGACGAGCGGATTGGATGCGGTGTAGCGCGAAAGCAATTCGTTGCGCCGCTGCCGGAGGAAGTTCAAGCGGTTGGCGAGATCCCGGTGTTCCGCCATTGCCAGCACGAGTTCCTCGCGCGTGCGTTGGAAGGACTCCGCGTCCGGTCCGGCCACCTCCGCGTCGGCGACCGGGACCGCGTCCTCCTCCCCCTCCGTCTCCATTTCGCCGCTCCGCCCCCCGAGTGCCGCGAGCCGGGCGCGCTGCTCCACGAGTTCCGCCTCGGCGGCCATCAGGGCGTCGCGGATCCGGCTGCGCTGCGCTTCGAGGGCCTCGGTGCTGCTGGCGAGGGAAACGATGCCATACTGCGACTTGAGTTGCTCGAGTTCCTGCTCCGTCTCGCGCAAGCGGGCCTGGGCCTGGTCGCGCTGTTTCATCACGTAGTCCGAGGCACCGAGCGCGCGGTGGATCTCGAGGTGCTTTTCGAAATACGACTGGACCAAGGCGGCGAGCACGACCGCGGCCATCTCCGGGTTCTCGTCCTGGTAGATGACGTTGATCACGTTGGAATCCTTCGCGGGGAAGACCTGCAATCCGCTGCGGATCCGCGCGGCCGCGCCCTGGAGCGTCGGCTCGGCGTCCGGCGGCACGATCTTGCCCGGGCCGACCCTTTCCGCCACCTCGAGCGCGAGGTCCGCGCTCCGGAGAATCTCCATCTCGGCGTTGAGGATATGCCCGCCGCCGCGCCGCTCCTCTTCATACAAATCGACGGCGCTGCGCTCGACGACATATCTCACCATCAGTTTCGCCTGCGAGGCGTAGAGCGGTCTCTGCATGACGAAGACGGCGGCCGCCGCTCCGATCCCGAGGGCGGCGAGGAAAGCGATCTTCCACTTGTGTTTGAAGATCACGAAAAGGATGTCCCGGACGTTGAAGCCGCCGGAAGCGTGGGGATCTGTGTTTGCCTGATGATTCATGGCGGGAACTTGAGTGGGGTTCAGTCGAGATGAGGATAGATGCAGGTGCCCGCGAGGCGGTTCACCAACAAGGGGCAGGACCCGAACAGCCGGATCCCGCGGGACGGCCGGCCACCGCCCTCCGCCCGCCAGCCGGCGCCGGGCCGATGGCGGAAATACGCGAGCGGACGTCGCCCGGCGCCCCAGGAACGCTTGAAGCGGTCGAGGCCGGAGTGGCCGATATCGGTGCGGCCGAAGGAGAGACGCCGGATGCCGGATCCGGCGAGGACGGCGATGCCGTGCCACATCGCGAGATGATTCGGCCGCAGGTCCAGCACTCCGGGATCGGACGCGCCGAACTTGTAGATGGCATTGCCACCGGTGTGGAGGAAAACGGCGCCGGCGATGCAGCGCCCGCCTTTCCGGACCAACACGACCGTACCGTTCCCCGGCCCGATGATCTCGCGGTGGAGGTTGAGGAAAAACCGGAGCGGCTGCGGCGGCAGGTTCTGCCGCCGGCGGGTGAGAGTGTGGAGGACGTAGTATTGCCGCACCGACTCCTCGTCCCGCTCGACCACCGCCGCCAGACCGGCACGGCGGGCGCGGCGCACGTTCCGCCGCGAGGCGGGAGCGACTCCCTCCCACAAAGCGTCGAGGTCGGGGGAAAGATCGAGGACGTGTTCATGATAACCACGGGCCGCCGAGGCGGACGGGCCGGGCTTCTCGCCGCCCCGGATCTCGAGGTAACTCCAGTCATGGAACCCGGCGTAATCCGCCAGCGTCGGCGCGATGTCCCCGATGCCCAAGCCGGGCGAAACCAGCGGCGCACAGGAATCGGCGAAGGGAACGGAAACGCCGCGGCGTCCCGTGACGATGCTGGAGACCTCCATCAGCGGAACGAACGCCGAAGCCCCGTCGTGCCGGCGGAGCCGGAGGTAGTGCGGCCGGTGCCCGTAAGTGGACGCAAGGACGCGCGCCCAGGCCCCGGTGTGGAAGATCCCGGCATCGGTTCTGCCGTCGAGCGCTCGGTCCCAAGCGCTGTCATTCAGCGGATCGAGCGTGTCGATCGAGCACGTGGCTCCGAGGTTCGGACGCCCGCCGGGTTCCATGACGACGGGAGTGATCATGCGACGGCGGAAGACGGAGCGGAACGGACGCCGGCAAGCGCGGAGCGGAGCGCGCCCGCCACCTTCGCGACGGCTGCATCGGTGAGATCCGGCCCCATCGGCAGTGAGAGCAGCTCGTTCGCCGCTCGCTCGGCCACCGGAAAGTCCCCCGCCCTGCCGCCAAGGTGGGCGAAGGCCGGCTGCAGGTGGATCGGCACCGGATAATGGATGCCACACTGGATGCCTTGGCGCGACAGTTCCCGCAGTATCCGGTCGCGCCCCGGAACCCGAACCGCGAAGATATGGAATACGTGCCTCGAGCGGGCCTCCTCCACGGGCAGGATCAACTCCGGCGTTCCCTCCAACAGCCGGCGGTATCCGGCCGCCACCGCTCGCCGTGCTTCGTTCGCCGCGTCCACGCCGGGCAGCTTGAGCGAGAGGACGGCGGCCTGGATGCCGTCCATCCGGCAGTTCCAGCCGATTTCGACGTGGCGGTGCTTCCGCTCCTGACCGTGCTCGCGCAAGACGCGGATGCGTGCGGCGAGTGCGGCGTCACGGGTCACCACCGCGCCGGCATCGCCGAACGCGCCGAGGTTCTTTCCCGGGTAGAAACTGAAGCACGTCGCGTCGGCGAGGGAGCCGACCCGCCGCCCGTCAAATGCCGCGCCATGTGCCTGGGCGGCGTCGTCCACCACCCGCAACCCGTGGCGGCCGGCCACCTCCAGCAGATCGTCCATCGCCGCGGGATGACCGAAGAGGTGCACGGGGACGATGGCCCGCGTCCGCGGTGTCACCGCCCGTTCGACCGCCGCGGGATCGAGCGTCAGCGTGCGGTCGTCCACCTCCGCGAAGACCGGACGGGCTCCGGTGCGGGCGATCGCCTCCGCCGTCGCGAAGAAGCTGTTGGGCGCGGTGATCACTTCGTCGCCGGGGCCGATCCCGAGCCCGGCGAGCGCGAGCCACACCGCATCGGTGCCGCTGCCGACGCCGACCGCGTGTTCCACGCCGCACCAGCGGGCGAAGTCCCGCTCGAAGCGCTCGACGTGGGCGCCGCCGGTGAAAGCGCCGCCATCGACCACCTCGCCGATGGCACGGAGAAAGTCGTCGCGCCGCGGTTGATGCTGCGCGCGCAGGTCGAGGAACGGGACGATCATTGGGCTCTGGCCGTCGTTTCCTTGTTCCGCGCCGGGAGCGGCCGCGCCGGATTCCCCGCCACCACCGCTCCGGGCGGCACGTCGCGCGTCACCACGCTGCCGGCGCCGACCATCGCGTCCCGGCCGATCGTGATTCCGCCGAGCAGGGTCGCCCCCGAGCCGATGGACGCTCCGTCCTCGACGCGGGTTTCCTGGCAGATCCAGTCCCGCTCGGTCTGGGGCCGGCCCCCGGCGTCCGCGGCGCGCGGCCAGCGGTCGTTCACGAACGTCACGCCGTGCCCCACGAAGACCTCGTTTCCTATGACAACTCCTTCGCATATGAACGTATGGCTTGAAATCTTGCACCTCGCGCCGATCCGCGCGCCTTTCTGGATCTCGACGAACGTGCCGATGCGTGTCTCGTCTCCGATCTCGCAGCCGTAGAGATTGACGAACCCGTGGATCCGGACGTCGCGGCCGAGTATCACGTCGGATCCGATCCTGAGAAAATCCGCGTTGCTCATACCGCCTTCAGCTTCGTTCCGCCGGCGGCGCCGGAACCGAGGCGCACGGGTCCCCCGCCGGCCCGCAGCGAGCGCGTGGCCGCCTCGAGGATCCGGACAAGCTCGAGGCCGTTCCCGCCGCAGCTCAACGGGCGCCCGCTCGTCGCCACGCAATCGATGAAATGCGCGCACATCTCCGCGAGCGGCTCGCGCTGCTCGATCCGCGGCACGTGGCAATCCCCGTAGTGATAGGAGTAGTGGAACTCGGCGAAGCTGTCGTAGTGCGGCGGACAATCGACGCGCACGTCGTGGATGCGGATCTTCTCGAGCGGTTGCAGGTCGTCGTAGACAATCGTCTTGCGCGTGCCGACGAAGGTCATCAGCCGGACTTTCCGCGGCTCGAGCCAGCTGCTCTGGATCGTGGCGAAGCGGTTCCCGGAGAACGTCAGCGAGAGGTTGGTGACATCCTCGACGCCGGGGGTGATGTGAGCGTTCCCTTGGCAATTCAGGACCTGCGGCGACTCGCCCAGGATGTGGAGAATGATTGAAATGTCATGGGGCGCCAGATCCCATGTCACATTGATGTCCTTTTGGAACAATCCGAGATTCAAACGCTGGCAGTTGATATACCGGATATCGCCGATCTCGCCGCCGCGGATGATCCCGGCGATCTTGCGGACAGGCTCCGAATAGAGGAACGTGTGGCCGACCATGAGGACGAGGCCCTGGCGGCGGGCGATGTCGATGAGTTCCTCGCACTCGGCCGCCGAGGAGGCCATCGGTTTCTCCACCAACACGTGCTTGCCCGCCAGAAGCGCGGCCTTGGCCAGCGCATGATGCGAGCGGACCGGCGTGGCCACCGCCACGGCATCGAGCTTGGTGTTCGCCAGCATCTCGCGGAAGTCGGCGTGGAGGGCGGCTCCCGGGATCAGCCGGCGCATGTGCAGCAGCCGCTGCGGATCGAGGTCGCAAAGTGCGGCCACCTCCACCTCCGGCAGATTGTGGAAATTGCGGGCGAGATTCGGCCCCCAGTAGCCGCAGCCGACGATCCCGATGGAGAGCAGTTTTTTCATGACCTTCGGTTCCAGCTCCGGTGGCGGTGCGGGCGGGGCGCGGCACCGGCCAGCGCGGGAGTGGTTTTGCGCGGCACCGGCAGACGCGGTGCCGGGGACGGGGCGGAACGCCCCGACAAACGGGCGACCTTGCGCTCGAGGCCGCGGCGCGAGAGGTGGCGGTGCATCTGGCCGACCACGGCTCCGGGCGTCCGGGCGAGAATTTCGAGATCGAGCCCGAGCGACGACCGGCGGGAGTAGTCGGCGTCGAGTTCTCCCATCTCGCGGAAGGTGGTGCCATTCTTGCCGTTCACCTGCCACCAGCCGGTGAGGCCGGGCAGGACGCGGAACCGTTCGCGGTGGCCCGCCTCGAACCAGCCGGCCTCCTCGGGCAGGCAAGGCCGCGGACCCACCAAGCTCATCTCGCCGAGCAGGACGTTGACGAGCTGCGGAAGCTCGTCCAGCGCGGCGTTCCGCAGGAAGCGTCCGCCGGGAATGAGGCGATCGTCGCCAAGCAGGTCGAGCTTGGTCATCGGCAGCCCGCAGCGCACCAGATGCCTCACGTGGGAGATGTGCCCGGAGACAGGTGCTTCCGGATGCATGCTGCGGAACTTGAACATCGTGAACGGCCGGCCGCCCTTGCCGATCCGCTCCTGCCGGAACACGGCCGGCCCGCGGGACACCGTCTTGATCCACAACCAGACGAGCACGGCCACCGGCAGCACGACCGGCAGCACGGCCAAGACAAGGGTCACGTCCAGGACCCGCTTCCAGCGAGGCGGATCGCCGGCGGGTGTCGCTCCGGTGGCTGGCTGGTGACTCATGGCTTCGGGTGGAAACGGGGGTGCGGGAGATTCCCGGCACGCTGCCGCCCTTGGTCGTATGGCTCTCTTTCGAACCAAAACCTCCGGGCGGGGAAAAATCGGGTGATATGTCGGCACGCGGGCGCAGTGAGCCCGCGCGCCGTGAGGACGGCCGCTCGCGGCCTGGTGCGATGGGATTGGGGAGGCGCGGACGCAATCGCCGGATCACCGGCCGGGCGTCCGCGCGCGGGGCGGATCCACTGGGATCAGGCGGTGACATCACATATCTCCGCCCATTGAAG
>CBFGTW010000166.1:0-9587 GCA_965651855.1 uncultured Verrucomicrobiales bacterium
AGGCGCGCAACTTCGCCCGCCGCCTGCTCGATTGTCCCGTGTTCGGCGACCTGGAGAAGAAGTCCCTCATGGCGCGCATCATCAAGGCTCGGCCGGAAACCGGCGAACTCGTGAGTGGCGAGTCCCGGAAACGCGATGACGGCCTCCTCGTTTCCTGGGAAAGCCTCGAGCGGAAGAAGGCGGAACTCGAGGAGCTGGTGCGGACCCGCATCCCGCAGAACACCAAGGACATTTCCATCGCCCGCTCGTACGGCGACTTGCGCGAGAACTTCGAATACAAATCCGCCAAGGACCTGCAGAAAGTCCTCATGCGCCGCAAAGGCGAGCTGGAGAAAGACATCTCCCGCGCCCGCGGCACCGATTTCACCGGTACCGACGCCTCGACCGTCAACATCGGGACGATCGTCACCCTCGAGGACGAGTCCGGCGCCAAGCAGGATATCACCGTCCTCGGTGCTTGGGATTCCGACCCGGAAAAGAAAATCGTTTCCTACTTGTCGGAAGTCGGCAAGGCCCTCATGGGCCGCGCGCCCGGGGACCAGGTGGAGGTGCGGGACACCGCCACCGAGGAGATGAACCGGCTGACCATCGTATCGATCAAACCCTTCAAAGGCTGATTCCCGCCACCGGCCGAAACCTCCCCAAACACAACATGGAATACACCACCATCACCGAAATCCGCGGTCGCGAAGTGATCGACTCCCGGGGCAACCCCACCGTCGAGGTGGACGTGCAGCTCGAAGGCGGAGCGATCGGCCGCGCCGCCGTCCCCTCCGGCGCCTCCACCGGCGAGCATGAGGCGGTCGAACTCCGCGACGGCGACAAGTCCCGCTACCTCGGCAAGGGCGTCCTCAAGGCCGTGGAAAACGTCAACTCGCGCCTCGCCCCCGCGCTGCTCGGATTCGACGCCACCGAGCAGGCCTCCATCGATGCCGCGATGCTCGCGCTCGACGGCACCTCCACTAAAAAGGAGATTGGCGCGAACGCGATCCTCGGCGTTTCGCTCGCCGTCGCCAAGGCAGCCGCCTCGCAGCTCGGCGTGCCGCTTTACAAGTACCTCGGCGGCCCGAACTCGAAGGTCCTGCCGGTCCCGATGATGAACATCATCAACGGCGGCGCGCACTCGGACGCCCCGATCGATTTCCAGGAATTCATGATCATGCCGGTCGGCGCGCCCAGCCTGCGTGAGGCCGTGCGTTACGGCGCGGAAGTTTTCCACGCCCTCAAGAAGGTCCTCCACGACCGCGGGCTCTCCACCGCCGTCGGTGACGAAGGCGGCTTCGCCCCGAACCTCAAGGGCGCGGAAGACGCGCTCGGCGTGATCGCCCAGGCGATCGAGAAGGCCGGCTACAAGCTCGGCGACGACATCGCGATCGCGCTCGACGTGGCCTCGTCCGAGTTTTTCGACGCGGAGAAGAACGCCTACGTCTTCAAGAAGTCCGACGGCTCGGTGAAGTCCGCCGAAGAACTGGTCGCCTTCTACGCCGAGCTGCAGAAGAAATACCCGATCATCTCGATCGAGGACGGCTGCGCGGAGAACGATTGGGACGGCTGGAAAATCCTCACCGACCAGCTCGGCAAGACCACCCAGCTCGTGGGCGACGACCTCTTCGTCACCAACGTCGAGTTCCTCTCCAAAGGCATCCGCCAAGGCGTGGCGAACTCGATCCTGGTCAAGGTCAACCAGATCGGCTCGCTCACCGAGACCTTCGACGCGGTCGAAATGGCCAAGGAGAACAGCTACACCGCCGTCCTCTCCCACCGCTCGGGTGAAACCGAAGACTCGACCATCGCGGACCTCGCCGTGGCCACCAACTGCGGCCAGATCAAGACCGGCTCGATGAGCCGCTCGGACCGTGTCGCGAAGTACAACCAGCTCCTCCGCATCGAGGAGGAGCTCGGCGACGACGCCGTCTTCGGCATCAGCAAGCTCAAGGTGCTCCGCTGAAGATCCGGTGCCTCTCTCCGAAAACCCCCGCCGGCTCCGCGCCGTCGGGGGTTTTCCGTACCCGCCGCCGCGGACCGCGCGGGAGCGACCTCGAACTGCCCGACCTTCCGGCGATCCCATTCCGGTCACCGGTCGCGCACCAGCAGCACGCGGCGATCGAGCATCATCTCGCTCTCGCTGCCGTCGGGAAACGACGGATAGTTTTCACCATAGCCGTGCGCGGTGAGCATCGCTGGCGGCACGCCATAGCGCTGTGTCAGCTCGTCGAACACCCGACGGGCGCGCTCGCGGGACAGCTTCATGTTGAAGTCCTCGGGGCCGTCCGTGCTGGTGTGGCCTTCAATGGCGAACACGGCGTCGGGATTCTCCAGCCGAACGTCATGAACCACCGCGGCCATCTCGTCGAGCGTCCGCCGGGATTCCACGTCAAGCAGCTCCGCCGTGCCCTTCTTGAAAAGCACCGGCACCGTCACATACGGCAGCTCGCGGGCCCGGGAGTCCTCCACCACGACCACGACATTCCGCTCGCGATCGTAAATCCGCGGCGCGATTTCGTGGACCGTCTCGATCTCGACCACCGCCGGCACATCGACAAAGCGCGGCGCGACCCGCAGGTGGCGGCGGGCAAACTGCGGGTCGAACGGGGCCGGGTGGACGATTTCCTCGTGAACTTCCACCACTCTTCCGGGCGGCGGGCCGGGCACGACCTCCACGATTTCCTCCTCGACCACCGTTGCCGGCGGGGGAGGGATGATCTCCACGGTCTGGGCGGTGGCGGAGCCGGCGGCGAGGACGGTCAACAGGCATGCGATGCGCTTCATGGCGGCTCGTCCCGCAAGCGGCGTGCCGGGCGTGCATCGTCACGAAACCCTTGGATTGCCAACGGGTTGCGTGGATCAGGGGCGTCAACTTCCCGATCTTCATCCGTTGCCCTTCGCCACTCCGGCGGCAATAGGGGTGGCGGCCTGCAACGCGCTCAACCCTGCCACAGCCACTCCAGCGAGTACGGCGAACCCTCCATTGCCCAAACACCGCCGTCGATGAAACGATGCCCGCGGTCCATGCCGTCGATCGCACGCATCTCGTCCTTGTCGAGCGGGAGTTCCGCCGCGGCGAGGTTCTCCGCGAGCCGCGCCGGCTTGACCGACTTGGGAATCACGGAAGTCCCGCGGTGGACGGCCCACGCGAGCAGCACCTGGGCGGGAGTCGCGTTGCGGGTGGCGGCGATCTCGCGGATCACCGGGCTGTCGAGGAGCGGCGGGTCGTCCGCATGGTGAAGGTGCACCGGGCGGTCCGGCGATCCCAGCGGCGAGTAGGCGGTGAGGATGACATTTTCCGCGCGGCAAAGCGCGAGCAGCTCGTTCTGCGCGAGCAGCGGGTGGCACTCCACTTGGTTCGCCTCCGGACGGATTCGCGCGGATCCCAGCAACCGCCGCAGGCGCGCCGGGCTGAAATTCGAGACGCCGATGTGGCGGACCAGGCCGGCGTCCACCGCCTCCTCCATCGCCGCCCAGGTTTCTTCGAGCGGAGCTTCTTCGGGTGCAAGGAAGTCCTCGCCCCGCTGCGGGAAATGCACGTCCGGCTTCAGCGCGACCGGCCAGTGCATGAGAAACAGGTCGAGGTGGTCCAGCCGCAGGTCGGCGAGTGTGCGCTTCAGCGCCGGCAGCACGTCGTCGCGCAGGTGTTTGTTGTTCCAGAGCTTCGAGGTGATCCAGAGGTCCTCGCGCTTCACCAGGCCTTGGGCGAAGGCCGCGGCGAGGGCTCCGCCGATCTCCGGCTCGTTCTCGTAGATCGGCGCGCAGTCGAGATGTCGGTAGCCGCACCCCAAGGCCGCGGTCACGGCCGCGCCCACCGCTCCCGGGGCCGCTTTCCATGTTCCGAGCCCGAGGGCGGGCATCCGGTCTCCGTTCGCCAATGTCAGGTGGGGCGTCGCCATCGCCGCGGAACCTAACCGCCCGGCCGCGGATGCAAGAGAAGTTTTTGGCCGGCGTCACCCGCGGTTGAGGCTTGGCATCCGCCGCCGGCCTTCCCAAAAGAAGCGCATGTTCAGCGCCAGCAAGCTCAGCCAAGAGCAAAAGGATGCCCTCAAACGATGGGCCGAAGAAGGAGCCACCATGTCGGACCTCCAGCGGCGCATGAAAGAGGAGTTCGGCTTGAGCGTGACCTACATGGACACCCGCTTCCTCGTCCTCGACCTCGGCCTCGAGCTGCGCGAGGAAAAGAAGGAGGAGGAGAAGAAGCCGGCCGGCGAGGAGGAGAAACCGGCGCCGCAGCCCACCGGCGGCGTGAGCGTGACCATGGACAACATCGCCCTGCCCGGCGCGCTCGTCAGCGGTCGGGTCACCTTCAGCGACGGCGAATCCGGCGTCTGGATGCTCGACCAGACCGGCCGCCCGGGCCTCGACCCCGACACGCCCGGCTACCGCCCGTCACCGGAAGACATCCGCGCCTTCCAGACGAAGCTCCGGGACCTCCTCGAGCAGGGAGGGTATTGAGGGGATCCGCCGCCACGGTGGAAGCCCCTTTCGGATTTGATGCTGGAACAGCAAACCTTCCGAAAAAAATCCCCCGCCGCGGCGGACCGGGCGGGGGAGGGGAATCGAGTCGCGAAGATTCGCGGAACTCAGGGTTGTGACTTGTCCTCGGCGCTCTCGTCGGCTTGTGGGGCCGGTTGATTGAGAACCTCCGATGTTTCTTCCGTGGCGGAATCGTCGCCGGCGGCCGGCGTTTCCGCTTCCACCACGGTGGTGATCGTCGGGTCCTGGATATCCGCCGGCTTCGGCCGGGTGGCGGCGCTGGGCTGGGTGTCGCGGTCCCGATCGCTGTCGTCGCCGCGGTCCTCGCGCTCGTCGAGGCCCTTCGACTGGGCACCGGAGACGTTCATCTTCCGGCCCATGAAGAACTGGTCGTGAAGGATTTCCACGGCGCGCTTCGCTTCGTCGGTGTTGAGCATCTCGACGAAACCGTAGCCCTTCGAGCGGTGGGTGCTGCGGTTGTAGACGATCTCCACGTTGCGCACGCTGCCGACGCCCTTGAAGAGGTCCTGCAGGTCGCTCTCGGTCACGTCATACGACAAATTGCCGACGTAGAGGCGGGACGAGCCGACGCTGCCGGCGTCGCCGCCACGGGGACGGTCGCCGGTGCGCTCGCGCTTGCGGCGCTGCTTCTTGGGGCCGCCCTCCTCGTCGAGGGTCGCTGCCGCACCGGTGCGGGCGTTGCGGGTGTTCGACTTCGGCGGCTTCGGTTCGGCGGCCGGAGCGTCCGTGGAGACTTTCCGGGCGGGGCGTTGCGGCTCCTTGTAGAGTCCGATCGCCTTGAGCAGCTTCTGCCACCAGGTCAGCTTCGGCTTGGAGTATTTTCGCGCCGGGCGGGTGTCCTGCCGGCCTTGCTGGCGGCCTTGGCCTTGGCGGCGGTTCTGGCCGCGGCTCTCACCGCCGCGGTTCTCCTGGTTGCGGTTGTTACTGTTGTTGTTGCGGTTGCGCCCTCCGCGCGAGCGGCGGCGGCGTTTGGGGTTTCCCGGATTCCGGGAGTCGTGTGTTGCGTTCGACATGGTTTCGCATGGGTCGTTGTTGCGGGCGGCCCGGCGCTGCGGGCGGGATGCCCGGCGGTGCTGGAAATGAGCCTGCGTGCGGACCGGCGAAGCCCCGACGACCGGGCTTTTTGGTGCCGGGGCGGGCCGCCGTTGCGATGCGGAGGGGGCCTCACCAAAGTCGGGGCCAAGCCGGCTTGCGCCGCCGCCCGTGTGGCAGGAGGATCCGTTTTTCCGGTCGCCCGGGGCGCTGCCGCTCGTTGCGATTCCTGCGAATCCAAGCGCGCTCGGCCGGGTGCTGACATGGGAAAAGTTCGGAAGATCCTGTCGGCCGGAGAACCTAAGGGCGCTCCCACGCTTGGCAAGAACCGATCCCGTCGGGGCTGAAATTCCCCGGGATCCGCGGAAAAATCCGCCGCTACTCCGGTGGGATGTGCGGCTCGAAGGTCATCGCGCGCTCGTGCTCGCGGTCCCGGGCCGCCCGTTTCGCCTGTTGGTGGAAGTGCTCCTGCACCCGGAATGCCTTCCGCCCGCGCCCGCGGCCGATCCGCTGGGAGCCGCCGTCCGGCAGCAGCCGGGACGCCTGCGTGTTGTCTTGGAAATAGGCCTCGAGGATCCGCAGCAGCCGGCGCTTCAAGGCCGTCTCCTCGATCGGAATCATCAACTCCACCCGTTTTTCAAGATTCCGCGTCATCCAATCCGCCGAGGAAATGAAGATCTCCGCGTCCCCACCTTGGTGGAAATAGAACAGCCGGGCGTGCTCCAGGAAGCGGTCGATCACGGAGACAACCTCGATGTTTTTCGAGAATTTCGGATCGCCCGGCTTGAGGCAGCAGATGCCGCGGACGTTCAGGCGGATTTCCACGCCGGCTTGGGAGGCGGCGTAGAGCGCGCGGATGATGTCCGGGTCCTGCAGCGAGTTCACCTTCGCCACGATCCGCGCGGGCAGGCCTTGGGCGGCGCGCTCGGCCTCGCCGTCGATCAAGTCGAGCAGCCGCGGCTTCATCGCGGTCGGCGCGGGCACCAGTTTCTGGAAGCGCAGCAACTTCGAGCGGCCGGTGACGGCGTTGAAGAAAAGCGAGGCGTCGTTTCCATACTCCGGCTTGCAGGTGAAGTAGGAGAGATCGGTGTACAGGCGCGCGGTCGACTCGTTGTAGTTGCCGGTCCCGAGGTGGACGTAGCGTCGCAGGTGGCCGGACTCGCGGCGGACGACGAGGCAGATCTTGGCGTGGGTTTTCAGGCCTTTGACGCCGTAGACGATCTGCGCGCCGGCACGCTGGAGCTCGTCGGCGCGGTGGAGGTTCCGGGCTTCGTCGAAGCGGGCCTTCAGCTCGACCAGCGCGGTGACGTGCTTGCCGTTCTCCGCGGCCTTGATCAGCGCGTCGATGATCCGCGATTGGCGGGCGGTGCGGTAGAGGACTTGCTTGATCGCGATCACGTCCGGATCGACCGCCGCTTCCTCGACCAACCGCAGCACCGGCTCGAACGACTCGTACGGGTGGAAAAGCAGCACGTCCCTGGCGGCGAGCGTCTCGAACATCGAGGCACCGGGAGCGATCGCGGGCGAGTTCTGCACCGGCCAGTCCGGATTTTTCAATTCCTCGAAGCCCGGCAGGAACGCGAGGTCCATGAATGACGCCAAGCCGGGCGGTCCGTCGGCGCGATAGACTTCCTGCGGCGTGGCGGCGGTGACTTCCTGGATCAGCTTCGAGAGATCGCGCGGCGCGTCCTGCCGCAGCTCGAGGCGCACGGTGTCGGCAAAACGCCGGGCCGTGAGGACGTCTTCCATTTCGCCCGCGAGGTCGATGGCGTCCTCTTCCTGCACCGCGATGTCGCCGTTGCGCGTCACCCGGAACGCGGTGCTCGCGACCACCGTCTCGCCTGGAAAGAGGCGATCGGCGTGCGCGGCCACCACGTCTTCCGCGAGGAGAAAGGCATGCCCTTCGTCGCTGGCGTTCACCGCCACCCGGCGGCCGATCGTTTCCGGCACGGGAATGAGAGCGTGGCGGGACGTCTGCGTCTCCGGATCCATCAGCCGGCACGCGACGATGACCTGCAGCGCCGGCACCACCGGCAGCGGGCCGTCCGGATCGACCGCCAGCGGCGTGAGCAATGGCAGGATGGTCTCCTCGAACGCGGCCGCCACTTGCGCCGCCTGCGTGTGGTCGAGGTCCTGTGGCCGGAGCATGCGGATGCCCGCGGCCTCGAGCGCCGGCAGAATCGCGTCGTTCAGCAGTGCGTATTGGTCCGCGCCCATCCGCAGCACCCGCTCGCGGATGGCCGCGAGCTGCTTGGCGGGCGTCAGCCCGGAGGCGTCCGGCATCCGGCGGCCGCTGCGGCGCAAGAGCATCAACCCGCCGACGCGGACCTGGAAGAACTCGTCGAGGTTCGAGGCGGTGATGGCGAGAAACTTCAGCCGCTCGAGCAACGGCAAGTCGTCCCGCAGCGCCTCGTCGAGGACGCGCTGGTTGAAGTCCAGCCAGGAAAGCTCGCGGTTGAGAAATGGGACCGACATGGGCGCGCGGGAGGGTTCAGCTGTCTTCGTCGATTGTCACGCCCAGGCCGAAAACCTGTTCGAACAGATCCGCCTTCGAGGCCATCGCGAGCCGTTCCACCGCCGCGTCCGCGAGCCCGGGGAGGCGCAACCGGAGCTGGCGGCCATCGCGGATGATCTCCATCCGGCTCACCCGCTGGGCGTGGGTCCGCTCGAGCGCATCCGCCACCCGCAGCAGCGCCGCGAGCTTCACCACGCGGATCCGGTCGTCGGTGGAAAGGTTGGCATAACTCGCGTGCTCGAGTTTTGGTCCGGAATGACGGTGGTAACGGGCGACGAGCGCGACGATCGTGACGTCGAGCCGGTCGAGCCCGAAGATCTCGGAGTTGAGGATGATGTATTCCGAGTGCTTGTGATGCGCGCGTGGACTGACATAAGTGCCCACCTCGTGGAGAATCGCGGCGACTTGCAGCAGCAGCGCGTCGTGGGGCCCGAGTTGATGGAGATCCGCCAGTTCGTCGAAGAACCGCGCGCACAAGCGTCCGACGTGCTCGCCGTGGCCAGGATCGGATTGATACCGCACGGCGAGGATGCGCGCCGAGCGGAGCACTTCCTCGACGAACGCCCCGGTCAGCTCGCGTGAGACGAGCAGGTCCTGCAGCAATCCCTGCTCGTACTCGCTCGTGGGAATGTGGACTTCCGGCAAGCCGAGCGTCTCGGCGATCGCTAGGTTGATCTCGAGCGCCGGCAGCAGCGCTTCGGCGGTCTGGTAGTCGAGTTGGAAGCGCTTCACGCATTCCACGTCGCTCATGGTGGACGCCTCCGCCGCGAACTGCCGCAGCGTTTTCAACGGGCACGCCTGGCGGGGCCGGGAGAGCGCGCCGGCCACCGACTGGATCTCGTAGCCGATGACGATCAGGCCTTCGAGCGTGACATCGGAGAAGTCGAACCTCAGCTGCGCGAGATTCCCGGACGCGTGTTCCCGGATCACGCGGAGCAGGGCGCCGCCTTCCGCATGGGAGCCTTCCACCGCCTCGCCCGTCCGGTGCACGCCCATCCGGTAGCTCGTGTAGCGGGTGATGCGGCCGTCCTGGAAAAGCAGCGCGCGCGTGTTGCCGGGCCCCACGTGCACCACCAGCGCCGTGTTTTTCCGCATCGCCGGCAGGTCTTGCAGGCGGCGGCGCGTCTTCAAATAAATCAGGCGGGTCATTTCCCCATCGTCGATCGTTCCGACCCGGAGGCCGCAGGCGATGCGGATGCGGTTCATCACTCTCTCGTGGTTCGCCGCCTCCACCAGGATGTTGGTGGCCACCGCGCGGGTGACGTCGTGCGGGTCGAGACCCAGCTCCGCGAGCGCTTCCTGGTAGCCCTTGATGATGGAAACGATCCGCTCGGTGGTACCGGCGGTGACTTCGCCGCCGCGGAAAATGTCGCGCGCGAGCGGCGCTGGCTTTTCCAGGAAATCCACCGGCACCAGGCAGCCGTCCGCGCCGCGCTCCGCCACCATCATGGAAACCGACCCGGCGCCGATGTGCAGCGCCGTGGACAGGGCGGCCGGAGAGCCTGACGGCGGGGGATCTGTCCGGGCTGGCGGCATTTCCCGCAGTGAATCCTCG
>CBFGTW010000167.1:0-9391 GCA_965651855.1 uncultured Verrucomicrobiales bacterium
GGCCCGATCCGAATCTCCTCCAGCCCCCTCGTCCCGTGATGCGTCGCTCCATCCTTCTCTTGCTGCTGCCTTGGTGTGTCCGGGCCGCGGAGCTTCGCTTCGCGCCCGCATTCACCTCCCAGATGGTCCTGCAACGGGACGTGCCGGTCCACCTTTCCGGGACGGGTCCCGCGGATCAGGACGTCACCGTGCTTCTCGGCGACGAGCAGCGGGTGGTGCGGGCGGGAGAAGACGGCCGGTGGCGCGCGACGTTCGAGCCGCTTCCGGCCGGTGGACCGGTCGCGGTGGCCGCGAAGGCGGGGAGTTCCGTGACCAGGCTCGAGAATGTGCTGATCGGCGACGTGTGGCTGTTCTCCGGCCAGTCGAACATGCAGATGGGGCTGGATGAGGTGGAGGGTGGCCGGAAGGCGATGGCGGAGCTGGACCGGGATCTGCCGATCCGCCTGCTCGTGGTGCCGAAGGCGGGTTCGGACGTTCCGGCGGAGGATGTCGGCGCCGGATGGAAACCCTGCACGACGGAGACGCTGCGGAAGTTTTCCGCGGTGGCGGGGTTCTTCGCCGCCGAGCTGCGGCGCAACCCGGAGCTCGCGCGTGTGCCGCTGGGCCTGGTCGACAGCAGCTTTGGCGGCACCGCCATCGAAGCGTGGACGCCACCGGGCGAGCTGCCGGAGATTCCGCCGGACCGGGTTTCCGGCTCCATGTTCGGAATCCCGCCGGGTCACCTCTTCAACCGGATGATCGCGCCCCTCACGGCCTGTCCGCTCAAGGGCGTGGTGTGGTATCAGGGCGAGTCGAACGCCGGCAAGCCGGAGGTCTACGCCGATCTGTTGCAGAACATGATCGAGCAGTGGCGGCGGAGCTTCAGGCAACCGGAACTGCCGTTTCTGGTGGTCCAGCTGCCGGCGTTCGAGGGGCGAATGGAGGGTTTGGATTTCTCCTGGCTGCGCGAGGCCCAGGCCCTGGCGTGCCGGCGGACGCCCAACGCCTGGTGCGCGGTGACCTATGACACGACCGATGGCTTCGATCTCCACCCGAAGGAGAAGGAGGAAATCGGACGGCGGCTTGCGCTTCTCGCACGGCGCGAGATCCATGCGGAAAATGTTGAAGCGCACGCCCCGCGGGTGCGCTCGGTTTCCAAGGAAGACGGCCGCTTGGTCGTGACCTTCGACCAGTCGGTGCGCGTTCCGGACGGCGCGGCCCCGCTTGGATTCGCCATCGCGGGAGCCGACGGCGAGTTCCGCTTCGCCGAGGCGGAAATCCGGGGCCGCGAGGTTCGTCTCCAAAGCGATGGCGTTGCCGAGCCGGAGTGGGTTCGACTCGCGTGGGGGGCGATGCCTGCGGCCAACATCACGGGGGCATCCGGCCTTCCCGCGGCGCCTTTCCGGAATGATGCCGAGCCTCCGCGGTCCCTCGCCTTCCAGCCACTGCCGGTGGTGTATCGTATCGAGGCGGGGGGCTACTCGCTTGAAACCGGCCGCGGTGGCATGATCGCAAGTCTGGTGGTCGGGGGCCGCCAATTCCTGTCGCACGAGCCGCCCGGCGGCACGAGCGTCCCGGGCGGCTTCGGTGCCCGCAACCTGTCGCGCGTCACACTCCTCGGGCCGCGCCGCCTCGAGCTCGCGGACGATGTCGCCGCGCTCGAGGTCGCGGGCGACGAAACCACGATGCGATGGACGCTGCGCAACCGCGGCGCCGATCCGCTCGAGCTGCACGTGATGCTTTCGCCCGAGGTCGGGATCAAATGGCGGAACGGGACCGCCGTGCTGTCACGCGGCGACGCGACCATCCGGATCCGGGGAGCCGGAAGCGGCGGCAGAAACAAGCTGCTGGCAAAGGTTCCCGGGGGCGGGGACACCGAACTCACCCTCGAGTTCGGAAGCCCGCGCTGACGAAGGCGGCGCTCGCGGTCACTTGCAGCGCGAGCGGCTCGTGACTTCCCGGAAGCGGCTTTCGTACTCGGGATGGTTCGTCCCCATCAGACGATCCCACACATTGAAGTAGAGGCCGTAGTTGCCGCGGATCTTCTCGTGGTGCATGGCGTGGTTCGTCGGCGTGTTGAGGAACTTGCCGAGCCAGCTGTCCATGAGCCACTTCGGATGGAACTCGTAGCCGGTGTGGCCGAGCACGTTGTAGGTGATCTGCCACAACATGAACATCATGAAGGCCAGCGGGTGCATCGGCATCACCATCACCGCGATCGGGAAAATCGCGGTCTGGACGACCGCTTCGGCGGGCGCGAACGAGTAGGCGGCCCACGGGCTGGGGTTGTGGGACAGGTGATGGACCCGGTGGAAGTGCCGGAACAGCTTGCGGTGATGCATGAGCCGGTGGGTCCAGTAGAACCACGCGTCGTGCAGCACGACGGCCACCGCGACGCTTCCGAAGAACCAAACCATGCCGTGCTCGCCGATATCCCAATACAGCTGCGTCCAGCCGGCACGGGCGGCGATGATGGTGAGGCCGCCGACGCCACCGAAGATGGCGAGCGAGACGGCCGAATACATCATTTCGCGGCGGACGTCCGCGGACGCCGGGAGTTTTTGGACAATCTTGCGGTGGAACCAGCGGTGTCGGAACAGGACGTAGGCGAAGAGCCACGCGAGGCCGGCAAACAGGAGATAGCGCAAGCCGACCGCGACCGAGGCGCCGGTGGAATACGTGAAAAAGTCGGCGACCGCGTCGCTTGCGGACGCGACCATCAAACCGGCGGGTTTCGAGGTCATGGCCTGGAAGGGGGTGACGGGAGACGGCGGCGACGGGACGGAAGCTCTTTCGCGGAAATACAGGTAACGCCGCGGCCCGGAGGGTCTTTCGCGGCCGCGGCGGGCGATCGTCGGGTGCGGGCCGGCGAACGGACGTCCCGGCCAGGAGAAGGGTCACATCCATACGCGAGCATCCCGCACGGCCCCCATGCCGGTCCGTGCGGCGGGCGGACGTCCCGCCGCGGGCGACCCGGAATACGTCTTCCGCGCGGCCGAAATCAGCAGCCGGTGGGAGGTTTTTCCCGCATCACCAAGTCCAGCAGGCCCGGAAACCGCTCCTCCAGGTCCTTCTTCCGCACCGACGTCATGCACCGCGTGCCCTCGGCACGCGTCTCCAGCAGGCCCGCCTCCCGCAGCACGGCGAAGTGATGGGAGCGGGTCGCCTTCGACACTTCGAGCGGCACGTCGCCGCACGCCATTTCGCCATGCTCCATCAGCTGCCGCACGATCTGAAGCCGGCACGGGTCGGCGAGGGCCTGCATCACCGCCGGCAGCGACGTCCGGGACATCGCGGGATGGTGGTAAGCCTTCATGGCCCGACCCTACCACAGGGGTCTTGTTCGGCAATCATCGAACTTTCATTTGACGCCGCCGAGGCCGGCCCGAGAGTCCGGCACGCCGCGGAAAAGTCTCCCCACTGCCGGGCGAGACATGTGCCGCGGGACCCTGTTGCCGATCAAACCGCCATGTCACTGCTCCAGAAACCTGTCCGCATCGGCGCTTGGGAACTTCCCAACCGCATCGTGATGGCTCCGCTCACCCGCTGCCGGTCGAGCGGTGGCCGCGTCCCCAACGCGATGATGGCGGAGTACTACAAGCAACGTAGCTCCGCCGGCCTGATTCTCGCCGAGGCCACTTCCATTTCGCCGCAAGGCGTGGGCTACCCGGACACGCCGGGCTTGTGGTCGGACGAGCAGGTCGAGGGCTGGAAGCTCGTCACCTCCGCCGTCCACGAGGCCGGCGGCCGGATCCTCGCCCAGCTTTGGCACGTCGGCCGGATTTCCGATCCCCACTATCTGGACGGCGAGCTTCCCGTGGCTCCGAGCGCGATCGCCCCGCCGGGCCAGGTGAGCCTGCTCCGCCCGCGGAAAAATTACGAAACCCCCAGGGCTCTCGACCGCGACGAGATTCCCGGGATCATCGACGACTACCGGCGCGCGGCGGAAAACGCGCTCTCCGCCGGCTTCGACGGCGTGGAGGTCCACGGCGCGAACGGCTACCTCCCCCACCAGTTCCTCAACGACCGCATCAACCGCCGCGACGACGACTACGGTGGCAGCGTCGGGAACCGCGCGCGCTTCATGCTCGAGGCGCTCGACGCCGCCATTTCCGTCTGGGGCGCGGACCGTGTGGGGCTGCATCTTTCGCCCGATCCGGAAGACGACTCGGATCCCGCGGCGACCTACGCGCACGTGACGCGCGAGTGCTCCGCCCGGAAGATCGCCTTCCTGTTCGTCCGGGAAAGCCTGCAGGCAGCGCCGCGGATCAGCCCGCGACTCCGGCAGGCATTCGAGGGCATCTTCATCGCCAACCAGGAACTGACGCACGAGCAGGGCGAGCAACTGCTGGCCTCCGGCGAGGCGGACGCCGTCGCCTGGGGCCGGTTGTTCATCGCCAACCCGGACCTGCCCCGGCGGTTCGCTCTCGGGGCCGAACTCAACGAGCCGGATCCCGCCACCTTCTACGGCGGTGGGCCCGAGGGCTACATCGACTACCCGTCGCTCGAGCCGATTTCCGCGGAGACTCCATGAGCCGCCTTTCGCAAATCCCGCTGTCGGTGCTCGACCTTTCACCCATCGTGGAAGGCGGCACGGTCGCGGAAAGCTTCCGCAACAGCGTGGACCTCGCCCGGCACGTGGAGGCCTTGGGCTACCAACGGTTCTGGCTGGCGGAGCACCACAACATCCCGGGCATCGCCAGCGCGGCGACGGCGGTGTTGATCAACCATGTCGCCTCGGCGACGCGGACGCTGCGTGTCGGCGCCGGGGGCATCATGTTGCCGAACCACCCGCCGCTGGTCATCGCGGAGCAGTTCGGCACGCTCGAGGCGCTCCACCCCGGGCGCATCGATCTGGGGCTCGGCCGCGCGCCCGGCTCCGACCAAGCGACCGCCCGCGCGCTGCGGCGCGATCCATCGGCCGCGGACGACTTCCCCGACCAAGTGCGGGAACTTCTCGCGTTTCTCGGTCCGCCGGTGCCCGGGCAGCGGGTGAAGGCGATTCCGGGCGCGGGTTCGAACGTGCCGGTCTGGCTGCTTGGATCCAGCACCTTCAGCGCCCAGCTGGCGGCCTTCTTGGGCCTGCCGTTCGCCTTCGCCGCGCACTTCGCGCCGCGCCTCCTGCACCAGGCGCTCGAGCTTTACCGCGGGAATTTCCAGCCTTCCGCCGCTTGGCCGCGACCTCACGCGATGGTGGGCCTGCCGGTCATCGCCGCCGACAGCGACCGCGAAGCCCGTCGCCTCGCCACCTCCGCGCAGCAGCAGATCCTGAACCTGGTGCGGCACCAGCCGACCCCCGTGCCGCCGCCCGTGGACACGATGGACGGCCTCTGGAGCGCCGCGGAAGAAGCCGCCGTCCGGGACTTCCTCGGTGCCGCCATCATCGGCGGACCGGATGCGGTGAAGGCGGGCCTCGAAGCCATCGCCGACAGCACCGGCGCGGACGAGTTGATCATTCACTCCGGCTTCTACCGGCACGCCGACCGGCGCCGCTCGTACGAGATCGTGGCCCAAGCCGCCGGACTCGCTCCCCTTGCGGAGTGAAGAGTGGTATCTTCGCCAGCCCGAGGTTCCGCGAAAGTTCCCGCTGCGCTCAACGCGGAGCGGCATGCGCGAGTTGAATCTTCCGCATCTCCTCGAAGACGGAGCGGTTGCCCCGCCGGATGCGATCGCCCACCGCCGGGTCCGCCGAGAGATCCCAGTTTCCCCGGTCGAAGGTTCCCCCGAGCACGATGCCGTCGGCGCGCGGGAACATGTAATAGGAGTCGGTGACCAAGTTGTAGTTCACCTCCGGCTGCGGCATCATCACCTCGAGCTGCCCTTTCACCGGGATCAGCTCTTCGTCGCCGAACAAGCTCCGCGCGCCCAGGCCGCTGCAGTTGAAAATGACCGGATGAGGGAGACCGAGCACGTCCGGGGCGGCCGCGAGTTCGCGGATCTCGATCCGGCCGCCGGCTGACAGCACGTCCCGCATCAGCGCCTGCAGGTAGGTGTGCGGCTCGATCAGCATGGTGTGGAAGCGCCGCGCCCAGGCCCGCGGGAAGACGTGCTCGCCGGGGCCGAAGTCGCGGAAGCCGACCTGCAGGTGGTGGAGCGCGCCGCCCGGGCCGCTCATCCAGCCATTCGCCGGAGGATGCTCGCTCAGGTAGTAGCTCGGCACCCAGCGGATGCCCCAATGAGTCCCGACGAGCTTCTGGAAGTAGTCGAAGGCGAAGTTGGCGGCGGCGAGGTATTGCGCGGTGAAAGCCTCCGTGCGCCGGCGGCTGTCGAAGACGGAAACCGGCCACCAATGCCCGCCAGCCACGTTGGAGGTCGTTTCTGGCGGCAGATCGCGGGCGTAAACGGTGACGGTGGCTCCGCGAAGTTGCAGCAGGCGTGCGGTGCTCAAGCCCATGACGCCTCCGCCGACGACCGCGCAGCTGACGCCGGTGACCGGCTCCGCGAGTTGCACCGCGAGATCGGCGCTTCCCCAGGACAGCGAGATCCCGCCGCCGCCGTGGCCGTAGTTGTGGATCAAGGTCTTGCCGCCGATATCCTCGCGCCGGACCACGAAGCCCGACGGACGGAACGGGCGCAGCCCGGTGACGCTGCGGATGCGGAAGGAATCGTCGGCCGTCACCGGCGCGAGTTCCCGGCCTTCAAGCTCGAGGCGCTCGGACGGATCGGTGGGCGCCTTGTCGGCGGCGTGCGGACCGGCTCCGCGCCTGCGGCATCCCGCGACCCCGGCGAGGCCGGCGAGCGCCAAGCGTGCGGCCTGACGGCGGTTCATCATGCAACGATTCTCCACACTCCGGGATCGAGGGTCGACGGCAAAAGCGCCTCCGGGTCGGCCGGAGGCCACGCATCCGGAACGCTGAACCAGCCGCGCCGCTCGAGCATTCTCCCGTTTCGCCGCGGCAGGGCGTTGACCTGCCTCAGAGCCATGACCTCCTGCCGTGGACCGTGCGGCGTTTCCAAAGAAATACGAGCGCCGAGCCGACCAGAACCGAGACCACGTCGACCGACCAGCGCGCCGCGGCCAGCCAGGCCTGCTGCCATTCCCCCGCCACCACTGCCATGCTGGCGATCACGGCGGAAGGGATGAGAGCGAGCGCGATCATGACGCCCGCGGTCAGCACGGATCGGTTCGCCGCCAGAAGAACCGCGCCGCCGACGCTCGCGGCGGCGGTTGAAAGGATCGAAGCCGGGGTGAACGTGGTCCAGTAGGCGACCAGCTCGCTTCCCGGAAGATAGGAAAACCCCCCGCCCGGAGGCGCCGCATCGCCGAAGATGGCGAGCAGCCAAGCGGTCGCCGCGGCTGCCAACGCCAGCGTCAGATATCCCTTCAGTGAGTCCGCCAGGCCACGGCGCCAGCCAGCCCCGGAGGCAGCCAAGCCGAGCGCGATCCGACTGAGCGGCTCGAACCCCGGAGCGATGACCATCGCCCCGACCACCAGATGGATCGAGCCGGTGGCGATTCCGCATGCCGCGACGATCCCGGAAACCGCCATCAAGGCCAAGCCGTTGGCGGTCATGTTGCTTTCGTGGGCGATCGTCAGCTCGATCTCCTCCCAGCCGGCTTCACCCGTATCCGCGGGAAGCAGCTCCTTTCCCGGGTTCGTCACCACCGAGAGCGGGCGTGAACTGGTCAGCGAGACGCCGTATTCGGTCCCCATGCCATAGCGGGCGGCGGTCCGCAGCGTGTGATGGAAGCCGCCGTTCGTCACCTCCAGCGATACCACGTCTCCGGCCGGAACCACGGAAATGCCCTTCTGAATCCGGAGCCCGAGGAGGCCTTCGCCGCGGCGCAGGTCTTCCACGAGCTGCGGGGTCATCTCTGGAGGCACGGTTATCTGGATGGATCTGGGCATGGCGAGAACCCGGCCTGTGGGAGGAGCTGTCCGGAGTGGCCGAAGATACACCCAAGTGCCAGCCGCGCACCCGGGGAAGATCGATCCGGTGAGTCGTTCCGAGGTCCCGGGAGCCCGGCCGACCTTGCATGCAGACCCGCCCTCGGCGAAGTTGCCACGTGAATCTGCTGATCGCCCAGTTGTCCTTGCCCGATGAAGGGGGAGCGGAAGTGCCGTATCTGATCAAGGCCTTCATCGTCCTGTTCTTGCTGGCTTGGTCAGTCGCCGGCATCTGGCTTCTAACGAACGGCTCGCGCATTTTTGGCAGCCAGCGGGGGCTTCACGAGAGCCAGGGGGCGCGAGCCTTGAGTTCGGCCCAGGCCGCCGCGATCTGGTTCGGATTCTTTGCCATCGCCGTCTATTTCTTGTTTCTGTAGGCAGTGGCCGGTGGCTCGAACCGCCGTTCACGAGTGCTCAGGCACGGCCACTTCGTCGAACCGAGCCGCGAGTTGGTGAAGCGCGCGGGCAAGCCCGGGGCCGTGCATCGCGGGACCGTGTCCGGTGATGATCAACTCGGGCTCCAGCTCGGCGAGCCGCTGCACGGATTGCTTCGCTTCACGCCAGTCCGGCGTGAAGTAGCGGGGCGGGCCGTGCATTTCCGGCTTCTGCACCAAGACGGAGTAGGTCGATTCCTGGGCGGTCGTGACGCAGGCATCGCCCGAGATCAAGGTGCGGTCCTCGTCCCGCCACAGCGAGACGTGGCCAGGTGTATGTCCGGGCGTCGCGATCCACCGCCACCCCGGCATGCCCGGCAGGTTCCCCGACTCCGGCAGCGGCTGCAGACGGGATGAGACGTCCACCGGCCCCCGCGGGAATAGGGGAGACAGGAGGGTCATCGCGCCTCCGCCCGCGGCGGGGTCCGGGGGCGGATAGCATTCGGTGCCGTTCAGGTAGGGGAGTTCCCTCGGGTGGGCGAAGATCGGGACGTCCCACCGCTCCGCGAGTTCCTCCAGCGCTCCCACATGATCGAAGTGGGCGTGGGTCATCACGATCGCGGCCGGCCGGGAGTCTCTCCCGAAGCGCCCGGCCGCGGCTTCCGCGATGGCGCCGGCCGTGCCCGGGATCCCGGCGTCCACCAGCACCCATGTCCGGTCCGGCGCGAGGGGTTCGCCGAAGAAGATGACGTTGACGATCGCGAGACGGCGGTACGCCAAGTCCGGCGCGATCGGGTGCACGGCCCGCTCGACGTCGGGAAAGCCTTCCACGAGTTCGGGGTCGACTGGAATCTGGCCGGCCATACGGAGGGGTGGTGGCATTCGGGCTCACCGGCTGCCGGCAGCGGCGCTTTCGGTCATTCCGAGGTGGGTTCTCGTGGTTGGCTCGATGCATCCGGCCAGGAACTCGGCCATGGATTCTTCCTCGCGGAGTATCTCGCTGGCCACGCGCGCGATCTCCTCCTCGCCGCAGTGCCGCGCCGCCGCTTCGAGCGAACGGTAAGCCGCGATTTCGAAGTGCTCGGACGCGTAGTTGGCGAGCACCACCTTCACCGGCGTGTCGTGCTGCATGGCGGTCGACAGTTCCTG
>CBFGTW010000168.1:0-9158 GCA_965651855.1 uncultured Verrucomicrobiales bacterium
TCCGCCGCGGCGTCGGCGTCTTCCGCGCAGCCGGCCGGCGAACATGCCGCGCAGGCCGCAGAAGCGCTCGAGCGCGCGGTGAGCAGCGGCATGCAGGCGATGCGCGGCCAACCCGGACAACCGCCCCCGGGCATGCCCGGGCAGCCGGGCGAGGAGCCGCGCGAAGGACCGCTGATGGAGCAACCGGACCCGGGGGTGCCGCCGGAATTGGCGAAGCTCGGTATCAGCGCCGGCGACTGGGAGAAGATCCAGGCCTCCCTGCGCTCGGACGTTTCCGCGGCCGATGCCGATGCGGTGCCGGGGGAATACCGCGAGCTGGTGAGGCGCTATTTTGAAAACATCGCGAAGGGAGGATCCGCCCGATGAAATATCTGCTCGCATGGCTTTTGTTCCTGTCGCCGGCCATTCCTTCGGTGGCGCAGGATGAGATGGATCCGGTCTTCGCCGAGTGGCGGGATCGGGCCGATGTTTCGATCGAGCGCGCGCTCGGATGGCTGGCGAACGTCCAGCGGCCCGACGGCTCGTTCCCGGAAAACTTCGGCGACTCCACGGGCATTCCGGCGCTCGTTGGCATGGCGTTTCTCTCCAAAGGGCACCTGCCGACGGAGGGACCCTGTGCGGAGACCATCAACCGCTGCATCGACTTCGTCCTCGACCACCAGCGCGACCACGGGCTCTTCGAAAAAGGTCACGCCGGCAGCGGCCCGATGTACGCGCACAACATCTCGACGCTCTTCCTTTCCGAAGTCAGCGGCATGGTCGATCCGACGCGCCAATACCGGATCGAACAGGCGCTGCCGAAGGCGCTGGCCGTGATCCTCGAGGCCCAGGCGGTGCCAAAGGACGAGCGCCACCAAGGCGGCTGGCGCTATCATCCCGCGTCGAGCGACAGCGACACCTCGTGCAGCGGGTGGGCGCTCATGGCCCTGCGCTCCGCCAAGCTCAACGGAGCCGGAATTCCCGACCAGGCGATCGCCGAAGCGGTGGCTTATCTCGAGCGCCACCAGCATGAGGAAAAGGGCTGCTTCGGCTACATGGGCGTGGAGGACCACGCGCGCTCGCTCACCGGGATGGGCGTGCTTTGTCTCGAGTTGTGCGGTCGCCACGGCACGCCGGAGACGATCAAGGGAGCGGATTATGTCATGAAAACGTTCCGCGAGCTGCCGGGCGACCAATTCGAGTTTTACGGAAACTATTACAACGCCCAGGCGATGTTCCAGATGGGCGGGCGCTACTGGCGTGAATACGGCCACTGGATGTACGAGCATTATCTCGCGACGCAGGACGACGACGGCTCTTGGCAGAGCCGCGAGGCGGGCCGGGTTTACGGCACCGCCATCATGACGCTCGCCTTCACCGTGCCCTACCGCCAGCTCCCGATCTACCAGCGGGACGAGACCGTCGACGAGGCCGACCGGTGAATCCGGGGTGGCCAGCCGGTGGATGGCGTGCTTTCTTGCCGGCCTCATGCCGACCTTCACCGCGAACGCCGACTACGAGGAACGCGACACCAACCCACTGCGCCTCGCGCCAGGGAACGAAGTCACCGTAGGCCCCGCCGATCGCGCATGGCCCGGCTGGGTTTGGGTCACCGACCGCAACGGCCGCAGCGGCTACGTTCCCGAGAGCATCCTCGAGCCGCTCGGCGAGGGGGTTTTCGCCGTGATCCACGAATTCGATCCCACCGTCCTCACCGTCCGCCGCGGCGAAAAGCTCGAGTCGCTCCGCCAGATCCACGGCTGGCACTGGTGCCGGAACGAAAAGGGCGACGAAGGCTGGGTCGCCGGCTACCTGCTCAAGCCGCTCGAGCCGGTCGGGTGAGGTCAGCGGGTCCTTGGCAGGGCGCGGACCGCCGGGCGCGCCACTCGTCGCCAGCGGCGCGAGATGCGAAGGAACTGGCAAGTGCCGAGTATGAAGTGGAAGAAGTGAGGGACGTTTCGGATCTGATGCTTTTGGACGAGGCGTTTCCTTCTTCCTTCGGAGCCCCGCACGGGCCGGCTATTCCGCGCTCGGGTCCGGGAAACTCTTCTCGCCGTTGAAGTAGGAATGGGCGATCTCCGCGAGCTTTTTGATTTCGAGGCGTTCGTTCCCGGAATCGGAGATGGCTTCGACGAACTCGGGGAACCATTCGGCGAGCAGCGCGATGACGGGCGCGTCGGCCGCTACGGTCGCGGTTCCTTCGGGGTCGTTCAGGGCGGTGTTCGCGACCAAGCTGAGCAGTTCGACGAGGTCATGCCGGGTGGGGCCGGTCGTCCCCGCGCGGAGTTCGATGTCCAGCTTCTCCAAAAGGCCGGCAGCTCCCGGCGGGCCTTCCGGAAAGTCGCGGGGGAAACGGATGAGGAGATTGCGGTGAGCGCCTCCCGCTGACTTTCCTTCGCGGGAGGCGGTGCTGTAGCGGCTGATCTTCCAGCCGGTGACTTTGCCTCCGCTGAGGCGAACATCGAAACTGTCCGGGCGCATTTTGTTGGAAATGCTCCGCCGTTCGGGGGCGAGCGTGTAAGTCAGCGTTCGAACGCTTCCACCGGCGCCGCCAACCGCGCTGCTGAACGGACCGAACTCGCTGATGACTTCTTCCTCCGTCATCTCCTTCCTCAGGCGTCGATCCAGTTCCTCGTCGTCAGGCAGCCTGTCCAGATAGTAGATGTGGGCCTTTTCCCGCGCCCGCTTCAGGTTGGCGTATTCTTCGTCCGTGTGGTATGTGGGCTCCGGTTGCGGCTCTTTCGGGCTGCGCGCGGCTTTTTCCTTGGCGGCTTTGACCTCTTCCTCGCTCTTGCCCGAGAGCCTTGCCGCCAGTTCAGCGGATTCGATGTGATCCGAGAGGCCGGTGATCTCGAAGTTCCGACCCAAGGGAGCCCTGATTCGCGGCGCGGTGAGAATCCCGCCTTTCCAGACGATGGCCAGCCGCTTGATGCCGACACCTTCGGCTGTTGCCGCGGAAAGCCTATTGCCGGCCTCCTCGGCGAGGGTGACGGTCACGCCGTTCCCCCCCGGCGACGGCATGGCGAATGCCACGTCTTCGGCAGTGAAAAGGGCGGTATCTTCCACATGGAGCGTCTCGCCTTCATACTCGAATGCGGTCGTTCCTTCCCGCTCGCCCTCGGCCACCTCACTGACGCGGAAGTCGCCTCGGGCGAGGACAATTGACAGCAGGAGAAACGCGAAGATCCGGATCATGTCGTCCAAGGAATATGAAATTCGTTTCCGGTCAATCCGCCGCGACTAGCGCGTCGCGGAACCAGGGCATGAGCGGCTCAAGGCGGCTGAGGCAGGTGTCTCCGGAAACGAGACGCTCGAGACGCGGCAGCGCTTCGGGGTGACCACGGAAGGCGGCGATGACGGCCGGGCGCTCTTTCGGCTCGATCAGCCGCTGGGCGATGTCGGCGAAGTTCAGCGCGGCAATCGGATGAAGTTCGCGCTGGTGGGGAGTGGCGAGGATCCGCTCGAGCAGCGCGATGGCTTCGGTGTAGCGGCCGGCGTCGATCAAGGCGCCGGCGCGGAGGAGGTCGATGTCGTCGCGATACCGTCCGTCGGCGAAGCGGCGGTCGTGTTTCGCCAGTGACGCGAGCACGGCCTCGGGGTTGGCGGCGCGTTCGCGTTCCACCGCGATCCGCTTGTAGCCGTTCGGGATCGGTGCATCGGGGAAATGAAAGGCCCGCACGGAGACCCGGCCGCGTCCGCCGCGGGCGATCAGCCGCGCGCGGCGCAGGGAAGCGGCCTCCGCCTTGGGACTGTCCGGATATTGGTCGAGGTAGGTCGTCCAGCGTTCGATTCTCACTTCCCGCGCGAGCGTTTCATCATCTTGGATCGCGAGGCTGCGGAACTGGAGGAGCGGTCCGAAGTACGCCGGGAGCATCGCATGTCGGCCGTCGGCGTAGGCGAGGTAGTCGTCGAGCGAAACGTCCGGCAAGGACGCGGCGGCGGCGAGGTCGTCGAGCCGGTCGATGGTGGCGAGCACTTGCTCCTGGTCGTCCGGACCCGTGTGGATGCGGCTGTTCCGCACCTCGTCGAGTGCGGCGACGATCATCCGCGGCAAAGCCCCAACCGCCGTGCCGGGAGCGGGAAACTCAACGGCGGCGAGGCTCTCCCGGATCCGCGCCTTGGCATCGGCGGACGCATGCCGGTCTGTCCATGGCGGATCGGATGCGTTGAGCGTGAGACCGGTGATGATCCCATTGGCTCGCCAAGGATGGTAGTCGCCCGGCATCCACCGCTCGCCGGCGGGAAGATAAGTCAACCACGCGGAGTTGCGGGCTTCCTCCGAATCCGGAAAGCGCGCCTGGAGTTGTTGGTGGAGGTGGCGCGAGAGTTCGGGGGCGCCGGTCTCGATGGCCCGGGCGCGCTGGTAGAGGGAAAACTCCGCGCGGCGGAAAAGGCAGTGCGACGCGAGTTCCATGGCCACTGCCGCCACCTGCGGATCCGCCCCGGCCGCGGCGGCGAGCGCGTGCTCGAGGGCATGCGTCGCTTCGTCCCGGCCGTCGAGTTCGTGGTTCACTTGCTCGCGCTCGAAGCCGAGATCGAGGGCGTTCCGGCGGCGCAGGAGTTCCTGTTTCTCCTCTTCGTCGTTCGCATAACTTCCGAATGCGAGCGCGGGCATGGTGAGCCAGCCGCGGTGGTCCATCCAATGGCGGGCGATGGCGAGGTGCAGCGCCGGCGCGTCGGGTCCGCCGTCCGCGGCTTCCAGATGTCGGTAGAGTTTTTCGAGCGGAGCGACGCGACGCCTCCAGTCCGCCTCGTCCATGGTGAGCGCAGCAAGCAGATGATATCTCGGATCACCGTGCATACCGGCCTCGCCGGCCTGCCAGTGGCGGCGTGCGCGGGCGAAGTCGCGGGAGGCGATGGCCCGGCAGCGCAAGGTATTGCGGAACGCGGCCCGGCGCGGGTCGTCTTCCGGCAGGAGGTCCAGCGCGTTTTCCAGCTCCGCCAGCGGCGCGAACTGCACCAGGGTGTCGAGCGATTGTGCGAGTTGGTGCCAGGTTTGGAGCGGGCTTTCCGATGGGGAGTCGCCGCCCCGATACGGAGGCACCAGTGGAGCCAGCCGGGCGATGGCCGCGCCGTGGCGGCCGGACTTGGTGAGGGAGTCGGCGCGGCGGAAATCCGCGTCGCGCAGCAGCGGGCTGCCGGGCCACGCCTTTTCCAAATGATCGAACGCGGCCACCGCTTCCTCGTGGCGGCCGAGCCGTTGCAGCATGATGGCGCGCGCGTGGAGCGCATCGTCGCGCGGGGACTCGCCGCGGATCCGGTCCAGCAGGGCGAGCGCCTGCGCCGGTTCGTCCATTTCCGCCGCCACCCATGCGAGCAGCGTCAGCGATGTTTCGTCGAGTTCGCCGCCACCACGCGAAATCTCCGCGCCCAGCCGTTCCATCGCCCGGCGGATGAACGGCTGCGATTTGAGAATCCGGCGGTTCAGGAAGTCGATCGCCCGGCGGTCGGCTTCGAAATTGTCGCCACCACCGAGTTCGACGCGGGCCGCCGGGTCGAGGCAGTGCTGGATGAACAGCCGGGCGACAAGCGGCTCGCGAGCCACCGCCGCCGCATCGAAGTGCCGGTCGGTGTCAACCCAGTCGAGGCCATCTTCCCGGGCCATCAATTTCCCGAAGATCATGTCGCACTCGCGCAGCGCGGTCGTCAGGATCTCGCGGGTCGGCTGGAGCTTCACGCGCTCGATCTGGTGACGCACCGCGGCGCCGAACTGGTGGCGGTCGTGCGCGACCGCTCCCAGCCAGCCGAGGGCGTCCGGCGTGAAGCGCCCGTCTGGATGCGCGGCGATGAATTCCAGCAAAAGCCGCTCGGCCGCCTCGAGATGCGCCTCGCTCCGCGCGAGGTGATCGGCCCGCTGTTCCCGGTTTTGCGCGGCGTCGCGCCGGGCTGCCCGCGAGCGTTCGAGTTCGCACCGCGCCACCATCAATGCCGCGACCTCCGCCCGCGGGTGGTCCGGATGGTCGAGCGCGATGGCTTGGAATGCCGTCAACGCGTCGTCATACCGTCGCTGTTGGAAAAGAAACGCCGCGCGCCGGATCCCGCGGTATGGCTGCATCGCCGGAGCGGCCTCCGCCAGCCGCTGGTCCAGCTCGGCGAGTTTCCCGGCCACCGCGTGATCGTGCTCGGCGACCTGCCGCTCAAATTCTTCATCCGGAATGTTCCAGCGTCGGGTCGGCGGGCGAGGCATCGGTTTTTCCCGGAGTTCCTTCGCACGCTCGGTGAGATAGGTGCCGGCGGCCTCGAAGTTTTCAGGATCGGCCGCGATCTCCCGTGCTTCGTGGAGGAAGTTCGCCCTCGCCGCGGAGTATTCGCCGGAGCGGTTGAGCTCAAGCAAAAGGTCGATCTGCGCGAGGCGCTTTGGCGTGTCTTTCGTTCCGAGAATCTCGACGAGCAGAAGGCAGATCGCGTCGAGATCCTCGTCCGGCGGTCGCGCGGGATCGAGCGGCGCGGCGTCCGCGAGCAAGTCGCGCCAGTGCTTCGTCGCCTGCCGCTCGGGGTAATAGGCGAGCGGGGGCGGCGCCTGGTGGAAGAACGGCCCGCATGCGATCAGGACGACTAGCGCGATGGGAGCGAAGCGGCGCATGCGGCGGATACGATCCGCGGCAATCGTTTCACTCATCTTCGGGCAGCTCATTCGACGTCTCCTTGGAAGTCGGTGCCGGCGAGTCGCCAGCGCAGCCGGTTGTTTCCGGCGAGGACCGGGCCGCTCGCGATCGATTCGCCGGAGCCGAGCCGGGAGAATGAGAAAGCCAGCTCGCCCGCCAGTTCCGCCGGGACCCCGCCGGGGTCGGAAAGGACGAAGCCGCCGGGCGATGCACTGCGGAAGGCACCCGTCGAATCCGATTCCACCACCATCCGCCAACCACGCGCGGAAAGATCCGCCGGATCGACCGCCCGCGCCGGCAGGTCGATCGGGCCGGCGTTTCGCAGGAGCAGAACTCCGTCCGCTCCGCGCGAAACGACCAGCCGTGGCGCGTCGGGCGGCGCGGCCAGGTGCCGCACGCCGAAAGTCGTCACCAGACCGGGCCCCGGGAGCGAGAAGTAGATCACGGACGTTGCCCCCGCCGCATCGGCCGAGGAAGCCAGCTGACGCAGGATTTTCTCGGTTGGGCGGCGGTGGACGATCTGTTGGCCCGGCGTGATCTTGCTACCCGCGAGTTCGCCCTCGGCGTCCGCGGCATAGACGGTGGTGCCGTCGCGAGACGAAACCGGAGCCAGCGCGCGATGGAAGAAAACCTCGTCGTGCGACCAGCCGCGGAGGTGGCCGACCAACTTGCCATCGGCCGTGAAGATCGAGACGCGTTCGAAGTTTGGCAGGCCCGCGCGCCAGGGCACCGGACAGCCGGCCCAGGCCTCGATCCACCGGACGGCCCGCTCCCCGGCCATCGGCTCGAATTTTCCATCGGCCACGGCCTGCGGATCATCCGGGAGCAGGTCGTAGAACATCGGCGCCAGTTCGTCCACGGCCTCGCACAGCGGCCGGAATCCCACCACCCGCGGCCAGCCGGCGAGCGCGGTGACTGAAATCCTCACCGGCCCGAGCGACTTCCTGAGACCGCGGATGAAGCCGGCGTAATCTGTGAGCAGGCTGTCCGGGCAGTCGAAATCGAGCTGGATCTCCGCCGGGGGCTGCACGCCGCCGTTCCAGTTCCGGATTTGCTGCGCGAGCGCAGCGGGGGATTCCGGAAAGCCGAGGAACTCCGCGGACGGCTTGAGGCGGAACGCCGGCACGACCTTCACGCCTTCCACTTCGGGCAACTCCTCCGCGATCCGGGTGAGCTGCCAGCCGCCCTCGGTCCACTTGGCTTCCGCCACCTGCCAAGCGAGCATGCGCGTGCCCGCCTCGCGGAGGTTTTCGAGTTCGTCGGCATCCAAGCCCGAACTCCGGTGCCAGACCCAGAAGGCGGGCGGCTCCATCGGGCCGTTCCGTTTCGCCGGCGCCGGGCCTTCGCCGCAGGCCGCCAGGCCAAAGCACACGCCGAGCAGCCAAGCGATCCGGGTCATGCACGCATGGTAGCGGATTCCACGCCGCCGTCACTTCCCGCTTTGCCCGCACCGCCGGCTCGCGCAGTTTTCCAGTCATGAAAGCCGAGACCCGCCGATTCCGCGTCGCCAAGCTGACTGAGCTGGATCCCGTCACCTGCCCCTGCGGGGAAACGCGTCGCGCCTTCGCCGAGGCGACAACCGGGCCGGCCTCGATCCACCTCGTGGAGATTCGCGAGGACGCCCGCACGCACTACCACAAGAAGCTCACCGAGATTTACCTCATCCTCGAAGGGGAGGGGGAAATGGAGCTGGACGGCGAGCGCGTGCCCGTCGGGCCGATGAGCGTGGTCCTCATCCACCCCGGCTGCCGTCACCGCGCGATCGGGAAGCTCAGGATCGTGAACATTCCGATCCCCGCCTTCGATCCGGAGGACGAATGGTTTGATTGAAGGTTCCCTGATCGCCCTGATTTCCCTTGCCATTCGCTCCCCGATTCACTACCCCGCCCGTCCCTCTTCGCGCCGCATCGGAACCAACGAAGATCCTGAGGGAACCCTCACGCGGCGGGTCTTCGAGAATCGCCCGACCTGAATCAAGGCGGGAAATCAATATCCCATGATCAACGAACTCATCTCCGAAATGGTGGACGCCGGGGTCCACTACGGCCACCAGACGAAAAAGTGGAATCCGCGCATGAAGCCCTTCCTCATGAAGGACAAAGCGGGGATCTACATCATCAATCTCGAGAAGACCGTCCAGCAGCTCGACAAGGCCGCGGACTATCTCGCCGATTTGGTGGGCAAGGGGAAGAAAGTCCTTTTCGTCGGCTGCAAACGCCAGGCGCAGGACGCCATCCGCGAAGCCGCGGAAGCCACCGGCCAATTCTACGTCAACCACCGCTGGCTCGGCGGCATGCTTACCAACGCCGCCACCGTGCGGAAGAGCATCGAGCGCCTGAAATACCTCGAGTCGCTCGAAAAGCAGCCCGAGTTCAAGTCGATGTCCAAGAAGGAACTCGCCGCCCTCGGCCGCGAGCGCGAGAAGCTCCTGCGCAACCTGCGCGGCGTGCGCGACATGGACAAGAAGCCGGACGCCGTGGTGATCGTCGATTCCGCCCGTGAATCGATCGCCGTCGCCGAGGCCCGCCGCCTGAACATCCCGATCGTCGCGATCGTCGACACCAACGCCGATCC
>CBFGTW010000169.1:0-9118 GCA_965651855.1 uncultured Verrucomicrobiales bacterium
GGACGATCGAATGGTCGCGCCCGATGATGGGGTGGCCGCCGTTCCATTTCAGCAGGCCGGAGGCGCTGAGCGTGGAGAAGGGGGCGACGGCCTTGTAGCCATCTCCGGAGACGGTGAACGAGGCGCCGGGCGCCACATCGACGTGCCCGGAAACCCAGCCGCCGGTCCAGAGCGAGGCGTCCGTCACCGTCATCACCGCCGGAAGCGTGCTGCCGAGGGTGCCGCCGAGCAGGTGGATGCGACCGCCCGCCGAGCCGCTCGCGATCAAGCTGCCGCCGGTGAGTTCGTTGGGTCCGGCGAGCGAGGCGCCCTCTTCCAAGGTGTGGTCGCCATGGGTGAACCGGACCACGCCGGGAGCGGACGAGGCGAAGGTCCCGGAGGAAATCCCGCCGCCGTTGAGCGACAGCACGCCCGTCGTGGCGGTGGTGTGGCCGGCGTTGTCGAGCGCCCAATCGATCCGGTTTTCCCCGGCGTGCTGGTGGGACAGCGTGGCACCGGGGTCGATGACGAGGTGGTTGCCGGAATAATAGTTGGTGAATGCGCCAGGGCCGACGACCTCGAAGCGGCCGCCGCCACGCACGTTGACGAAGCTGTTTTCGCGACCTGTCACGTCGCCGGACTGCCAGCGGAGAGTCCCGTGGACGTCGATCGCGTCGCCGTTTCCGATGGTTTTCGCACCGGTTCCGTCGATCACGAGTTCGCCGCTGGTGCCGATCTTGAGCGTGCCGGCGAACCACCCGCCGTTCCAAGTGAGGACGCCCGCGATCTCTCCCTCGGGGCCGCCGGTCAAGGTGCCACCATTGACGGCGCAGATGCCGTCGAAGGTCGTGCCGCCGAGCAGCTGGGTGGAGCCTTCGCAGGAAAACGCGCCGTCGCCGGTGAACGACCCGCCGTCCTGTAGCAGGAGAGTCGAAGTGAAGCGCGTGCTGCCGCCGGCGGAGTGGCACAGGCCGGCGTGGTCGAACGTCCAGTCGCGGATGACCGTTTCGCCGGTGGTCGCGCTGCGGCGGAACTCGCCGAAGTTGGCGAAGCGGTTGCCGCTGTAGTAGTTCGAGAACGGGTCGCCGGGCGCCGCAAGATCCCAGAGCGCGGCGGCGGCATTGGTGACGACGACGTTTTCCCAACCCTGCACCGGCGCGGTGCCTTTCCAGACGACCGTGCCGCGGTTGGTCAGCGCGGTGCCGGTGGCGAGGGTGGCCCAGCCGTCGAAGGTGAGCGTCGAGCCGGCGGGATTTTCGAAAACGCCGGCCAGTGAACCGCCGCTCCACGTCCAGTTACCGAGAATCCGCGAGCCGGCGGCGCAATTCCAGGTGCCATTGGTCCGGCGGAGCGTCGCGACACTGGTGGTCACGGTGCCCTCGACGGCGCAACTGCCGGCCTGCCATTCGATGGCCGCGGCGCCGGTGAGCGTTGCGCCGTCGCGCAGCGCGGACTCGGCGGTGACGAGGAGTTTTCCCGCGCTCGAGCGGGTCTCGCCGGTGAAGTTGAAGAACCACTGCTGCAGCGAAACGTCGCCGGGCGAGGACTTGTGGAGCAAGCCGTGGTTGTTAAAAACGTTTCCGCTGTAGTAGTTCGCGAAGGGGACGCCGTCGGCCTGGAGGTTCCAGGTGCCGCTGTTGTTCACGGTCACGGATTCCCAGCCGACGATCGGAGCGGGCGAGTTCCAGTCGACGGTTCCGGCGTTGTGAAACACCGCGCCGGTGGCGAAATTGCCGCCGCCGGTGATCGCGAGCTGCGAGCCCGCCGGAAGGGTGAACTCGCCGCGCAAGGTGCCGCCGCTCCAGGTGAAGCCGCCGGTCAGGGTGCTGGCCTCGGATGCCTGGAATGCACCGCCCGCGATTTCAAACGTGCCGCCGGTGTTGGCGAATCCGCCGAGAACCGTGGCCGTGCCGGCGCTTTGCCGGAAGACCCCCGGTCCGGAAAATTCCGCGCCGGGCGGCAGCGTCGCATCGCTCGCGAGTTGCGCCACGCCGGTCGCCTTCTCGATCATTCCGTCGAAAACGAAATGCCAGTCGTTCAGCTCCATCAGGCCGCCGCCGGCCAGACGCAGCGTGCCATGGTTGATGAACCGGTTGCCGGAGTAGTAGTTGGCGAAAATGTCACCCGTGGCGGCGATTTCCCAGATGGCGTCCGGATGATTGGTGAGGGTGACGCTCTCGCGGCCTTGGGTGACGCCGCCGGTCCAGACGACCGTGCCGTGGTTTTCGATCCGCCCGCCGGTCCACAACTCGCGCGAGCCGCCGCCGAGCGTCAGGGTCCCCGCGTTTTTCCAAATCCCGTGCAGCGTGCCCCCGTTCCACTGGGAATCATCCGCGGTGATGAGCGTGCCGAAGCTGCCCGGGCCGTTGTCGAAACTCAGGCCGCCGGACGACAGCCGCATGGCGTGGACCGAGCGGCTCACCGTGCTGCGGACGGTGTCCCCGTTCGCGATCACCACGATGTCTTCATGGCCGGGAATGCCGTATGGGCTCCAGTTTTCCGGCGTGCCCCAGAAGGGCGAGTTGTTGTTCGGGTTGGTGTCGCGCAGCGTCCAGCCGGTCCAGGTGTAGACCGGGTGGTAGTCGACGGTGAAAGCGGTGCCCGCGCCGCGGGTGGCGGCAGGGGTTTCGCGGTTGGTCGCCGTGATCTGCAACGCGTATCCGCCGTTGGGCAGCGCGGGCCCGCTCGGCAGGTTCCAGGCCGCCGGCGCGGCCCACCAGCCGGTCGCGGAATCGTGGATCACCGGCAGATTCGTCACCTGGTCGGACCAAGCGGTGCCGTTCCAGAATTCGACGCCGCCGTCCGCAAGAAAGCGCGAGAGAGTCAGCGAGACGGAGGCGATGCCGGACTCGGGATCGCTCGCACGGCCTTGGATGGCCGGGATCGCCCGCTGATCGAGCACGAGACCGGTGGCCGGCGAATCGATGGCGACGACCGGCAGCGTGGTGTCCGCCGCGGTGCGGTGGACGGTGATCTGGCGAGGCGTGACGTTGTTCGCCGCGTCGCTCGCGCGGACCTGGATCCGGATTGGCTGACCCGCCGGCCACTGGCCGCGACCGGGCAGGGCGGCCGTCGGCCGCCAGCGTCCGCCGGACTGGGTGGTGCCGAGGGTGAAGGACGTGGTGGACCAGTTGGTGCCGGTCCAGAACCAGGTCGTCGCACCGTCGATGCGTTGGATCTCGCATGCCACCGACGCCGCGTCGGGCGCCAGGATCGCGAGCCCGTCGAGGTTGAAAACCGTCGCGCCGTCCGCCCACGGCTCGATCACCACCGAGGGCGCGGCGTTGTCGATCGTGAAGCCGGACGAAATGAACTCGGAGCCGTTGTCGTTTTGGTCGACGGCTGAAACGTGGATCGAGTAGCCGCCGTCAGCCAGGCCGGCCGGCAGCGTGAGCCGCCACCCGCGGGATCCGGTGGCGATGGGCAACAGGTTCGGGATCGTCGCCCGCTTGGTGTGGCTGGCGTAGTGGAAAGCCGCGGAATCCCACGTGCCGGAGGACCATTTGTACCACTTTCCTTGGGCATTGCTGAAGAGCGCGGCGTCCACCCGCAGCAGACCCACGGCGTTGGCCGAGCCTTCCGGAGAGGTGTCCGCGGCGCTGCCGAAGATGCCGGTGGAGGCGAGCGCCGCGGAGGTGTAGGATCCACCCGGCCGCGGGCTGTCGATCCCGGCCACCGGCGGCAGATCGTCGGCCATCACGTAACCGAAGTCGCGCATCGCGCTGGTCACGAGCGGCCCGAACACCTGCGTCGGGAAGCTGACATACGGAGTCATCAGCTCGTTGACGCTGCCGCTGTCGGAAAACGTGTCTTCGTCGAAATGGTGCAGCGACGAGCCGTCGACGAAGGTGGCCGGAGCGAACAAGCGCGCGGGGACTCCATCGTTGTACAGCCGGACGGTGGGCCCATCAAGGAACAGCCCGCCACCGGTCCGCATCGCCGCGCGCGCCTGGGCGGTCATGCCGGTGAGGAAATTCCCCGCGCCGTCCGCCATCAGCCGGTCCCAGATCGTCGGCACGGAGAGGTTCCAGTTGCCCTGCGCATTGAGGCTGGAAACAAACCCGAGCCCGTGGCCGATCTCGTGCAGGATCACGCCGACGAACGAGCTGCCGGTTCCGGACGCGTTGCTCAGATCATAGTCCCAGCTGAAGGAATCGCCGGCGACCTCATCGAGGTAGGAGTTGCAATCGACGCTGATGTCGTTCGACGTCCCGTTCATCACGATGTCCGTCTTGAGGATCTGGTCGGCCAGCGCCGTCGGGTAGAACGTGTTGTTCCGCGGCAGCGAGGAATCGCCGGGCGCGTTCGCCGCGAAATTCACCGGAGAGGCGCTGGCGAGCGTGATGTCGCCGGCTTCCGGAGGGCTGCTCGACCAGCCGGCGGTGACGCGGATCGGGATGGTCCCCTTGATTTGGCGCGACCACCGGGAGAGGGCGTATTCGAAGGCGATCCGGCGCTGCTGGCCGAGCGTCGTGCCGGGGTTGGTGCCCGCGGGCGAGACGGGAGTGGGATCGAAGAACCCGGTGTTGGCGGGATCTCCGTAGGTGACTTGGATGGGAACGGCGAGGGCGGGAGCGGCGAGGGCGAGCAGCAGCGCGAGGGCGGGTTTCATGGGGGTTCGGGAGAATCGGAAGACCGGACGGCGCGCGCCTTCAACGGCACGCGCCAGGTCTCGTCGACGGTCGCGGCCCGCAGCCGCCGGCCGTCGGGCAGCTCCACCACGGACTCCGCCGGCGGCGTGCGCGTGCCGGGCGGCGGCGTGGGCGCGTGGCTGCCCGCATCGGTGCGGACCTCGACGCCCGGGAAATGCCCGGGCACATAATCTTCCGGCGTCTCCGGCGACGACGGGGCGAGCCCCGCGGTCTCCCGGAGCGGGCGTGCGGACGGCGGACTGGCGCGTTCGACGGAACCGCGGGAAAACGTCTCGCCGCGGCTTGTTCCGTCGCTCCTCCGCCAGCCCGATCGCATCAGCGGCAACAGGGCGATCAGCGCAGCGGCGACCAGCGCGCCGGTCAGCCATTTCCGGGGGGAGGAGGGTGCCATTTCCGGGTCGCGGATGATCTGCGGAAACAACCGGATTTTGGTCAATCCGGGAGGCGGGACATGACGGTGATTTCAATCCGCATTTTTCACACTGGTCGCGGCCCGGGCGGTGGGGCGCGGGCCGCGGTTTCGGCTCGCGGAGCACAATTTGCGCCTTGGCGGGCGCTGTCACTCCCGGCATACCGCCTGCGCTTCATGCAAAACCCGGCTCCTCACCGACGTTGGCCCGCCGTGCCTCTCGTCCGCATTTCCCTCGCCGCCGCCTTGCCGTGGCTGGCGGCGTCCTGCGAATCGTGGCGCTTCCAGAAACCGGTGGACAGCCTGGCCATCCGCACGCCCGGAAGCTGGGTGGCCGCCTCGAAGGGAAACCAAGCCCGGATCGCGACCGGCTGGATGAACGACCTTGGCGACCGCGGGCTGAGCCGCGCGGTGGACGAGGCGCTCGAGCGGAACCAAAACCTCAAGGCGACGGCCGCACGGTTGCGCGAAGTGCGGCAGAGCTCGATCGTCGCCCGCGCGCGGCAGCTCCCGTCGGTCGGCATTTCCGGCGACGCATCGTTCAGCGAGTCCGGCATCGGCTCGGGAAATTCGGTTTCGTCGGAACGCTACGGCCTGAGCTTGTCGGCGTCGTGGGAGCCGGACCTGTGGGGCCGGCTCGGCGACCTGACGCAGGCGGCGGAGGCGGAGGAACGCGCCGCCATCGAGGACTTCCGCGGCGCGCGGCTGTCCCTCGCCGCGAACACCGCGAAGTCTTGGTGCAACTTGATTTCCGCCCAGCAGGAGGTGCGGCTCGCCGAGCTGACGCTGGAGTCGTTCGAGAAAAACTTCCGGATCATCGAGCGCATCTACCGCGGCACGGGGGAGGGGGCGCTCGACATCCAGTTCGGCCGCACCAACGTCTCGTCGGCCCGCCGGGCGCTGGAACAACGGAAACTCGAACTGGCCGAGGCGGCCCGCTCGCTCGAGCTGCTGCTCGGCCGCTATCCGGGCGGCCTCGCCCGCGCGAGCCGCGAACTGCCGGAGATCCGGGGCAAGGTGCCCGCGGGGATCCCCGCCGGAATCCTGGAACGCCGGCCGGATCTCGCGGCCGCGCGCGACCGCATGTTCGCCAGCGCCCGACGCGCCGACGCTTCGCGCAAGGCACTGCTGCCGTCCACGGCGATCACCGGAAACAGCGGCACGAGCACGATCCGGCTGGCGGACTTGCTCAACCCGGAATTCCTCGCCGCCTCGATCGGCGCGCGGTTTTCGCAGATCATCACCGAAGGCGGCGCCATCTCCGCGGACGCCCGGGCGGCGTTGGCGCGGAATGAGGCACAAGTCCACCAATACGCGCAACTGGCCCTGCAGGCATTCCGCGAGGTCGAGTCCGCCCTGGCGGCCGAGCAGTCGCTCGCCGAGCAGGAAGTCTATCTTCGCGCGGAGCTGGAACAGGCGACGTTGGCCGAGCGCCAGGCCGAGCGCGACTACTCCGAGGGCTTCAATCCGAACATCCTTTCGGTGCTCGAAGCCCAGCGCCGCGCCAACAACGCCCGCGCCAGCATGATCCGCCTGCAAAACCAGCGCCTCCAGAACCGCATCGACCTTTATCTGGCGCTCGGCGGCGACTTCCGGACCACGGCCTGACCCACCTTCTCCGGCGGCAACTTTCCGCAAGCGGCGGCGTTCCTTCTTCGTATTTGCAACCGCTCTCCGCCGACCCACATTTCCCACACGAAGCCCGCGCATGCTGATCCGCATCCTCATCCCTGTTTTCCTTCTCGTTCTTGGGTTCGGTGCATGGAAATGGCTCGGTGATCCGGTCGAGCCTCCGGCTCCCCGCCACCGCCCGCCGCAGAAGTTGAAGACCGAACGGCTCGTCCTCGAAAGGACGAGCTATCCCGTCGTGCTCGAAAGCCAGGGAAGCGTCCGCGCCCACCACAACACCACGCTCATGCCGCTGGTCGCCGGGACGATCCAAACGATCCATCCATCCTTCGAGGACGGAGCGTTTTTCAAGAAGGGCGACGTGCTGGCGGAACTGGATCCGTCCGACCTCGAAGCCGCCCATGTGGCCGCCGAGTCCCGTCTCGCCCGCGCCGAGGCGTTGCTGGCGCAGGAGGAAGCCCGGGCGAAACAGGCGCGCCTGAACTGGGAAGACATCGGCTACGAGGAGGAACCCTCGCCGCTCGTTCTCCGCGTGCCGCAGCTCAAGGAAGCCCGAGCCAACGTCACCGCCGCCCGCGCGGAAGTGGACCAGACGGCGCGCAACCTCGAACGCGCCATGATCCGCGCACCCTTCGACGGCCGCGTCCGCACGCGCCTGATCGGCCTCGGCCAAGCGGTCTCCGCCAACACCGCGCTCGGCGAGGTGTATCCCACGGATTTCGCCGAGGTGCGCCTGCCGCTTTCCCCGCTACAGCTCAATTTCGTGAGCCTGCCTTCCCGCGAAGGCGATCCGCCGCTCGCGGTGACCCTCACCGACGCGCTCGGCGCTCCGAGCGACACGCCGAACCAATGGGATGCCCGGATCGTGCGGACCGAAGGCGCGCTCGACGAGACCTCGCGCGAACTCTTCGCCATCGCGCGGATCGACGATCCCTTCGGCCTGGAATCCGGAAAACCGGAACTCCGGATCGGCCAGCCGGTCCGCGCCCGGATCGAGGGGATCGTGCTTGAGGATGTCTTCGTTCTCCCGCGCAGCGCGCTGCGCGGCGTGAACCGCGTCTATCTGATCACGCCGGACGAAGAGGACGGTCCGGTGATCGAGCGGGCGGATATCCAGCCGGTCTGGAGCACCGCGGAGGTGCTGGTGGTCCGGGACGGCCTGGAAGCCGGCGACTGGCTCGCGGTTTCCCGCTTGCCGTACGCCCCGAACGGCGCGCCCGTCGAAATCGTCGAGCCGGTGGCCGAGCCACCCGCCGCCGCCGAGGCCGCGACCGGCTCCCGCAACCCGATGACCGGCGGGTCCTGAGGCGAAATTTCAAAATCTTTGAACGTCCCGACCGGATGAAGGTCTGAATCCCATGAAAGCCGCGATTGACGTCGCGCTTTCATGTAAGGGTGTAACAGCAGTTGTCGCCAGAAATCCCATGGGTGTGGGGTGTGTGGGTCAGACAACCTTGCCGCCGGAGGAGGGACCCTCCGGCGGCTTTTTTTTGGGCCAATCAGACCCGGCCGGCTAATCCCGGGGCACACCGGGGACGTTTGTCATTCCCCGATGATGCGTTCTGTTCTTTGTCTGTTGGCGGTCTTGACGCTGGGTGCGCGGGCCGCCGATCCGTTCATTTCCGAGTTCTTGGCGAGCAACGATTCGGGCTTGGCGGATGCGGACGGCACGCGTTCCGACTGGATCGAGATCCACAATCCGGCGGCCGCGCCGGTGAATCTCGGCGGCTGGTTTCTCACCGACAGCGCCTCGAACCGGACGAAATGGCGGTTTCCCCCGGTCACGATCCCGGCCCGCGGTTTTCTGGTGGTCTTCGCCTCGAACAAGGACCGCCGCGTCCCCGGCGAGGAGTTGCACACAAACTTCGCGCTCTCCGCGGGTGGCGAATATCTCGCGCTGATGAAGCCGGACGGGGTCACCGCGACCTCGGAATACGCGCCGGCATTTCCGCCCCAGACGGCGGATGTTTCGTATGGCATCCCGGAGAACGTGGAGCCCCGCATCCTCGTGGCGGACGACGCCGCCTGCCGCTGGATCGTCCCGTCATCGGCCTCGAATCCCGGCGACAGCTGGCTCGATCCGGCCTTCGACGACTCCGGATGGAACCCGGCGTTCCTCGGCATCGGCTACGACCGCAACACCTCGGGCGTGAACTACCTCCCGGAGATCGGCGCGGGCGGAAACACGGAGTCCGCCATGTACCAATCGCAGGCGAGCTGCTACGTCCGCATCCCCTTCGAGATCGAGCCGGGCACGACGTTTTCCTCGCTCGCGCTGCGGCTGAAATTCGAAGACGGCTTCGCGGCGTGGTTGAACGGCCAGCCGCTGCTCGCCGGCGGGAGGCCGCTGCGACGGAACGCGCCCTCTGTAAGTCATCGTCTTGTAAGCTGCGCTGCTGCGCTCGCGGGCTGCGCTTATGGCTTTCGCCGGCGCTACTCGTTAAGACCT
>CBFGTW010000170.1:0-9117 GCA_965651855.1 uncultured Verrucomicrobiales bacterium
GGTCGTGGACGTGCACGGGTTTTTCCACCGCCGCGAAGCCGAACTCGTCGGTCGCGCCGTGGACGTGCCCGCCCTTCACGCCGCCGCCGGCCATCCACACGGTGAAGCCGTAGTGGTTGTGGTCGCGGCCTTTCATGACCCCGGCGTTGGACCCCGCCTGCGGCAGCTCGACCACCGGCGTTCGCCCGAACTCGCCGCCCCAGAGGACGAGCGTTTCATCGAGCAGGCCGCGCATCTTCAGGTCGGTCAGGAACGCGCCGATCGCCTGGTCGCACTCGCCCGCGAGCCGGCGGTGGTCCTCGATGTCGTCGTGGCTGTCCCACGGCTGGCCGTTGCCGTGCCAGAGCTGGATGAAACGGACGCCGCGCTCGAGCAGCCGCCGCGCCATCAGGCATTGGCGGGCGAAGTTTCCCGGGCCGTACATTTCGCGGATGGACGCCGGTTCGCGCGAGATGTCGAAGGCATCGGTGGCCTCGCTCTGCATCCGGTAGGCGAGTTCGAACGAGCGGATGCGCGCTTCGAGCTGCGGATCGTGGTTGCTTTCCGCGAGGTGGCGCTCGTTGAGCTGACGGAGAAAATCGAGCTGGCGCGCCTGCCGCCCGTCCCTCGCGGTTGGATTCCGCAGGTTCTCGATCATGCGCTCAACCTCTTGGATCGAACTGTCGAGATAAGTCCCTTGGAAGCGACCGGGGAGGAACGAGGAGCGCCAATTTTCCGCCCGCTTGATCGGCATGCCGCCGGGGCACATGGAAACGTAGGCCGGCAGGTTCTCGTTCTCGCTGCCGAGGCCGTAGGTCACCCACGAGCCCATCGAGGGCCGCGGCAGCCGGCCGTCGCCGCAGTTCATCAACATCAGCGAAGGCTCGTGATTCGGCACGTCCGCGGTCATCGAGCGGATCACGCACAGGTCGTCCGCATGTTTCGCGGTGTGCTTGAAAAGCTCGCTGATCTCGAGGCCGGACTCGCCGTAGCGGTCGAAGGCGAACGGCGAGCGCAGCGCCGCGCCCGTCGGTCGCTCGGTCTTCCGGCCCTCGAGCGGGATCGGCTTGCCGTGCTGGCGCTCGAGCGCGGGCTTCGGGTCGAAGGTATCCACCTGCGACGGCCCGCCATTCATGAAAAGATGCACCACCCGCTTCGCCTTTGGCGCGAAGTGCGGCAAGGCCGGCCCCGCGGTGGCCCGATCGACCAGGCCGCCAAAGGCGAGCGCGCCAAAGCCCATCCCGCAGCGGCGCAGGAAATCGCGGCGGTCGAGGATGATGTCATGGGGAGTCAGGCGATGGGACATGGGGCGGTGAGATGGAGGAACCACGGAATGCACGGAAGGCACGGAATGGCTTCTGTTCAAATGAGGTGTGTTCCGTGGTTCATCTATTGGTTCAGTCGATAAAATGAAATTCGTTCGAGGCCCAAAGCATCTGGATCAAGTCCGCCCACGGGCTCGCCGCAGCGGGCAGGGGCGGCGGGGTGTCGTTCGTCGGGAAATCGCGGCGGAGGTTCCCGATTTCGGCGATCTCTCCATCGGCGGACTCGCGGCCTTCCACCCGGAAGTCCCATGAGACGCCGCCGCAGGCGTCGCCGTCCGCCGCGCGGAGGATGAAATCGAGAGTTCCGCCTCCCGCGACCTCGATCCATCCGGAATCGACGCTCGCCTCGGACTCAGGCGCGAGCGCAGAGCCGGCGAGCCGCGCGTTGTCCGGGCCGGCGACGTCCCAAGCGAGGGTCGCGCCCCCTTGCTGGGTCCGCTTGATCTTTCCCGTCAGCCGAGCCTCGCCGTTTCCGTGGGAGCGCCAGCGCAGGACGAGCGCGTGGCCCGCGGCGGCATGACCTCCATTGGCGCCGGCATTCAGCCAGCGGATCGGTGCCGTCGCCGGATCGGTGCCGGTCTTCCAAACGCCGTCGGCGAAAAGTGGAAAGCTCCGGAGTTCATCAAGAGGTCCGCCGGTGTCCGGCGCGTGGCGGATTTCCCAGTGACCCGCAAGCCGCGGGCGGTAGTCCTCGGTCTCGGCCGCCGCGATCCAGCCCACCGCCTGGTCGACCTCGTCCGGCGTCGCCTCGCGCTGGAAAATGCGCTGGTAGAGGTGCCGCACGCGCGCCGCATCGTCCGGCAGCTCGATGAACGCCGGGTCGGCCGCCAGCCGCTCCGCTTGCCGCAGGACCAGCGGGCCGTTGAGGAAATAGAGCGCCTGCTGCGGGACTGTCGTCTCCACTCGGCCCGCCGCATGGTGGTCGGGGTGGGGGAGATCGAAGGACACGAAGGCGGTCGGCAGCGCGTAACGATCGACAAAGGCATATATGCTGCGCCGTGCGTCCGACGCCGGATCATCGAGGGAGAGGGACCGGCCGCCGGTGTCGCTGAGGTCGAGCGATCCGGCGGTGGCGAGGAGCCGGTCGCGCATTGACTCAAAGTCCGCGCGGCGGCGGTTCCACTTCCAGACCAGCGTGTTCGCTTCGTCGATGGTGTCATTGTCCGGCGGGCCACCGGCTGCGAGGCGGAAGGCGCGCGAGGTGAGCAGCGTGCGGTGGAGCTGTTTCAACGAGCCGCCGGTGCTGGTGAATTCCAGCGCCAGCCAGTCGAGCAGCGGCAGGAGATCCGGCGCCGGTTGCTGCGGGCCGAAGTCGCTGGGTTCCGTGATCGGCCTGCCAAAATGCCACGCCCACACGCGGTTCACCATCACCCGTGCGGTGAGCGGGTTGGCGGGATCGGCGATCTTCTCGGCGAGTGCAAGCCGCGGGCTCTTGCCCTCCTCGAACGACCCGCCGCCGAGAAAGCTCAGCCACTGGCGCTCGAACGGCTCGCCGGGCTCCGCTGGATTTCCGCGGCGGAACGTCCGCGCGGGCTGCCAGCTTTCCTTGTCGTGCAGGCTCATGGCGCGCGGTGGCGATCCCGGATGTTCGGCCTGCAGTCGGCTCACCTTGCTCAGCCGCTGGCGGCGCTGGTTGCCGTCCTCGACGTCGAAAAACTCCGCGATGCGATCCGCCTCGTAGCTCAGCGGGCAATCGGGCCGTTCCCGCAGCTCCGCGAGTTCCGGATTCTCCTGCCATTCGCGCGCAAGCGTTTCGCAGGCCGCGCGCCGGCCCGCTTCGGCTTCCATCGCCGCCGCCCATCGGCGCAGCGGCGCCGGGGTGTCGTCCTGCCACGCGACCTCGGCGAGAAAATCCCGCCAACGCAGGATCGCGTTCGGCCGGAGCCGGTTGCGCTTGGCGCCTTCACTCGTCGCCTTCGCGTGATCCCAGCCCTCCGCCTTCGCCAGCCACGCGAGTTCGAGATAATCCGCCGTGCGATTCCGGACGTCGTCCACGAGCGCCTGCCGCACCGCGCGGTCGGCCTCCTCGAGCTTGGCCATTTCGGCGAGATAGGTTTGATATTGATTCTCATCCGGAGCCGAGCCGATGACCGGCTTTTCCTCAGGTTCCCGCGCGTTCTCGAAGATCGAATAGATGGAATAGTAATCTTCCATCGTGATCGGGTCCGTCTTGTGCTCATGGCAGCGCGCGCAGGAGACGGTGCTGGCGAGGAAGCCGCGCGTCACCACGTCCACGCGATCGTCGAGCGTCTCGACTCCGCCGCCCCGCGGGCCGGTGGTAATGAAGCCGAGCGCGGCGAGATCCGGGTGGTCCGGCTCCGTCCGCAAATGATCCGCCGCGATCTGGAGCTTCACGAATTCCGGATATGGCATGTCCTCGTTGAGCGCCCGGATCAGCCAGTTGCGGTAGGTGTAGGCGAAAGGATAGCGGTTGTCTTGATCGAAGTTGTAACCGCTGGTGTCCGCATATCTCGCCACATCCATCCAGTGGCGCGCCCAGCGCTCGCCGTAGGCCGGGCTGGCGAGCAGTTCGTCGAGGATCGCCCGCCACGTCGTCTCGTCCGGGCTTTCCTCGATTCGGCGAATGTGGTCCGGATCCGGCGGCAGGCCGGCGAGGGCGAAAGCGGCGCGTTCGATCCAGCGTCGCGGCTCGGCGAGCGGCGCGGCTGTCACCCCGGCGGCCTGCCGCGCGTCCTCGAGGAAGCGATCGACCGGATGCGCCGCTTCCGCCTGCGGCACCCGCGCCACCGGCGGCAGATACGCCCAGTGCTCCTCCGCGGCGAGCGGAAGCGCGATCAGGGCGAGAACGAAAAGGGAGCGCATCGAAACAGCGAACGGCCGGCGCCCGCCGCTCCTATCACGCGACGCGACGCCGCAGCACGCGCCGGAGCGAGACGGCGGCCGCGGCGAGCAGCGCCACGAGCGCGAAACCCGCCCCGGCCAACCAGCGGGGCAAGGGAATCTTCGCGCGGAACCGCGTCGTCACCGGCTCGCGCAGCGCCTCCGCGAGGCTGTGGTCCCACACCAGCGTGCGGCCCTCGTGGTCCGTGCGCGTCGCGTTCGACGTCTCGGCCGGCTCGGGGAGGTGGATGATGTGGATCAGCCGGCGATTTTCGAACTGCGACCGCGGCATGAACCGCCATCCTGGGATCGCGCGGCCGACCGTGACGGTCCGTTCGAATTCCACCGTCCGGCCGCGCCGTTCCAGCGCGAACTCGCCGGCCAGATGCCGAACCACCGGCGGCACGTTCTTTCCCGAAACGTCGAGGTGCGCGAGATCGGCGGCGGAATCGAACTCCACCGCCACCTCAATTGCCAAGCCGTCCTCGGTCCGCACCACTCGATGCTCCCGCTCTTGGAAAATCGCCGCGTTCCGTTCCAAAAACGCCGCCACGATGACATCGATCTCCTCCCGGCTGCGCAAAACCGCCGCCGCCTGCGGGATCTCATAGCGCAGCTCCGCGCGGCCGCTTCCATCCGGATTCACCCACAGCTCTTCGCGCCCATCAATGCACGAGACAAGCGCCGCGCACGCCGCCATCAGCAGGAAATGGAGCGCCCGCCGCATTGCTTATCCAAAGATGGGCAACCACGGAAAGCACGGAAGATTAGCGGACCGCGCTCCTGGGCCGGCTCGCCGCGTCAATAAAACGATGGCAGTAGGTCGGATCAAGATAAGGTGCTCATTGAGCGGAAGCGGATTCACTCGCGAAGATTTATCTCCGTCCGTGTACTCCGTGTTTTTCTCTTCACATCCGCTGCTCCCCGCTGCGGATCAGGATGTCGCCGATCTCCACGTGGGGCGGCGCTTCGAGGATGCTGAGGATCGCCCAGGCCACATCCATCGGATCCAGCATCTTCATCGCGGCGCGGGTCTGTGTCAGCGTTTCCTCCCGACCCCGGAAATACTGGTCGAGCAAGGGCGTGTCGACGAAGCCCGGCGACACGCAGGCCACTTGGATCGGTGAATTCGCGCTTTTCAGCTCGGCGCGCAGGGCGTCGGTCACCGCGCGCACCGCGAACTTCGTGGGCGCGTAGAAGCCACCGGTCGGCGGCACGCGATGGCCACTCATCGAGGACACATTCACGATCCGTCCGCCGTTGGCGGGAAAGTGGGTCAGCGAGAGTTGGCAGCACAGGGTGAGCGCCATCACGTTGACGCGCCACATTTCCTCCCAGTCCGCCGGGTTGCCATCAACGATCCGCGAGAGGTAGGCGACGCCCGCGGAGTTCACCAAGCCGTCGATCCGGCCGATGCCGCGGAACATCTCGGAAATCTCCTCGCGCCGCGTCAGGTCCGCCTGGATCGGGGCGACACCGCCGGGCACGGCCGAGGGGCGGCGGGTCACGCCGAGGACGTTCGCGCCGCGCTCGACGAGCACCTCGCAGAGCGCGCGGCCGATGCCGCTGGAAGCGCCGGTGACGAGCAGGGTCTTGCCTTGCAGCGAAGTCATGGGCGGACCGTCTCACGCCGCCCCGGCGAGGGCAATCCCTTCGAACAAGCGCGGCAGGTCCGGCAAATCCGCCGCCGAGCGGGCCCGCTGAGAGGCCACGATTTTCCCCTCCGAGAAGACGAACGCCCCCGGCATCTGGAAGCCGTCGCCCGCGAGGTGGCCGATGCCGCAGCCTTTGATCACGGAAAGCGCGCCGAGCCACCAGACGCGCGGGCCGAACAGCTCGACGATCCCGCCGCGCCCGAGGCCGAACGCGCGGTAGAGTTCGCACCGCGGGTCCGCCACCCGGGCCACGTGCGTCTCGCCGAGGTACCGCAGCTCGCCGCCGCCGCGGAGCATGTGCACCAGCACCAGCCGCGCGCCGTGCTCGTCCGCCTCGCTTTGCAGCGCCTCCAGCCCGCGCAGGATCTGGCGGGTGAAGGTGCAGCCGAAATGCCGGAGAAACACCATCGCCAGCGGCCGCTCGTGCGAGGCCGCCAGCAGATCCTCGCCGCTCGACAGCCGGAAGCGCGCCGCCACCTCGGCCACTGCGGGCGACGCGGCATCGGGTGGACAGGTGTGAGGAGCGCTGGACATCACGGCTGTTGGAACACCGGCCGCACCGCCGATTCCCAAAAAAGTTCAGCCGCCCGGGATCCGGGAGGGCGAGCAGCCCGTTTGGGATTTGATGCTTTGAAATTCATGCTTCCCTCTCCTACGTCTTCGCGCGCCCGCGCCGCGGCCTTCCAAACCTTCCCGCCGACATGCTCGTTCCCATCCTCCTGCTGGTCCTCGGTCTCGTGATCCTCGTCGCCGGAGCGGAGTTTCTGGTGAAAGGTTCCGCCCGGCTCGCCACCGCCGTCGGCATCTCGCCGCTGGTGGTCGGCCTCACGGTCGTCGCCTTCGGCACCAGCGCCCCGGAGCTGGCGGTCAGCGTCATGTCCGCCTTCCGCGGCCAAGCGGACCTCGCGCTCGGCAACATCGTCGGCAGCAATATCTTCAACATTCTGGTCATTCTCGGACTCGCCGCCTTGGTCACGCCGCTGGTCGTCGCGCAGCAGCTCGTCCGCTTCGACGTGCCGGTGATGATCGGCATCTCGGTGCTGGTCCTGCTCTTCGGCCTCGACGGCAACATCGGCCGCATCGACGGGCTGATCCTGTTCTCCGGCGCGATCGTCTACACCACCCACCTCATCCGCCAGAGCCGGCGCGAATCCGACGCCGCGGTGAAGCAGGAATACGAGCAGGAATACGGCGCGGCGGGAGAGAAGCCGGCGTGGTTGAAGAACATCGCGTTGGTCGTCGTCGGCATCGCGGGTCTCGTCCTCGGCTCGAAATTTCTGGTCGACGGCGCGGTCGTCATCGCCAGGACGTTCGGCATTTCCGAGCTGATCATCGGCCTCACCATCATCTCCGCCGGCACCTCGTTGCCGGAGGTGGCCACCTCGGTCGTGGCCGCCGTGCGAGGCGAGCGGGACATTGCGGTCGGCAACGCGGTGGGCAGCAACATCTTCAACATCCTCTCGGTGCTCGGACTTTCGTCGGTCGTCTCACCCGCCGGCATCAACGTCCCCCAGGCCGCGCTGCACTTCGATATCCCGGTGATGATCGCCATCGCGGTGGCGGCGCTGCCGGTGTTCTTCTCCGGCTACCGCATCAGCCGGCTGAACGGCGCGTTCTTCCTGTTGTTTTATCTCGCCTACCTGGCCTATCTCTTCCTCTACGCGACCGAACACGACGCGCTGGATCAATATCAGACGGCCTTGTTGTACTACGTCGCGCCGATCACCGCGATGACCTTGGTGTTCCTCGTCTGGCGCGGCTTCCAATACCGTCGCTCACTCGGCCAAGCCGCGAATGAATGACTCGAAGAACGCCGCGCCTTGCTCGAGCGCGGCCACTTCGATGAATTCGTCCTTGGTGTGCGCCTGGTCGATCGAACCCGGCCCGATGCAGACGCTCGGCAGTCCGGCGTGCGAAAGGTGGGCTGCGTCGGAAAACCACGGCGCGCCCGCCAGGCCGGTGCCTTCCGCCGCGTCCATCAGCTTGCGGATCATCGGGTGATCCGCCGGCGTCTCCATTGGCGGGTTCTCGTGCGGGCGGACGATTTCCACCGGCAGGTCGTGCGCGGCGAGCGTCTCCCGCAGCAGCTCGAGCGCCCCGCCGGCCTCCGCGAGCGAGGGCGTGATGCGGATGTCGATCTCCGCCTCCGCGAGGTCCGGCACGATGTTTGGCCGCGACCCGCCGCGGATCAGACCGACGTTCATGGTCGAGCGGCCGAGCACCGGGTGGGTGAACTTCGCCAGCGCATGGCCGAGGTGGTGGTCGAGCATGTCCAGCGCGCGGGCCAGCTTGAGGATCGCGTTGTCGCCGCGCTCCGGTTGCGAGCTGTGCGCCGCCGTTCCCGTCGCCCGCAGCGTGGTCCAGAGCGAGCCTTTGGTGACGTGCACGACTTGGAGTGAGGTCGGCTCGCCCACAGCGGCGAATTGATAATCCCGCGCGTGCCGCCGTGCGAAGTCCTTGCTGCCGAGCTGGCCGGATTCCTCGCCCATGAAGGCGACGAAATCCACCGCCACCGGCAAGTCCGGCTGCATCTCCGCCGTCTGCCGCAGCGCCCACAGCATCGCCGCCATGGGGCCTTTCGTGTCGGACGCGCCGCGCCCCCAGACCCGGCCGTCCCGCAGCCCGCCGCCGAAGGGCTCGATTGTCATGCCCGCCACACCCACCGTGTCGAGGTGCGGGCCCAACAAGATCCGCGGCCGACCGTCCAGCGGAGCGAAGCGCGCGATCAAGTTCGGCCGGCCCGGCTGGATTTCCTCAAGGGAAACCTCGGCTCCCAGCGCTTCGAGCCAACCGCCGAGGAAGACGGCGATCTCCTCCTCGCGGGTCAGCTCCGTGCCGGGCGAGTTGTCCGGATTCACCGACGGGATCCGGACGAGATGCTGGAGCAGGGAAACGATGTCGGCAGGCATGGCGTCAGCCTCCCGCTTCGCCCGCCGCGAGGCAAGCCTGCGGCGGTCCCGGCCGTTTTGGAGATTGCACGGGCGCGGCCCGGACCCGAAGCTCCCGGAGCGATGGGCCAATGGTATTACGGCGAAAACGGGGTGCAGCACGGACCGGTGGACGATGCGGAACTGGACCAATTGCTCGCCGCCGGCCGGATCCAGCCGACCACCCTCGTCTGGCGCGAAGGGATGAACGAGTGGCAGCCGGTTGCCCAGGTGCGGTCGCAGGGAGCCCCGATCATCGCCACGCCCGCCGGCTACCCCGGGTCCGGGATCGCTCCGCCGACCTCCGGCCTGGCCATCGCGAGTCTCGTCTGCGGTATCCTCGGCCTCACCACTTGTCTTCTCGTTCCCGGAATTCCGGCCGTCATCTGC
>CBFGTW010000171.1:0-8817 GCA_965651855.1 uncultured Verrucomicrobiales bacterium
ACCTCGCCCACGACGTGACGCTGGGCGAGGGGAACGTCCTCGCCAACAACGTCCTCGTGGCCGGCCACGTGACCATCGGGAACCGCGCGTTCCTGGGAGGAGGCGCGGCGTTCCACCAATTCATCCGCGTCGGCGACCTCGCGATGGTCCAGGGCAACGCCGCCGTCAGCCAAGACGTGCCACCGTTCTGCATCGTCCACGGCCAGAACCAGCTCGGCGGGCTCAACGTCGTGGGCCTCCGCCGCGCCGGCATCGACGCGGCGGCGCGCGCGGACATCAAGCGCGCCTACCAACTGCTCTTCCAAAGCGGCCGCACCCTGCGCGGCGCCCTGGAAGAGGCGGCGGGACTTTTCTGGAGCGAGCCGGCGTCGCGCCTCGTCGACGCCGTCCGCCAGCCCTCGCGCAAAGGCGTGGTCACCCGCTGAACGGACCGGCCGCGTGCCGCCGCAAGTCCACGAGATCGACGAACTCGAGCGCGCACTCGTGCGTCGCTTCCAGCACCACCGGCGGCGCGCAATCCGCGTCCAGCGCCTCCTTCCAGCGCGAGGCGCACAGGCACCAGCGGTCGCCCGCCTTCAGCCCCGGGAAGCCAAACTCCGGGCGCGGCGAGCTGAGGTCGTTGCCGCGGGATTTCGAAAACTCGAGAAAACGCTCGTCCACCTGCGCGCAGACGACGTGCACGCCGTGGTCGCCGCTGCCGGTGCGGCAGCAGCCGTCGCGGAACCAGCCGGTCAGCGGATCCAGCGAACACGGCTGGAGGGCCGAGCCGAGGACGTTCAGCGCTTCGCGTGGCATGCGGGATATCCTACGGCTCGTCCCGCGGCCGTCCAAGTGTCATTCCCGGTGGACCCGACGATTCCGCGCCCCTTGATCTCAAACGGCGAAAAATCCCTTGATTCGCCGCGCGATCGTTGGAGCCCTCGACGTCTCCGAGCCATGCCGATGCCGAGCCGTTTTCATTCCATCCGACCGCTGTTCGTCTCGCTTTTCCTGGCGTTCGCTTCCGGCGCCAAGGCGGAGATCCGCTATTTGGCTCCCTCCGAAGACCGGAGGTTGTGGGCGTTCGAGTTCGGCGTCGCATTCATCACTGAAAACAACATCGAGGACATCATCGACGGCGAGTTTTCCTACGGTGACGGTGAGTCGGGTGGGGAGATTTACTCGCTGACGGTGTCCCGCTTTCTCAGCGAGCTGGAGTGGAAGGTCGGCGACCGCGTCTTCCGCCCGCGGATGGAGATGCCGCTTACGCTGGAAATCTTCGATGAGAACGGGCGCGGTCCGTTCCCCGACGCGAACGCTTCGTTTCTCGTGCGCTGGGTGGATTTCCCGTGGGATGGTTTAGTCGACACGACGTTCGGCATGGGGGTGGGCCTCTCGTATTCCGCGAAGGTTCCTTTGATGGACAAGGAGCGGCATGAGGACGAGCGGCGCTCGAACCTGAAATTCAACTGGCCGATCCAGCTCACCTTCGCCGCGCCGTCACATCCGGAGCACCAGCTCGTGGTGTTTCTCTCCCACCAGTCGGGCGGGCACATCTTCGACCGGGGAGGAATGAACAGCCTGGGCTTCGGCTACCGGCGCGGGTTTTGATCCGGAGGCGACGGGCGTCGCCGTGTCCAGCGTCTTGCCGCGTGGCGCGCGAGATGGCAGGCTGCCGCGGACGGTGGACGCGCTCTGGAAACACGACCTGCCCGAGAAGTTCGGACCGATGACGGTCAAGGAACTCCGTCAGAATCTCCGGCGCGGAAGTTTCGTCGTGCCCTTCATCGTCATCCACATCCTCGCGGCCGCGGCGATGGCCGTGGAATTCCAAGTGGGAGCCGCCAGTCGCTCTTCGCAAGCAGGCATGCTGAACCTCGCGCTGCTCTGGAACTCCGGCCCGTTCTGGGCGGTGGTGGCGCTCATTTGCGCGGCCGTCATGCCCCTCGGCGGATCGCTCATGATGCGTCAGGAACTCGATGAAGGGAACCACGAGCTGCTCGTGCTGACGAAGGTTTCCCGGTGGAAGGTGGTGCTCGGGAAGTTCATGGCGCTGTGGGGCCTCTCCGCGCTGACCTTCGTCTCGCTGCTGCCTTACGTGGTCGTCCGCTACCTCGTCGGCGGGATCGAGTGGTGGTACGAGCTGGCCTGCGCCGGGACGGTGCTGGGGGTTTCCTCGATTTTCTCGGCCGGGACGATCGGCTCGTTCGCGTTTCGCTCCGCCGTGGCAAAGACGGCGATGATGCTGTTGTTCACGGGCTCGACTTTTGCCGGTGCGGGGATCGCCTTGGCCGCCTCGGCCGGGATGAGCGGCGGGCCCGGAGCGTGGTACCACGCGAATGCCGTGGCCGCGGTGATCTGCTACACCGTCCTCGGTCTCTCGCTGGCCCGCTCGCGACTGCGGGTCTCGCTCATGGCTTACGAAATCCCGCCGGGCAACATGATGGTCGGCTTTCTGATTTTTTCGCCCTTGGTCGTCGCGATGTGCGCCTTGTTCACCGCGGGTCACGCGGGATTCACCGGGCTGCTGTTGATGAGCTTCGCCGCGATCACCGCCGACGTTTCGCCGAAGGCCCCGAAATGGATGCCCGCCCCGCCGCCGAACGTGCCGACCGACGGCGAGGGGGCCTGAGCTCGGCGGCGGGCGATCCGCCTTGCTCTCGCTCCGCGGATTTCCTCGGGTCTTTTCTTGACAAAGGGGCACTTCCAAGCCATCTACCCGCCCCCGGAATTCCAGCGGAACCAACCGAACCAGAAACGAAAATCGCATGCGTGGAGTGATCGTGAAGAAAGGCGAGCCCGTCGACCGGGCTCTGAAGCGCCTCAAGACCAAACTCGATGCCGAAGGCATCCTCGAAGAGATGCGCCGCCGGCGCGCCTTCGAAACTCCCACCGAGCGCAAGCAGCGCAAGCTCCGCTCCGCCTCGAAGCGCAACAAAGTGCGCTGGCGCTACTCGAACGCCCCCTCCCAGCCCGCCGAATCCGCCGACTGATTTTCCCGGTTCCGCAGTTTCCGGAAATCGAACGGACGCCCGCAACGGCGTCCGTTTTTGTTTGGCCGCGCGGGGGCCGCCGGTGATGCTTGGCGGCGGATGGCGTCGCGCGTTTTTCTTGGTTGGGACCGGCCGTTTCTCGGCCTCGCGGTGGAGTGGTTGATTGCCCGGAAGGAAAAGCTGCCGCACTTGCTGGTGATCGTGCCCACGGCCCAGAGCGGCCGCCGGCTGCGCGAGGCGCTGGCGGAAGCGGCCGGCGCGCTGTTGGCGCCGCGGTTCGCCACCCCCGGAAACCTGCTCCATCCGTCGGCGGCGGACGTCGCGCCGGAGTGGGCCGAGCGGCTCGCATGGGCGGAGGTGCTGGAGGCGGTGGACGATTGGGAGGAGTTCGCCGCCGCGTTCCCCGAAAAACCCGGCGAAGGGCGCGGCTGGGCCGGTCCGCTGGCCCTCGAAATGACGCGGCTGCGGCGGGCGCTGCAGGAAAATGGCCACACGCTCCGCTCCGCCGCGCCCCGGCTCGCGCCGGAAACCGGGCGCTGGGAGGCCTTGGCCGGCCTCGAGTCCCGGGTCGAACGCCTCCTCCGCGACTGGAACTTCCGCAGTCGCAGCGCGGTGATTGCCGCCGGCGTGCCACCGCCGCTGCAAGCGGCGGAGATCGTGCTCGCCGGTGTGCCGGAACTGCCGCCGGTGCTCGAGCGCGCCCTCACCGCGTGGAACCTGCCGGCGACGGCCTTGATCGGTGCGCCGGAAACCGAGAGCGACAGCTTTTCCGAACTGGGCATCCCGCTTGAAAACTGGTCGGACCGCCCGCTGCCCTGGCCGGAAACAGGCAGCGTCGAGGTTTTCGCCGATCCCCGGCAGCAGGCCGCGGAAGCGCTGCTCGTGACTGCCGGGGCGGGCACCGCCTCGCCGGACCTCGCCGTGGCGGCCGGCGATGCGGAGACGGGCGCCGAACTCGCCCGCGCCTTCACCCGCGGGGGCTGGCCCGCATTCCACCCCGGCGCGGAACTGGCGGCCATCGGCTTGTGGCGGTGGTTCCGCGTCTGGAGCGAGTGGCTGGCCAGACCGCGGCTCGCCGTGATGCAGGACCTGCTCGCCCTGCCGGAAACCGGCGCGCTGATCGGAAAAGGCCGCGCCGCCATCGCCCGGAAACTCGCCGCGCTGCGCGACCAATGGCTGGCCGAAGACGTCGAACAACTCGCCCGGCTCGTGGAAACGACGGACCACCGCGATGACAAGCGCCGCGCGGACGCACGGGCCGTCGTGGAGGCCGCGCGCAAGCTGGCGGAGCGCCGCCGCGAGATGCTCGGCGCCGGATTTCCCGCCGCGCTGCGTCGCTTGCTCGGGGCGTTCGGGCATCCGGATTCCGCGGACGCCGCGGCGGCGATGACCGACTGGCTGGACGAGGCGGAATCGCTGATGCGCCGTGTCCCGCGATCGCCGGCGTTCTGGATCGAGTCGATGCTCGCGCACGTCGCCCCGCCCGCACCCCAGCCGCCCGCGGGTCGCGCGGTGGACATCCAGGGCTGGCTGGAATTGTTCCATGAACCCGGCCGGCACCTCGTGTTGTGCGGCCTGAACGACGGCTACATCCCGTCGCGGATCGGCGGCGAGCCGTGGCTCGGCGAGCAGGCCCGCGATCGGCTCGGCTTGCCCACGAACGCCTCCCGCGCGGCCCGCGACGCGTTTCTCTACACCGCGTTGTTGAATGCGCGCCGCGACGGGCGCGTCGACCTTTTCTGCGGAAAATCCGGCGCGGGCGGCGAGGCGCTGCTGCCCTCGCGCCTGCTGCTCGCGGCGGAGCGCGAGGAGCTCCCGGAGCGCGTCCGGCGCTTGTTCCGCGAGGTCGAACCACCCGAGGCCGGCGTCCGGCGCGTGATCGACTGGCAGTGGAAAACCCGCCAGGTCGAGCCGCCCGAACGGATCCCGGTCACCTCGCTCGGCGACTACCTCGCGTGCCCGTTCCGCTACTACCTGAAGCACTGCGTCGGCATGCGCCGTGGCGAGGCGGACCGTCGCGAGTGGAACGCCCGCGACTTCGGCGTGATCCTCCACGACGTGCTCGAAAACTGGGGCCGAGACGAGGAAGCGCGCGATTTCAGCAAAATCGAGCCGCTCCACGACTGGCTGGCCGCGGAGCTCGACCGGCTGGTGCGCGGGCGCTTCGGCGAACGCCCGCCGCTCGCGATCCGCATCCAGCGCGAGGCGATGATCCAGCGGCTCGGCTGGTTCGCCCGCGTCCAGGCGTGCGAACGCGCCGAAGGCTGGCGGATCGTGGACGTGGAACGGAAATTCGAGCTGAAGGTGGCGGACCGGCTGGTGGTCGGGAAAATCGACCGCATCGAGCGCCACGCCGACGGCCGCTGGCGTGTGATGGATTACAAGACGGGCGCCGTGGACAAGGCGGCCAAGGCGCATCGTTCCGAGGTGCGGGCGAACACGGTGATTCCGGAGCACCTTTCCGCGGGTGACTGCCCGGCGTTGCACGACGGACCGGGCGGCAAGCCGCTGCTCTGGCGGAACCTCCAGCTGCCGGTCTATGCGGTGGCCTTGGTCGAGGCCGACGGCACGCACGCCACGCCCGGCTATTTCCGCCTGCCGGCGAAGGAGGCGGACGCGGGCATCCTCGAATGGGAGGAATTCGACCCGTCGGTGGTGGACGAGGCGCGCCGCTGCATGGAGTGGGTCGTGAACCGCGTCGCCGGCCGATGCTTCTGGCCGCCGGCCGAAAAGGTGAAGTACGACGACTATCGTAGTCTCGCGCCGGATGGCGACGCGGCGCAGGCGTTTTTGGAACCCGGAACCGACGAGCCGTGACCATGGACATCCTCCACAAGAACCTGCTCATCCTCGCCTCGGCCGGATCGGGGAAAACCTATCAGCTCGGCAACCGCGTGATCGGCAAGGTGGCGGGGGGCGTTCCGCCCGAGCGGATCGTCGCGCTCACCTTCACCCGCAAGGCCGCCGGCGAATTCGCCGACGCCGTGCTGACCAAGCTCGCCGCGGCGGCTTCCGATCCGGTGAAAGCGCGGGATCTCGCGCGGGACATCGGCCTCGCATCCGGCGCCGATTTCGCCGAGGTGCTCGAGCGCGTGGTGAAGTCGCTGCCGCGGTTCACGCTCGGCACGATGGACTCGTTCTTCGCGAAGATCGTACGAGACTTCCAGTACGAACTCGGTCTCACCGGCGGGAGGTTCGAGCTGATCGAAGGCCCGCGGGCGGACGCCGCGCGCGACGCCATCGTGGACGACATCCTCGGCAGCGCGCTCGAGGACGAGGGCGGCGAGGCGTTTTTCCACGCGTTCCGGCGCGCGAATCTCGGGCGCGAGGAGTTCCAGGTGCGCCGCGCGCTCCGCGATTTCCTCGGCGAGTGGCACGCCCGCTACCGGCTCGCCCGCCACCTCCACTGGGGACCGGACGCCTTCGCCGCGGTGGAGGTGGACGATTGGGAGAAGGAAAAGGATGCGGCGGTGCGCGCGGCGGAGGAGGCCATTGGCTCCGTGAAGTTCACCCACGGAAAACAATGTGACGCGCTGCGGAAGGCGCTCGAGGTATTCCGGTCGCACACCGTCGGCAGCGGCGTGCTCGGCGGGTGCGGCAGCAAGATGGTGGAGCAGTTGCTCGCCGCCGCCTGCGCCGGCGACGGGTTGCTCGAGGTCAAGTTCCAGAAGGATTTCGTGATCGACGGCGCCTGCGGCCGCGCCCTGCTGCGGCTGATCCGGCTGGCCGCCTTGTGCGAGATGGCCGCCGCCGTCCGCCGCACCCGCGCGATCCGCGAGGTGGTCGGCGCCTACGACGCCTTGTGCGAAACCCGCCTGCGCCGCAACGGCCTGCTCGGTTTCGACGACGTGAAGGAGCTGATGGGCCGCTGGGCGAGGGACGAGAACGCGCGTGTCGGCCGCGAACTCGTCGACTTCCGCCTCGACGCGCGCTACGACCACTGGTTGCTCGACGAATTCCAGGACACCAGCCGCGCCGATTGGCTCGGCCTCGAGCCGCTGCTCGACGAGGTGGCCGGCCGGAGCGATGGTACGATGTTCATCGTAGGCGACCGCAAGCAGGCGATCTACGGCTGGCGCGGCGGCGACGTCGGGCTCTTCGACAAAGCCTTGGCGAAATGGGGAAGACCCGCCGCGGGCGACGACGCGTTGAAGGTCGAGACGATGGCGGATTCGTGGCGCTCGTGCCCGGAAGTGCTGGCGCTGGTGAATACCGTTTGCGGCGACACCCGGACGATGGCGCGGCTTTTTGGCGAGGACGCCGCATCCCGCTGGGAATGGCAGGAACACGTCTCCGCACCGCCATTGCAGAAGCCGGAAAAGTGCGGCGAGGCCCGCGTCGAGCGCTGCCCGGACGGTTGGGAAGAGCGGCTCGTTCCGCTGCTCGAGGAGATTGGAGTCGGCCGCCGAGCGCTGACATGCGGGGTGCTGGTGCGGAACAACGACCAGGTCCGCGAAGTGGCGGATCACCTGCGCGCCGCCGGTTTCGACGTCGTCGAGGAAGGCCGGCGGCGGCCCGCGGAGGACGGCCCTGTCGGCGTGGCGCTGGCGAACCTGCTGCGCTGGCTCGCGGAGCCCTCGGACGCCTTCGCCCGCGAGACGGTGGAGATGTCGCCCTTGACGGAAGCGCTCGCGGATTTCGGGGAGGGTTCGCTTTCCCGCTGGGACGGACTCCAGCGGAAGGCTGCGGCGGAGGGTTTTGCGGCGATGGTTTCCGCCATCGTCGAACGCTGCCGGCACGCGTGGTCGGACTTCGGCCGTCAACGGGCGGCGGAGATCATCGCGGCGCTGCGGGATCTCGATGCCTCGGGTGCCGTAAGCCCGCGCGAGGCGGCGGACTGGATCGAGCGGCTCGAGGTCGCGCAAAGCCCGGGTTTGGCGGCGGTGCAGGTGATGACGATCCACAAGTCGAAAGGGCTCGGCTTCGATGTGGTCGTCCTGCCGGAGGTGCCGAAGGACAGCGTCCCGCAGACGCAGTATTTCGAACTCGCGCAAGGCGATGGGTGGCTCACCGGCGTGCCGCCGAGCTGGGCGCGCAATCTCCTGCCGGACATCGCGCGGGTCGAGGAAACGTGGCGCGCGCAGCAGCGCTACGAAGCGTTCTGCATGCTCTACGTCGCCCTCACCCGGGCCAAGCGCGGGCTCTATGTGCTCCTCGGGAAAGCGGGGAAGGACGGCGACAAGCCGACGCTCGCGAATTGGCTCGCCGCGTCCATCGACGCCGGTGACGAGGACGGCGTGCTCTATCGCAGCGGCTCGTCGTCCTGGGTGGAGAACGTCGGCCTGATCGGCGAACGGCCCGTGCCGAAAACGCGGATTTCGCTGCCTTCGCCGGTGCCGCGCCGCGAGCGGGCGGCGCCGAGCGAAGGGAAGCCCGGCTCCACCGAGGCGTTCCGCAAGTCCATCGGCGGCATGCGCTTCGGCCGCGAAGTTCATGCCGCTTTCGAATCGCTCGGCTGGATCGACGAACAGCCGCCGGGACCGCTGCCGGAAAGCGTCGCTGGCTGTCTCGATGTGCCGGAGATCCGAGGGCTCTTCGAACGCCGAGGTCGCGAAGTCGAGCTGTTCCGCGAGCAGCCGGTCGAGGCGATCCTCGACGGCCAGTGGCTCAGCGGCACGATCGACCGGCTCCACGTTTTCCGCGAGCATGGCCGCCCGCCGCGGCTCGAGATCGTCGACTTCAAGACCGATGCCGTGGACGATCCCGCGATCCTCGCCGAGCGCCACGCGCCGCAGATGCGGGCGTATCGGCGGGCGATGGAAGCCGCTTGGCCGGGAGCCCGGGTGGAGTGCCTGCTCGTCTCCACCACGTGCCGCACCGTGATCCGGATTTAGTTCGCCGCCTT
>CBFGTW010000172.1:0-8793 GCA_965651855.1 uncultured Verrucomicrobiales bacterium
CCAACACGTTCAACAAGTTCGACCCGAGCTCGCCCTTCGGCGGCTACAAGGAGTCCGGCTTCGGCCGGGAAGGTGGCAAACACGGATTGCTGGAGTATGCGGAGCTCGTGTGATACCGCGGAGCCGCGACGACCATGAAAATGATGTCAGTCATCTTGCCCTGTGCCGCCACCGTGGCGATCGCCGCCATGATGATGTGGCAGTCTTCAAAGGATTCCGCCCAAGCGCGGCGGATCTTCGGCCACCTTCAGGAAAGGGAGAACCGGATCCGCGAGTTGGAACGAAGAATCGCGGAGCAGGAACGGAGCCTGGACTCCCTGCGCGGCTCGCTGCTCGACCTGCGCCTTTTCGCCATCCCCGAGGCCGAACCCAAGCCAACCGCCGAATGATGCCCCACCTCCCCGTCACCAAGACCCCGAAGTGCTATGTCGGCGGATCGTTCGTCCGCTCCGAGTCCGGCCGGGTGTTTCCGCTCAGCGACTCTTCCGGAAACTTCGCCGGCAACATCCCCCTGTGCACCCGCAAGGACGTGCGGAACGCGGTGGAGGCTGCGGCCAAGGCGGGGGTCGGTTGGGCCAAGCGCACGCCTTACAACCGCGGGCAGATTCTCTACCGACTCGCCGAGATGCTTGAGTCCCGCGCCGCGGAAATGACCGGGGCCGTGGCGCTGTCCGAGGACCCGGAGACGGCCGCCCGCGAAATCCGCGCCACCATCGACCGCATCGTCCACTTCGCCGGCTGGGCGGACAAGTTCGAGCAAGTGCTGGGCAGCGTGAATCCGGTGGCGGGTCCGCATTTCAACTTCACCATCACCGAACCGGTGGGCGTCGTCGGCGTGATCGCCCCGGACCGCGCTCCACTGCTCGGCTTGCTGACGCTCGTCCTGCCGGCGATCACCGCGGGGAATTCCGTCGTTGCCCTGGCCTCGCGGCGCAATCCCTTCCCCGCCATCCTGCTCGGCGAGATGCTGGCGACCTCCGATCTGCCGGGCGGCGTGGTCAATCTGCTCACCGGCGAGCGGGCGGACATGCTGCCGACCTTCGCCTCCCACGGGCACATCCGCGCCTTGGCCGCGGCCGCCGCGCAGGAGGAGGCGAAACCCCTGCAGGAGGACGCCGCGGCTTCGGTGAAACGGGTGAATCTCCACGCTCCGGACGCCGATTGGTTCTCGGACGTTCACGATTCGCCCCACGCGATCCGCGATTTCACCGAGGCGAAAACCGTGTGGCACCCGCTGGCTCTCTGAGATCCGCGGCTTTGCATCGACTGATGAAGGGGCCGGCGGCTAGATTGCCGCGCCGATGATTCCGGAGTCGCTCCACATGATCCTGACTTTCGTCGTCCTGGCGGCGGTGTTCACGTTTTTCATCAAGGAATGGGTGGCGCCGGATCTGGTGGCGCTGGGCGGTTTCGCCGTCCTCCTGGCCACCGGCGTGCTCGACGAGGCGGATCTCCGGTCGGTTTTCAGCAACACCGCGCCGCTCACGATCGGCGCGATGTTCGTGCTCGGCGAGGCGCTCACCCGCACCGGCGGCATCGATTGGCTGGCGCACCGGTTCGAGACTTGGGCCGGGAAGTCGATGAACCGCGCGCTGCTGATCCTCACGCTGATCGTCATGCCGCTGTCCGCCTTCATGAACAACACGCCGGTGGTGATCGTGTTCCTGCCGGTGATGATGGCCTTCGCCCGCCAGTCCGGGCTGAAGGCGAGCAAGCTGCTCATCCCGCTGTCCTTTCTCAGCATTCTCGGCGGCACCATGACCCTCATCGGCACCTCGACGAACCTGCTGGTCGCCGGCGTGGCGGAACAAAACGGCCAGCCGCCGTTCGGCATCTTCGAGATCACCAAACTCGGCGTCCTCTATGCCATCGTCGGCTTTCTCTATCTCTTCTTCGTCGGTCGCCACCTGCTGCCCTCGCGCGACACGGTGAGCAGCCTGCTCGACGCGGAGGACACGCGGAAATTCTGCAGCGCCGCGGAAATCACGCGCGATTCACCCCTGATCGGCGAGCGGCTCATCGAGCACCCGCTGTTCTCGGACCGGAAGCGCACGATCGTTTACGAAGTCATCCGCCACGGCCGGCGGATGGAGGAAATCCCGCTGGACGCGCTGGTCCTCGAGCCGCGCGACCTTCTTTGGTTCCGCGGCACACCGAAGCAGCTCGCGGAAATCCGCGGCGCCAAGGGCGTGCGGATGCTGCACGAGGCGAAGCCGGGCGAGCAGGACGACGAATCCGCGCCGACGACCGAGGTCAAGACGGTGGAGGCCATCATCGGCGCGCAGAGCGCCCTGCTGGGCCGCAGCGTCCGCTCGTCGAACATCCGCCGGCGCTACGGCGTGGTGGTCACCGCCGTCCACCGCAAGGGCGTGAACCTGCGCGAAGGGTATCAGGACATCCCGCTCGCGTTTGGCGACACGCTGTTGCTCGAAGGCCCCGTGCACAACCTGGCAAGCCTCCAGCAGGAGGGCCATTTCCTCAGCCTGAACGAGAGCCGGGTGAAGCCGACGAGGAAGTCGAAGGTGGTCATCGCGGTGGCCATCCTCACGGCCGTCGTCTCGGTTGCCGCCTTGGACCTGCTGTCCATCACCAGCGCCGCCATCGTCGGCGCTGTGCTCGCGGTGGCCACGCGCTGCCTCGACTTGCGGGACAGCTACCGTGCGATCGAATGGAACATCCTTTTCCTCATCTACGGCATGCTCGGCATCGGCGCGGCGATGGAAAAGACCGGCGGAGCCGCGCTCATCGCCAATCAGCTGGTCGCCTCGATGGAGGGCTACGGGCCGATCGTGATCCTCGCCGCCATCTACCTCCTCGCTTCGGTGCTCACCGAACTGGTGACCAACAATGCCGTGGCCATCCTGCTCACGCCGATCGTGATCCCGATCGCAGCGAGCCTCGAGGTGGACCCCCGGCCGTTCATCGTGGCGATCATGTTCGGCGCCAGCGCGAGTTTCATGACGCCGATCGGCTACCAAACGAATACATATGTCTATGGGGCCGGCGGCTACCGGTTCGCCGACTTCCTCAAGATCGGGCTGCCGCTCGACCTGCTGCTCTGGGTCGTCGCCGTCGTCTTCATACCGATGTTCTGGCCGTTTTGATGGGGGAAAATCCCACCGGTTGAGGATGTGCGCGGCGGCCGTATCTTGCCGGTCATGAATCTGGAAACAATCCGAGACATGCTCGCCTGGTGCGCCGTGATCGACATCGCCATCCTGCTGGTCTGGTGGGGCTGCTTCGCCACGGCCCGCGGTTGGATGCAGGGTTTGCACGCGCGCTGGTTTCCGATGAGCGAGGAGCGCTTCGTTGCGATCCACTACGCCGGCATGGCCGCCTTCAAGATTGGCATGCTGGTCTTCCACCTCATCCCCTACCTCGCGTTGCGGATCGTCGGTTGAACGCGCGCGCCGCTGGCCAAGCCCCCGCGCCGCTGGCATGGTGGCGCCGTGACGAACGACGCGAGCGAGTGCTGCCGGAGAGCCATCGGATATCTCGAGCTGGGACTGCCGGAGGAGGCCTTGGCGGAGCTGGACGAGGCGACCACGGCCACCTCGCAGGCCTTGCAGCTCCGCGTTGAGATCCTCTTCCGCCTCCAGCGCTGGAACCAAGCCGCCGGCATCTGCGTGCCGATGCTGGAGCAAGAACCCGGGGAGCCGGCCTGGTGGATCCAAGCCGCCTACGCCCTGCGCCGCGCCCGCTCCGTGGAAGAAGCCGAGCCGATCCTCCGCGCCGCGCTCGACCACCATCCGGACGAGGTTCTCATCCTCTACAACCTCGCCTGCTACGCCTGCGTCCAAGGCCGCCCGGACGAGGCCCGCGACCTGCTTGCCCGCGCGATCGAACACGAGCGCGCGCAGGTCTTGCTCATGGCCGCGCACGATCCGGACCTGGCCGCCATCCTGCCGTGGATCCGCGCGCAATCGGCCGGACCGGAGGCGCCGTGAGCGATCCGCCGGCTTGACTTGCCTCACCGCGGGCCGGTTGGATGCGCACGAACCCGAAACCCCCATGCAATTTCCCGGCCGCATCCTTCCCGTCGTCCTGCTCGCCCTTGCTGGCGTGAACCCATCGGCAGCCGACGAGGAGCGTCGTTTCCGCATCGGCCCGGATTACTCGGACGCGCCGGAAGTTCACCGGAAGCCCGACGTCCCGCGCGGCGCCGTCCACGAGTTCACGATGGATTCGAAGGACAGCCGGATCTACCCCGGCGTCGCGAAGGGCCGGCGCGGCGAGGTTCCCTACCAGCGTAAAGTGTTCGTCTACGTGCCCTCGCAGCATGAAAAGGGCGAGGCCGCGCCGTTCATCGTCGCCCAGGACGGCAACTGGTACCGCGAGATCCTGCCGACGGTGCTCGACAACATGATCCACGAAAAGCGCCTGCCGGCGATCGTCGCGGTGATGGTCGATTCCGGCGGCGGCGACGGGCCAGGCAGCCAGCGCGGCTTGGAGTACGACACGGTTTCCGACACCTACGTGACCTTCATCGAAAAGGAGGTCCTGCCGCGGGTGGAGAAGGAATGCGGCTTGAAGCTCACGGACGATCCGGAGGGCCGGATGACGATGGGCGGCAGTTCCGGTGCGGCCGCGGCGTTCACCATGGCGTGGTTCGAGCCGGACCTCTACCGCAAGGTGCTGAGCTGGTCGGGCACCTACGTGAACCTCCAGTCGCCGCCGAACCGCCGCACGCCGCACGGCGCGTGGGAATACCACGAGAATCTCATCCGCCGCAGCGCGCCGAAACCGCTGCGGATCTGGCTGCACGTTAGCGAGAACGACAACGGCAAGGACCGCGACGAGCGCTCGATGATGAACTGGGTGCTGGCCAACGAGCGGATGGCCGACGTGCTGGAAAAACGCGGCTACGACTTCCGCTACGTTTTCGCGGAAAATGCCGGCCATGTGGACGGGAAAGTGACCCGCCAGACCCTGCCCGGAGCCCTCGAGTGGCTGTGGCAGGGCTACCGGGTCGAGTGACAATCGGCCCGGAGCCTGCAACTTCCGCGGCCCGTCCGGGTTGACGACGGAACGCCATCGCGCTGTTTTTCCAAGGAACGATGATTCGGATTTTGAGCATTTGCGCCCTGTGCGCCGGCCTCGCGGCGGCGGACGAGAAGGTGGCCTACGAAAAGGAGATCCTGCCGCTGCTGGACCACTACTGCTTCAGTTGCCACGGCGAGGGCCTCTCCAAGGGGGATTTCTCGATGGACGAGTTCGCCGATCTCTCGAAGCACCTCGAGGACCGCGAACACTGGATGGCCATCTGGCGGAACGTCCGCAGCCAGATCATGCCGCCGTCCGACGAGGACCAGCTCGAGACCGAGGAGAAGAAAAAGCTCCTCGCATGGATCGAGACCGGCGTCTTCAAGCTCGATCCCGAGAATCCCGACCCCGGCCGTGTGACCATCCGCCGGTTGAACCGCATGGAATACCAAAACGCCGTCTACGACCTGCTCGGCGTGGAGTACGACACGACCGAGGTTTTTCCACCGGACGACACCGGCTACGGCTTCGACAACATCGGCGACGTGCTGAGCATTTCCCCGCTGTTGATGGAAAAATACATCGCCGCCGCCGAGGAAGTCGTCGGGCTGGCACTGCCCGAGGGCGCGGCCGCCCAAGTCCCACGGGCGGACATTGCGGGGCGTTCGTTCGTTTTCTCCGGGGATCCTTCGCTCACGGCGGACTGGCTGTCGTTCAACGACGAGCGCCAGGTGAAGACGTCGCACGAGGTGAAGTGGCAGGGCGAATACCAGGTGACGGTGGAATACGCGATCAAGGGCGCGGGCGAGGCAACCGATCACGAGGCGTTTCTCGACGTGCACGCCGGCGGAGAAAAGGTCGGCGAGGTGGCGCTCGGCTGGGACCAGCGCCGCACCATCGCCCTCACCGGCACCGTGCCGCTGGAAGCGGGCCGGCAGGATTTCGAAATCTCCATCCGCCCGGGCCGGCGCGCGGCACCGGGCCAGGAGGAGCTCTTCCTCAACGTCCAGCGCGTCATCGTCCAAGGGCCGCTCGGCGGCGAGCAGCGCGAATACGCGAAGGGCTACCGCATGATCTTCGTCGACGGCCCCGCCCCGGAAGATTCGTCGGCCCGGGAACGCTACGCGCGCAAGATCATGCGCAGTTTCGTCAGCCGCGCGTTCCGCAAGCCCCTCGACGAGACGACCATCGACCGCCTGGTCGCCATGGTCCGCGAGGTTTCCGCCAAGCCCGGCAAGACCTTCGAGGACGGGATCAAGCAGGCCATCGCCACCTGCCTCGCCTCGCCGCGCTTCCTCTTCCGCATCGAGATCCAGCCGGAGCCGAACAACCCGGACAAGATCGTGCCGCTGGACGAATACTCGCTGGCCGCCCGCCTGTCGTTCTTCCTCTGGGGATCGGTGCCGGACGACGAGCTGCTCAGTCTCGCCTTCAACAACAAACTGCGCGAGAACCTGCACGCGCAAATCGACCGCATGCTCGAGGACGAGCGCTCGCAGCGGCTGGTGAGGAATTTCGTCGGCCAATGGCTGCAGGCGCGCGACGTGGAAACGGTGCCCGTCAGCGCGAAGGACATCCTCGGCGTGCACGACAACCGGGAGGCGGCCCGGATCTTCGACGTGCGCCTCCGGGAAGACATGCGCACGGAAACCGAGATGCTGTTCGACTTCGTGCTGCGCGAGGACCGGCCGGCCGAAGAACTCATCTCCGCGAGATACACCTTCCTCAACGAGCGCCTGGCGAACTTCTACGGCGTCGCCGGGGTGACGGGCGAGGATTTCCAGCCCGTCGACCTCACGCCCCACCCCGAGCGCGGCGGTATTCTCACGCAAGGGACCTTCCTGCTGGTCACCTCCAATCCCACCCGCACCTCGCCGGTGAAGCGCGGTTTGTTCGTCCTGGACAACCTGCTCGGCACCCCCGCCCCGCCCGCGCCGCCGGACGTCCCGGAACTCGAGGACGCCTCGAAGGACGTCGGCGAGAATGCCACGATGCGCGAGATGATGGAAATCCACCGCAAGAATCCCGACTGCCGCGGCTGCCACGCCCGCATGGACCCGATCGGCCTGGGGCTCGAGAATTTCAACGCGCTCGGCCAGTTCCGCCGCGAGGAACACGGCAAGCCGATCGACGCCGGCGGCGAGCTGCTCACCGGCGAGACCTTCGGCAACATCGCCGCCTTGAAAGAAATCCTCGCCACCGGCCGCAGACAGGACTTCTACCGCTGCCTTTCCGAAAAACTTCTCACATACGCCATCGGCCGTGGCATCGAGTATTACGACTCCACCACCATCAACCAGCTCGTCGCCCGGCTCGAGAAGAACAACGGCACGCTCCGCGAGCTGATCTACGGCATCGTCGAGAGCGCCCCCTTCCAGAAACGCCGCGGCGACAGCTGAACCGAAAGCCCCGAAGCACGAAAAACCCGACCCGACCTATGAATGCGCCCCTTCCCGGAATGAACCGCCGCGGCTTCCTGCGCGGCCTTGGTGCCGCCGTCGCCCTGCCCGCCCTCGAGTCCTTCCGCCCGCTGCTGGCCGCGGAGACCTCCAAGCTGATGGCCACCACCGCCACCGGCGCGCCCCTGCGGATGGCTTATCTCTACATCCCCAACGGCGTGAACCTCGAGCACTGGCGGCCGAACGGCACCACCAAGAGCTACAAGCTTGGCAAGACCTTCGAGCCGCTCGAAGCGCTGCGCGACCACTTCCAGATCTTCACCGGTTTCGAGCACAAGCACGCCTCTGCCGGCGGCGACGGTCCCGGCGACCACGCCCGCGGCAACGCCACCTTCCTCACCGGCGCCCGCGCCCGGAAGACCGCCGGCTCGGACATCCAGCTCGGGGTTTCCATCGACCAGGTCGCCGCCCGCGCCGCCGGCCACCTCACCCGCCTGCCCTCGCTCGAACTTTCCACCGACGGCGTCCGCAAGTCCGGCCAGTGCGATTCCGGCTACTCCTGCGCGTACCAATTCAACCTGTCGTGGCGATCGGACACCACGCCGATGACGCCCGAATCGAACCCGCGCGCCGTCTTCGAACGCCTCTTCGGCGCCGGCGACGCCCGCGAGCGCGCCGACAGCCTCGGCCAACGCTACGCGTCGAAGAAATCGATGCTCGATTTCATCCAGGCCGACGCGAAAGCCCTCCACCGACACCTCGGCCGCACCGACCAACAGAAGCTCGACGAGTATCTCACCGGCGTCCGCGAGATCGAAGTCCAGATCGAAAAAGTCGAGGCCCTCGGCCTGCCGCCGGATCCCGGCGTCCCCGCGCCCGAGCAGCACACCACCTATCAGGAACACCTGCGCCTGATGTTCGACATGCTCGTCCTCGCCTTCCAGACCGACTCCACGCGCATCTCCACCTTCCTGCTCGCCCACGACGGCAGCAACCGCAGCTTCCAGGAGATCGGCGTCTCCGACGGTCACCACAACATCTCCCACCACCAGGGCAACCGCGACAACCTCGGGAAGATCGCGAAGATCGACCGCTTCTACATGGAGCAGTTCGCCTACTTCATGCAGAAGATGAACGACACCAAGGACGTGGACGGCAATTCGCTCCTCCACAACTCCATGATCGTTTACGGCGGCTGCATCTCCGACGGCGACCGCCACAACCACGACGACCTTCCGATCGTCGTCGCCGGCCACGGCGGCGGCGCCTTCACCCCCGGCCGCCACGTCGACCTCGGCGAGAACGTCCCGCTCACCAACCTCTACCTCCGCATGCTCGACGAATTCGGCGTCCAGGAAAAACGTTTCGGCGACTCCACCGGAACGCTGCGGAAGATTTGAGAAGCGGTGAG
>CBFGTW010000173.1:0-8771 GCA_965651855.1 uncultured Verrucomicrobiales bacterium
ACCCGCGGCTGGCCGTGGGCCCGCGCCGCGGCAATGGCAGGATTGGCGGCAGTGGCAGGGTCGCGTGCGGACCTTGGATGCCCGCTGGTGGCCGCTGTGGCTGCTGCTCGGGATCGTCGCGGTCGTTCTGGTCCTGACGATCGGCCTAGCGCTGGGCGCGGTCTGGCTGGTCGCGAAAACAGTGCGGGGATTGCTCCACGCACTGTTTTCGATTTTCCAGCCGCAGGCTTCCCGCGGCACATGGTTGAGGTGAGGCTGCGGCCGATTACTCCTCCGGCGGCACCTCGATGGTGCGGTCGGTGGCGTTTTGGCCGGGATTCACGCTGCCCGGAGGCGTCGTGCCCGCGGGACCGGTGGTCCCGTCCGGCGAGGTGGTGGTCCCGGGCGCACCGGCATCCGGCCCGGCCGGAGCCACGGGCGGGGGCGGCGGTGCGGTCCCAGGCGTCGGTTCGTTGAGTTCCGTATCCGGAGTGGCATCAACGTCGTCGTCCCGGTCCTGGCAAGCGCCCAGAGCGAACACCGCCGCGGCGGCAAGTGGGAATGAGAAACAGGTTTTCATGCGATCGCGGGCTTGGGGTTGTGGCAACTCGGCCGGTGGATCGACCGTCATGCAATATGAGTAGCGAGCGTGGCTCCGGCATGCGTCCTGCACGGCCGGAGGCTCGCCCCGTCACTCGCCTTCCATGTCGTTCTGACCAGCGGTCCCGGTGCCCCCCGCGGGCGCACCGGGAGCCGTGCCCTGCCTGCCCTGCGTGCCCTGCGTGCCCTGGGTGCCTTGCGTGCCGGTCTGGCCGGGGTTTGTCTGCGTCCCCTCGGGTTCGACGGGAACGGGAACGGGCACGGGAACCGGCACGGGCGTGACGGTCTCGGTGGTTTCCTCGTTCTCAGGAGTGGTCATTTCGGTGTCGGTCTCGTCGCGGCCGCACGAGGCGAGCGCAAAAGCGGAGACGGCGGCGAGGGTCGCGAAAAAAGGAGTCTTCTTCATCATGGCATCGAGGTTCTTTGGAATGGACCGGCCTCCTCGCACCCGGCATGCCAACCGCCGATCGGAGCCTCAGCCTTCGGCCGCTGGACGGAGCCGCCCGATCAAACCGCCGGTCTGTTCCACCGCTTCGCGCGGCTGGAACGATCAGAGTTCGGAGTATTTCAGGTTGTTGCCGCGGGACTTTTCCACCGGGTAGCGATTCTCGTTGTGCTGGATCTTCTCCGCCATTGCCTCGCCGAGCCGCAAGCCGAGGTTGTCGGCGAGCTCGAACAGCAGGATCGCCACGTCCGCGATCTCCGAGGCGATTTCGCTCCGCCGCGTGGCAACCCGCGCTTCGATCTGGTCGTCCTGTTGCCAGACGAAATGCTGCATCAACTCGCCCGCCTCGGCCGCGATGGCCACGGAGAGGTCTTTCGGATTGTGGTATTTCCGCCACTCGCGCGCATCGACGAATGCCTGGATGCGGGCGGTCAGCTCGGAGATCGAGTCGCTCATGCCGCGAGGCTAGCGGATGCGCCGGTAGCGCACAGACGAAAAGAATGGCTCAGCCGGCGAACGCCTCGCGCAGCATCGCCAGGCTCTTGGGCACCGCGGTCAGAGGATCCTCCTTGCCTTCGAACTCGAGCGAGACGTAGCCGGTGAACCCCGCCTCGCGCATGATCTTCGCGATCCTGGCGTAGTCGAGGTCCAGCGTGTACCAGACGCCGCCGCCATGATAGGTCTTCGCCTGCACCAGCACAGTGTCCGGCGCGAGGATCTCGAGGCGGTCGTAAGGGTCCTCGAGGAAATTGCCGGTGTCGAGCGTGACGCGGAGCCACGGCGAGGCGACGGCGTCGACGACGCGCTTGACGCCCTCCGGGGTGCGTCCGAGGCCCCAGTGGTTTTCAAGTCCCATGATCACGCCGCGCTTTTTGGCTTCCTTCGCCAGCTCGGTGTAGGCCTCGATCACCCAGCCGTAGGCGTCCTCTTCGGTGTGACCTTCGAGCGGCTCCTCGGCGCCGCGGTTCGCCATCAGTTCGTCGAACGAGGCCGAGGTGCCCCAGGTGCCGGAGTTCACCCGCATCGTCGGGATTCCGAGTTGATAGGCCTGCTCGAGGCAATCGATGGTGTGCTGGATGTTTTCGCGGCGCTTCGCCTCGTCCGGCGAGAGGAAGCCTTGGTGGGTCGAGTAACCCATCAGGTCGAGGCCAAGAACGAACGCGCGGCGCTTGATTTTCATCAACTCGGCGCGCTCGGTGGAAGCGAGCTGCCGCTGGAGGATCTCGAAGCCGTCGAAGCCCATCCGCGCGGCGTGCTCGAGACAGATGTCGATCGGCCTCAGGTCCTCGCGACGGAAGCCCCAGAAGGAGTAGGAGGAAACGCCGATGCGGTTTGGCCGGGCGGAAGCGGGAGCTGCATCCGGCTCTTGGGCTCGGACGAAGGGAATGGCGGAGCCGGCGGCGGCGGCGGCGAGGAAATGACGGCGGTTCATGGCGGGTTTCGAGGGTTGCGTTGATCATGCGATTTCCGCATCCGCCCGCAATCCGGAACATGCCGCGGCGGGTGGTCCCCGCCACATCCGCCTTGAAAGCCTGCGGTTTCCGCCGGAACCTCCCGCAGCCCATGGCCAACGCTTCCCCGACCCTTCCCGATGCCACTGGCCACTTCGGCCGGTTCGGCGGCATGTTCGTTCCGGAAACGCTGATGACTCCGCTGCAGGACTTGGCCAAGGCCTATGCCGAAGCCAAGGCGGATCCGGAGTTCCAACGCGAGCTCGACGACCTCCTCGCCAACTACGTCGGCCGGCCGACGCCGCTGTATTTCGCCGAGCGATGGACCGAGAAGCTCGGCGGCGCGAAGATTTACCTCAAGCGCGAGGACCTGCTGCACACCGGCGCACACAAGATCAACAACGCCATCGGCCAGATCCTCCTGGCCAAGCGGCTGGGAAAAACCCGGGTCATCGCGGAAACCGGAGCCGGCCAGCACGGCGTGGCCACCGCCACCGTCTGCGCGCGCTTCGGCATGGAGTGCGTCGTCTACATGGGCGCCGTGGACATGGAGCGGCAGGCGCTCAACGTCGCCCGCATGCGGTTGATGGGCGCGGAAGTGCGCGCCGTCACCGCCGGCCAGGCGACGCTCAAGGAGGCGGTGAACGAGGCGATGCGCGACTGGGTGGCGAGCGTGGACCACACCCACTACATCCTCGGCTCGGCCCTCGGCTCGCACCCGTTTCCGATGATCGTGCGGGATTTCCACCGCGTCATTGGCGTGGAGGCGCGCCGCCAGATCCTCGAAAAGGAAGGGCGGCTGCCGGATCTGCTCGTCGCCTGCGTCGGCGGCGGCTCGAATGCGATCGGGCTGTTTCATCCATTCCTCGGCGACGCAAGCGTGCGGATGGTCGGCGTCGAAGCCGGCGGTGAAGGCATCCTGCCGGAAAAGCACGCGGCCCGCTTCCAAGGCGGCAAGCTCGGTGTTCTCCAAGGAACGAAGACCTGGCTGCTCGCCAACGACGACGGACAGATCGAGCTCACCCACTCGATTTCCGCCGGGCTCGACTACGCCGCCGTGGGACCGGAGCACGCCTATCTCCAGGACGCGGGCCGGATCGAGTACACTTATGCCACCGATGACGAAGCGCTCGCCGCGTTCCAGGAACTCGCGCGCTGCGAGGGCGTCATTCCCGCGCTCGAGAGTTCGCATGCGATGGCCCACGTCATGAAGGTCGCCCCCTCGTTGCCAAAGGACGCCATCCTGATCGCCAACCTGTCGGGCCGCGGCGACAAGGATATGGAACAGGCCGCGAAATATCTCGGGCTGAAATAGCCACCCGCCGCGCATGCGGCCAGAGGTTCCGCAGCGACGGGCCAAGGCGCGCCCCGGCCGGAGAAACCCAACCGGCCGGGACGCCCCCGCTGTTTCCAATCCAGATCGCTCCGGCTCAGGGCTCGCCGCGCGTGACGCGAAGTTTCGCGAACAAGCGCGCCGGCGGAGTGCCGCTTGCGGTGGCGGTCACCGTGGTCACGCCTGCGACCGGGCTGTCGGGGCTGGCAGCGAAGACGACGGTCGTCCCGCCGACGGTGGCGCCGCTGGGGTGCCATGTGACCAGATCCGTGGACCAGAGGTAGGCCGCCGTGACATCTTCCGGCGGCGACGGGTCGGCCGGATGCTGGAAGGTGAAGGTGTTGCCACTCTTGGCGATCTGCGTGATTCCCGCATTGGAAGCGCTCGGATCCGTGCCGAGATAATACTCGATACCATTGTCCAAACCGTCTCCATCGGCGTCGTCGTCGAAGCCCGTCCGCGTCCCGACGCCCGGATAGGCGGCGATCCAGGAATCGAAGCCTTCCGGAGGTCCGCTGAGTCCGGCGAGGTCCACGTGGAAGGCGCGGTCGCCCGCGTGCGCGGCGTAACTCCCGTCGATGGCCGCCACCGTGCCGCCGCTGAAGGCCGTGCCGCCGGCAAGCCCGTCCGCCGCGGTGCCGTTCCATTCGAAGAACGCGTCACCGGTCGCCGTGGTGATCTCGAAATAGTAGGTGGTGTCCGGATCGAGGGTGCCGATTCCCGCCTGCGACAGATCGAAGGTGAAAAACCGTCCGGTTCCCGGCACGTTCAGGCCGGCCACGGGATCGCCGAGGTAAGGCACGTCGTCGGCCTGGAAGAGCACCGACTTCGCGTCATCCTCGATCAAGCCGAAGCTGAACTCGAACGTGTCTCCCGGCTGCACGTCGTAATAGGTGGGCCCGGAGATCACGTGCTGGATGGTGATCGACGAAAGGCTGTAGCCGAGCGGATCGGAGCCCGTCGTAAAGGTCATCCCTTGGGCCGCTCGGTCGAACGCGATATAGGTCGCCGCATCGTCACCCGCGGTGACGTTGTCCACGTCCGCGACCTCGCCGGGGAAATAGAATCGGTCGAAGACATCGGTGGCGGGCTGGTCGGGCGACGAAGTGAGGAGCACGCTCGCCGCGCGCACCGTCGCCGGCTCCGAGCTTGCCTCCGTGGGAAATCCTTCGTCGGCCACCGCGGCATCGTCGGTCACGATCACGTAGTAGGTGCCGGCTTCGGCATCTCCAACGGATGAGAACCGCAGCGTCGCGGTCGTCGCGCCGCTGACGGTTCCGCCGTCGACAACCGGCTGGTCTCCTTCGACGCCGACCTTGAACCACTGGTATCCAAGTTCACCCAGACCGGTGGCGGAAACACCGAGCTGGGCCGGAGAACCTGCAAATACGGCCACCGATTCGGGCTGATCCGTGATCGTGGGAGGAGGATATACCAAACTCACCTGGACCACGTCGCTCACCGCCTCGCCGTTCCCGTTGGTCGCGATGACGCGGTAGAATCCGTTCGCGGCGAAGGTGGCCGGATTGAACACCAGCGACGAGCCGGTCTCGCCGTCGAGTTCGACAAACCCGGAACCCGAGCCGTCGTCGAACTCCCACTGGTAATTCGGCGCGGGATCTCCCTCGGCAACGGCCGTGAGACTGAAGGTTTCACCGACGGAGCCGAAATGATCGACCGGTTGCAGCGTGAAGTCCGGCACCAGCGGCACGTCCGGCGAAGCCGTGGTGACCGCTTCGAAGGTCGCCCCCCAGCGGATCTCGTCCCATTCGGAGGAATTGCTCGCGTAGTCGGAAAGCGTGATCCGGTCGAAGGCGAGGTCCACGCCGGCGACCGTGGCTCCGCCCGTCGGCTCGCCGGCACCGGTGGCGGGGTCGAGCCAGACGGTGACGCTGTCGCCGCCGGGATCCGGGCTCAGGACGAATTTGGCGACAAACAGATGCACGTCGCTGTCGGGCGCGACGCCGAGATCCGCGCGGGCTTCGGCGCTGTTGTTCACGCGGAACGCGTAATTGGGCGTGCCAAACTCGGTGACGGCGATGCCGGCTTCGAAGGCGCGCAGCGAGTCATCCGCGCTCGTGCCGTTCCACAGGCCGAGGACCTGATAGATATCGGCATCCGGCGCGGAGTTTTCATTGCCGGTGCGGAAAAGCCACGAGAGATAGAGCGTCCGACCGGAGAGGCCGGAGGCCTTCAACTCGGTCGCCAACAAGCGCGCGGCGCGTCCGCTGTTCGCCGCGGAAATCGCCGTGGCGTCCGGCCCCTTCGCGGCCTTTCCGCCGATGGCGGCCGCATATCCCGAGCCACTCCACGTCAGCGTGTCCTCGCTGACGACAGGAAGAGCGTCGCCGAAGGTTTCATCCAGCCAAGGTCCGTCGTAGCCGGCGACGGAGGGATTCCGTCCCGTGAGCGTCCCGCCGTAGGGATAGGAAATGAACGGCTCGAAACTGAGCAAATCCGACGCCGGAGCTTCGAAAACCTCGAGCACCACGTCGCCGCTGTTCGTGAAGCCATCCGCGCCACCGAGACCGTCTTCGGTGGCGGCGCGATCATTGACTTCCACGTAGTAGATCCCCGCGTCGCCAGCCTGCACGCCGGTGATCGTCAGCGTCGGAGTGGTCGCACCGGAAATCCGGCCACCATCGGTCAAAGCACCTCCGTCGACCTTGAACCACTGGTATTCCAAAGTTCCGAGACCGGTGGCTTCGACGGTGAAGGAAACGTCGCTGTCCACCTGAACCGCGCCCCCCTCGGGCTCAGAGACAATGGCCGGATTCGGATAGACCACGTCGACCAGCACCTCGTCGCTCACCGCCGTGGCGCTGCCGTTGTCGGCGACGAGACGGTAGTAGCCGTTGTCGTCATAGCCCGCGGGATCCAGGACCAAGGTGGCCGAGGTTTCCCCATCCAGATCCTCCCACGGATCCGTGCCGTCCGCGGAGAACTGCCACTGGTAGGCGGGCGGCGGTTCCGAGACCGCCTCGGCCGTCAAGGTGACGGTGGATCCCACCGTACCGAACTGGTCCGCCGGCTGTGTCGCGAATACCGGCACATCTGCCACGACCAGGAGGTTGTCGACGGCCGTCCACGGCTCGCCCACCGCTCCGGCGAAGTTCTGCAGGCGTAGGAACAACTCGTCGTCCGGCCCGGCTTCGGAAAGATCCAATGCCGCCTGGATGCCAGTCACCATTTGCCCGGGCTCGACCGACGCGCTCCAGCTGAAGGAGTCCAGCAAAGTGACGCCCGCGGCGCCGGCGATGTCCATGTTGTCCGCCGGGACGAAGGTGCCGTCGGACTTGTAGATCGAGATCATCACCCCGAGTTCGCGCGTGGCGGGAGCGTCGGTGAAGGAACCGGCGTCGAAGCGCAGGTGAAGGGCTGCCAACGAGGCCGAGTTGGTGCCAATGGACTGGTAGGCCCAGTTCGTCTGGCCGTTCATATAGCTCAGACCGAGGACGGAGGTGCCGTTGGGCGAGACATTCGGTCCGGCCCAAGTGGCCTCCCACCAGTTGGCGGGAGTGGCGGGCACCGTATCGAACCAGCTGGTGACGTTTGAGGTCTGGGCGAAATCCGCTTGGAAATCGCCGTTGGTGATTTCGATGGCGCCTCGCGCGGCGGGCAGCGCGGCAAATGCCAACGATGCCAAAGGGATCGGGAGAAAACTACGCATCAGATATGGGGAAAAGATTTCAGTAATGGAGACACGAGCGCAGCCGCCGGGAGCGACCGCCGGGGATGGGCCCATCTCCGGCGGTCACGGGCGGCGGCGGCGGTTGGAAGTTTCCCGCTCGGCGGGCCGGGCTTCAGCGGCGGCGGCGGACGAGCGTCGCGAAACCGAGACCTGCCAGCAGGGCCATCGAAGGCTCGGGCACCGCCACGACCGAGACGTTGTCGAGCACCGGCCAGGCCTCGGTGTTTCCGGCTCGGAAGGCATTGAAGCGGACGAACAGTTCCTGCGAGCCGGCGCCTGCCACCGTGATCGACGCGAGTTCCGTCACGACTTGGCCGTCCACGCCGGTCGAGCTGAGGGTGAAACTCTGCGATCCGAGGAAGGTGATGCCACTCGCGCCACGCACGTCCGTGTTGTCGGCGGCAGCGAACGCGCCCACGCCATCATAGGCATAGATGCCGACGGTCATGCCGAGTTCCCTGCCGCCGGGATCGTCGTTCGGCGCGCCCCAGTCGAACTGGACGTTGATGGTTGGAGCGCCTTCGGCCGTCCCGATGCTCTGATAGAGATAGGACCCTTGGTTGGCGTCGGCCGACTGCGTGTTGTTGTTGGAAGTGGAGTTGTCGAACGAGCTGAAGATCGCGACATTGCTGCTGTTCGGCGTGATCCACGAGGCGTTGGTCTGCCATGCGCCTTCCCAGAAGTTTCCACTGTTGTGGTCGTACCATCCGGTGACGTTGTCGAGGTTTTCGCCTCCGCCGGTTTCGAAGTCGCCGTTGGCCAAAGCCACGGCGGCGAAGGCTCCGGGGGTGCCGAGGACCAAGGCGGCGAGCGCGCCGAGGCAAGGAGTCATTGTTTTCATTGGAGTTGGGGTCGGTTTGGGATCCGGGCGCGTCGGCCCGGGAAAACGGCTCCGGCAGAAGCCGTGAATCCGCTTCATGGGGAGCAGCGGATTTCCCCGGAAAAACCCGACGCAAAAAATTCCACCGACTTCCATCAATCCATCTGTCGCGAAAGATCGCCGCACACGGGAAAGCGCGCGAGCGTCCGCAGTCACCTCAGAGGCAAGGGCATCCACCTCGAGGACGTCCAGCGGATCGGCGACAGGCCGAAAGTTGTCGGCCGTTTCACCGGCCAACACTGCGTCGCCGGATCCTCAGCGAGCACCGGCAACCGCCGACGCTTCCTTACCGCTCACAGGACGCGAGGAAGTTCCGAAATCAAGAGCGGGAAAACGCCGTGCCTCACCCCGCCCTCAGATCCCTCAAGCTCCAGATCTCGCCGGCCAGCGCC
>CBFGTW010000174.1:0-8690 GCA_965651855.1 uncultured Verrucomicrobiales bacterium
AGAACGCGAGCTTCCCAAGCTTGAGGCGTGGGTTCGATTCCCATCACCCGTACCAGAGACCCTTAGAACTTCCTGCTGAGGCTCAACGAGTTCGGATCTCCGAAGCGCCACGGGAGCGCGACGGCGCGGGAAATTCCGATGCGCGGCCCCGCCGCGGGAACCACCGGCAGGCCCAGGCGGATTCCCGATTCCGGAGCTCCGAGAAAGGCGGTGCCGTGGGCGGAACCGTCGATCCCCAGTGCGCGGGTCAGCCGGCCGGGGCCGGCGCAGAGCTGTGGATCCGGTACCACCCGGCCGCGCCTGGCACGCATTTCGTCGATTCCGGCCAGCGGCTCGAGCGCACGCAGCAGCACGAATCCTCCGGGTCCGCCGCCGGGCGGCTTCACGAGAACGTTGAAGAGCCAGTGGACGCCGTAGTTGAGATAAACGTAGGCGGTCCCCGCCGGATGCGTGGCCACGAACTCCCGGGCTCCTTTCCGGAAAAACGTGTGGCAGGCGGGATCTCCCTCCTCGGCGTAGGCTTCCGTTTCGACGATCCGCCCCGCGCCGCCCCGCCACTGGAAGGTGCAGCCGATCAACTCGCGGGCACAGGCCACCGGGTCCCGCTCGAAGAATTCGGTGCCGATCGCGTCCACAACGTCAGAGCCCCGTCGGATGGTCGATGAACTCCCAGTCGAGGGAGAACTGCGCCGCGAGCGCGGCTGCCAGGGCCTTCACGCCGAACGTTTCCGTCGCGTAGTGGCCGCCGTAAAAAAGGTCGATCCCCAGCTCCTCGGCGAGCGTGTAGCTCCAGTGAGGGCCCTCGCCGGTGACGAACGCGTCCACACCCGCTGCGGCCGCGGCGGCGATTTCGCTTCCCGCGCCGCCGGTGCAGATCCCGAGAGTTTCGATCCGCCCGCGTCCGCCCGGGGCGAAATGAATCGGGCCGCCGACCGCCTTGCCGAGAGCCGCGGCGAGTTCTCCGCGGCTCCCGCTCCAGCTGCCCTTCAGTCCCACGGGCAAGCCCTTCCACTCCAGGAACGGCACCGCATCCACCATCCCCAGCGCCTGCGCCAGGCGGATGTTGTTGCCCCACTCGGCGTGGACGTCGAGCGGCAGATGGGCGGAATACACCGCGAGGCCGGCGTCCATGGCGGTCTTCAGCTTGCGGAACCACGGGCCGCGCACCGCTTGGGTGCCCTGCCAGAACATTCCGTGGTGCACCAGGAGCAGACCGTCCCGCTGCTCCGCGGCGGCCGCGACCACCGGTAGCGCCGCATCGACCGCGGCGAAAATCCGCGACACCGAACCGGCGTTCTCCAGTTGCAGGCCATTGAGAGCCCCCGGGTAGTCGGGGATCTCCGCGATTCCCAGCTCCCGGTCCAGATATTCCACCAGTTCCGCCAACGCAGCCATGGCCGGAGCCTAGCCGTGACGGCTCCAGATGACAATGCCCTGCCCCTCGAGCACTTCGCGGCCGGCGACAAAATCCGCCAGATCCGCGGCGAGGGGGCTGGTCCAGCGAAGCTCGCGGTCGCGCCACGGCACGATCAAACCGGCGGCATGGAGGCCATGCCGCGGCAGGATCAGCCTGTCCGCAAGCTCTGGCGTCCAACCTGTCCGCATCCACTCGAGGTATTCCTCGCCGTTCCGCGAGTAGAGCTTGTCGCCCACGATCGGGTGGCCGCAGTGCTTGAGGTGCACCCGGAGCTGGTGCATGCGCCCGGTGACGGGAAAGCAGCGGACCAGCGCGAACCGACCTTCCGTCCGTTCGAACCGCCGCTCCACGCGAAAGCGGGTCAGGCACGGCCTCCCTTCCGCGAGCGGGATCTGCTTCACCCAAATGTCCGAAGGCCCGAAATCGCCGGCCCGCCCGATCGATGCGTCGCATTCCCACTCGTCCTCCGCCGGCCACCCCGAGACAACCGCCAGATATTGTTTCTCCACCCGCCTTTCCTGAAACGCGATGCCGAGTTCGCGAGCGGCCTGCGGGTGCTTCGCGAGAACGACTAGGCCGCTCGTCTCGCGATCGAGCCGTGTCACCACCGCCGGCGCCGCGCCGTTCTCCATCTCGTATGCCAGCAACATTTCCACGCCTCCGAGCAGCGTGGGCTCCGACTTGCGGTTGGCCGGGTGGACGATCAAGGGCGCCGGCTTGTCCACGACGATCCAATCCGGGCACTCGTCCACGACTTGGAAATCGACCACCACTTGCAGGCTCACGCCGAAATTCTTACCCGTCCCGGCGAGGCGGACCAAGCTTCTAGAAATCCCTGCGTCCCTGGAGTGCGCGCAGCAGCGTCAATTCGTCGGCGTGCTCGAGCCCTCCGCCCGCCGGCAAGCCCTGGGCGATCCGGGTGACACGACACCCCCGGCCGCGCACGACATCGGCGAGATAGTTCGCCGTCGCCTCCCCTTCCACGTCCGAACCGAGCGCAAGGATCACTTCGCCTTCCGGGCCGAGCCGCGGCAACCGCGCGAGCAGTTGCGGAATTCTCAGATCCTCCGGCGAAACGCGATCCAGCGGCGACAATTTCCCGCCGAGGCAGTGATAGTGACCGCGGAAGGCGCCGGACCGCTCGAGCGGCAGGACGTCCGTGGCCTGTTCCACCACGCACAGCAGACTCGCATCCCGCCTCGAATCCTGGCACAGCGGACAATCGCCGGGTAGCGCGAAAAAACCGCACTCGGGGCAGCTCACCACCGATTCGCCCGCGGCCCGGACCGCCTCGGCCAACGCGGGCGGATCCGCCTTCGGGCTCTGCAGCAGCCAGACCGCGATCCGCTCGGCACTCCGCGGGCCGACGCCGGGGAGCCGCTTCAACTCAGCGATCAGCGTCTTAACGGGTTCGGGAAAATCGGCGCGTGGCATGGGCTCGAATGCGTCGGAAAACGATTCAGGCGGCGCTGGCTTCCTTCGATTCCAAGGAGGGTCGCTGTTCTCCGGGCATGCGGTGGTTCCGCGCGTAGACGAAAGAACACGCGCCGGACCAAGTCGCCGCCACCAGCCAAGCGGCGATCGCCGGCTGCCGCGCTGCCAGCACGAGCACGGGTGCCCAAGCCGCCATGAGCATGACCGTCGTGCTCCAGAGCACCACGCGCCGCCACGTCCCGGGACTGCCTAGCATGGCGAGGGCGAGCAGATACGAGACCACCGCCGCGCCAAGCCAGATGATTGCCGGCGGGATCGGACGGAGCGAGGTTCCGCTGACGGAAACCGTGGCGGCCACAGCGCGGTCGATCCGGTCGAGCAAGCCGAAAGCGGCGAGGCCGGCGGCAAGCACCATCGCCAGGCTGCCAATCGCCGCGGCAGGCATGAAGACATGGCCGCGGGGGAGATTGGCGGGGAGATGGCGGCTCACGGGCGGCGATGGTAAATGCGGTCCGGGGCGATTCAAGCGAGGGCTTCGCGCAGCAGGTCGAGATGGCGCGCGGGAGACACTTTCTCCAAAACCGCCTCTATCCGGCCCTCCGGGTCGATCACGAAGGTCGTGCGCTCGGTGCCCATGAAGCGTTTGCCCATCATGGATTTCTCCACCCAGACCCCGTAAGCGTCCACGATCTTCCGGTCCGGGTCGGCGATCAAGGGATACGGCAGGTCGTGCTTATCGACGAACTTCCGGTGGCTCGCGGCGCTGTCCGTGCTCACACCGAAAATCCGCGCCCGCCCGCGCAGGTCATCCCACTGGTCCCGCAAGGCACACGCCTGGATGGTGCAGCCGGGCGTGTTGTCCTTCGGGTAGAAAACCAGCACCACCCGCTCGCCCCGGAGGCCCGAAAGCGTGATGTTGGACACCAAGTGGCAGCCTTTCTCCACCACCTCGGCGGTGAAGTCCGGAGCCATTCCGCCGGGCTGAGGTTTCATTATGAAAGCAACGCGGCGGGCACCGTCGCCGGGCCCGCCGAGAAGATGAGGCATTTGGGGGAAGTCGGCGTTACCGCCACGTTTTCACATCGTCCTTGGTGCCGCGATTGCGGTCCGGGCCAATGGAGAAAACCGCCACGCGCTTGCCGTTGAGGCGCTCGCGCTCGTCGAGCGTGAACTCGAGCGTGTCGTTGTAATCCGTGTCGAGGACGATGTTGTACGGGTTGCCCCAGGGATCGTAGAGCCCGATGACCGTGGTCTTGTCGGTGGAATAGGCGAGGCCGTCACGGCGGCCCTTGCCGTCCTTGACCTCGAGAAACTTGATGCCGCGGGGGTTCTGCACGCCGCTGTTGGCACCCGTGTTGGTCTCTTTTCCGAGGAGGATCTGGAGCAGCTCGACGCCGTCCCCGCCGTCCGTCTCGATCTCGGAATCCTGGTTGCCGCCGGCGTTGCCGACATTGGGCAGGCTGCCGTAGGTGTTGTAGAATTGCTCGACGGCCTGTTGGAGGCTGCTGGCCGTGGCCTTGGCGCTGGTGGCCCGCGCTTTGTTCATGGCGGCGTTGGCAGCGGCGAATCCGGCGGCAGCGAGCACCGCGATGATCGCGATGACGACGAGGAGCTCGATCAGCGTGAAGCCGCGCCGGGCGCGGTGGAGACGGGTTTTCATAAACGGTTCGGGATTGGATGGATGCATGGGGAAGCCAAGAGCATTTCCCCGCGGCTGGCAACGACGCAATCGCGACCAACCGAACATCCGATCGACGCTACGGCCGGATTCCCGGGTGGCAACCGTATTTCCACGGCCTTTCCCTTGCGGGAGCCTCCTTCGCGCCGCATCATCCGGCCATGCCCGGCGACTCCCTGCGCGAACGTATCCTCCATCTCATGCGCTCGCCCGGCTACCAGCCGATGACCAAGTCGGAATTCGCGCGCAAGCTGGAGATTCCTTCGGACAACCGGGCGGCCCTGCGCCGCGAACTGGACGCCATGGCGCGCGAAGGCGAGGTCACCGCCGGCAAGAAGTCGCGCTACGAACTACGCGAGCGCTCCGGAAACCGCCTCACCGGCAACCTCAAGTTCCATCCGAAGGGCCACGCGTTCTTCTTCCCGGACATCGCCGACGAGCAGAATCTCGCCACCGGGATCGACCTCTCGGTGCACTCGCGCATCCACGTCGCCCGCCGCGATAGCGGCACCGCGCTCGACGGCGACCGCGTCCTGGCCAGCGTCCGCATGCCCTCGCCGCGGGGAGAACTGTCGCGCCGGCGCGCCTTTCCGCCGGAGACGGACGAACCTCGCGCCAAGGTCGAGAAAGTTCTCTCGCGCCGCTCCGGCCGCTTGGTCGGCATCTACCGCCGCAAAGGCCGCAACGCTTGGGTCGAGAGCGACGACAAGGCCGTTGACGGAAACATCGGCCTGATCGGCGACACGACCGCGGAACCGGGGCAACTGGTGGTGGTCGATCTCGAAGAATGGTCGAACCGCGCCGCCGATCCCCGCGGCCGGGTGATCGAAGTCCTCGGCTGGCCCGGCGATCCGGGCGTGGAGGTGATTTCCGTGATCCACCGCTTCGGCCTCCGCACCGGGTTTCCCGACGAGGTCATCGCCGAGGCGAATGCGGTGCCGGAAAATCCCGACGAAGTTGAAATCCGGCGCCGGCAGGACTGGCGCAAGAAGCTCGTCATCACGATTGATCCCGCCGACGCCAAGGATCACGACGACGCGATTTACGTCGAGAAGTCCGGCGACGGCTGGACGCTCGCCGTGCACATCGCCGACGTGTCCCATTACGTGAAACCCGGGACCCCGATGGACCAGGAGGCCGTCGAGCGCGGGAATTCGACGTACCTGGTGGATCGCGTCCTGCCGATGATCCCGCCGGTACTCAGCAACGGGATCTGCTCGTTGAAGCCCGACGTCGACCGGCTCACGAAATGCGCGCTGCTCCGGATTTCCGCTCGCGGCGAAATCGAAGGCGCCCGGTTCTTCGACGCCGTGATCCACAGCCGCGCGAAGCTGTCCTACGAACAGGCCCAGGCGATCCTCGACGGGCGGCCCGCGCCGGAAGGCTCCGACCCCCAGCTCGCTCCCATCGTCAAGGAAGCGTGGCGCATGGCCTCGGCGATGCGCCGCCGCCGGTTCCAAAATGGCGCGCTCGACCTCGAGATGCCGGAGATCAAGGTGCGGCTCGACGAAAACGGCAGGCCGATCGCGGTGGATCCCGTGATCCACACCCAGAGCCACCAGCTCGTGGAGGAGTGCATGCTGGCGGCGAACCAAGCCGTCGCCCGCCTGCTGAAGCAACGCCAGAAACCCGCGATCCACCGCGTTCACGAAGATCCCGATCCATCGCGGCTGATGGATTACACGGAAACGGCGAAGCTCCACGGATACCGCCCGGGTGACCTCACCAACCGGCGCCACATCCAAGACCTCCTGGACGAGTCGAAAGGCACGCCCGAGGAACACGTCATCAAGCTTGGCCTGCTCAAGAGCCTGAAGCGCGCCGCCTATTCGGCCGATGCCCTCGGCCACTACGGTCTTGCGAAATCCGACTACTGCCACTTCACCAGCCCCATCCGCCGGTACGCGGACCTGGTCGTTCACCGCGCCCTCCAGCCGCTGTTGGAAAATCCGCCGAAGCATCCGGACCGCACGCCCTCCCACAGGGAAATGGCCGAGATTTCCCGACACATTTCGGACACCGAACGGAATTCCGCAGAAGCCGAATCGGAGACCAAGCAACTCAAACTCCTCGAGTATCTCGACCGCGTCGCGCGCAGCGAGGAGGCACCGGCTTTCGACGGCCTCGTCACCGATGCCCGGCCGATGGGCCTGATGGTGGAGGTGCCGCTTCTCGGCGTCCGAGGCGTTGTCAAACGGGAGGACCTGCCGGCGGGAAGCTGGCGCTTCGAGAGCTATCGCCTCGCTTGGTCGTCCTACGACGGACGCGGCATTCAGGCGGGAATGAAGATCCCCCTTCGCGTCAAGGCGATCGACATGGACCGGCGCTTCGTGGATTTCACGATCGCCTCCACCGCCGAGCTCAAGGTGGATCATGCCGTCCCACCGCGATCCGCCAAAAAGCACGCCAAGCCGAAGCCGAAGGCCGCGGCCAAAGCCGGGCCGCCCGTATCGCACAAGAAATCCGCCCGCAAGGCGAGCCGGCGGCGGCGCAGGTCATGACACGGCTTCCCGGCCGGGAGCGGCGAAGGAAACCCGGCGGTTCGTGGCGGCACCTCAGGCCTCCATCAGCCGCAGGCCCCAGGCGACGAGGGCGCAGGTGGCGGCAAGCAGCATGAAGATGAGGAGCAGGCTGCGGTTCTGCGCCTTCTGCAAATTCCGGACCGCTCCGCGCGTGGCGAGTTCCTCTTCATAGCGCTTGGTCCGCGTCCGGTCCTGGATGTCCGCGAGCGGCGGCATGGTGATCTCGCGCTCGCGCTTCTCCTTCTCGAGCAATTTCGGCAGTTCGGAGACCTGCTTCTGCTTGGCGAGCAGCTCGAGTTCCTGCTGGCGCAGGCGCTCCAGCTCCGGATCGGCGGCGGATCTCAACCGGGCCATGAGTTATTTCAATAGATAAGCGATCAACGCGATGCAGCCGAGCACGACGACCGGAAGATTGAACGCCAGGCCGCTCTTGAGCTGGCCCGTGAAATCCGATCCGCCGGTCCCGCGTCCGCGGGTCCGGCCGCCCTTTCCGGCGCGGCCGAAAATCGCGCCGCTGCGGCTGCCTTCGAAATGCGCCGCCGCCTGGTCGTATTCATCGGCCGCGAGATCGGCGGCGATGGTGGCCCGCTCGAGTTTGTCGGGCAGCGTTTCGCGCGACCAGTTCTCGGGCACGAACTTCTGGAGCTTGTCGAGATGACCGGCGAAGCACGCACGGCATTGTTCGAGATCCTCCGCCTCCTGCCGGATGCTGAACAACTCCCGGTCGATCAGGGTCAGCGCCGAGGAGAGCTTTTCTGTCAGCTCGACCTGCTGGGTGATGAACTCCCGCTTGCGCGCCGTCAGCTCCTCGAGTTCGCGCTTCTTTCGCTCGAGTTCCTCCCGCTGTTGCTGGATGCGCTCAAGTTCTTCCTGCGCGGCCTTGAGCTTGTCGTCATAGTCGTCGCCACGACCGCCCTGCGCGGGCATTTCCAGCTGCGTGGAGCGGATCTTGATGTGGTGGGTGTGCTCGGCGGGTGCTGCCATGGGTGGGATGAAGGAAACGGGACGCCGTTCCATTTAGAGGAAAGCCCTTCGGTGATCCAGTGAAATGTTTCGGCTTCATTGACAATCGATCTGCTGTCCGGCCCGGGTCGCGGCACAAGAAAAGCCCGCACCGGCGGCCGGCGCGGGCTCTTCCTGGTCCGACAGGCGAAGGCTTGCGCTCAAACGGCGTCCTCGAGCCGCTCCAGGGTGGCGATGTGGCGATTCACGCGCGGCAGCAGCTCGTCGCGGATGATGGTCTTCGAATGCTCCATGACTCCGGCGTCGTCGAGGGCGTCCTGATAGTCGCGGCGGCCGGTCTCCTCGCCGCGCTGGAGCGACTCGATCGCGGAGCCGGCGCCGAAGAGGTTGGCGGTGCCTTGGATGGCGTTGGCGAATGTTCCCCAAGCGCCCGATCCGGAATCCGGCGTGCCTCCCATCTCGCGGACGTTCTGCTGGAGGCGGGCGACGGATTCGGAATGCTCGTTGCGGATCCGCTGGAGCTCGGCGACCACCGGTTCGGTGCTGAATTTCGAGATCGCCTTGTCATAGGTCTCCACGGCGGAAAGTTCGCCGCGAAGCAGGCTGTTGCAGACTTTGATGCAGTGGTCGGTGTCGCTCATGGTTCGGTGTTGGGGTTCGTGGGATCCGCCCGTCT
>CBFGTW010000175.1:0-8256 GCA_965651855.1 uncultured Verrucomicrobiales bacterium
TCGAACCCCAAACCTTCTGATCCGTAGTCAGACGCTCTATCCAATTGAGCTACGGGTGCTTTCCCGCGTCGCGGGGCGGGAAGAAAGCCGCGTTTCCCCCCGGGTGTCAAGAAATTCGGCGGGGGAATTTCCTCCGGAACGCGGGGCCGGAGCGGACGCCGGAGCGGACGCCGGAGCGGATGGCCGCGGGCGCGAGGGCGGCGGCCGGCGGCCGGCCGGGGCGGATGAAATGGCAGGTGATAGCGAATCGCGGGGGGACGGCGCTCGCGTGATAACTGCGCGTTTTTATCAGGTTCTGCTAGACAAGACTTGCCATTCGGCCGGTTTTCCCAACACTCGGGCTATGTCATTCCCCCGCCCCCGGCCGGATGCCCGCCCCCCCGGGACGGGTGGTGCGGACGGCAGGTTCCGTGTCGGCATCCGCCTGTTGGATTGGACGGAGGGCTTCGGCTACCGCATTTTCCCGGGCATCACGCAGTTCCTGAGCGAACATCCGGAATGGCAGATCAGCTATAACCACCGGCACTGCGGGGATTTGCCGGAAGAACGGATCGACGAAGATTGGGAGGGCGACGGTTTGATCGTCTTCCGATATACCGAGCGCGAGGCGGCGGCGTGGCGGGACAAGGGAATCCGGGTGTTGAATCTCAGCGCCGAGCACCCGGACGGGGATCCCTTTCCGCGGGTGACGCTGGACAACGGGGCGGTGGCGCGGCGGGCGGTGGATTATCTCGCCGGGCTGGGGCTGCGGGATCTGGCGTACTGGCACGATCCGGGGCGGCTGTATTCCCGCGAGCGGCTCGAGGCGTTCGAGACGGCGGCGGAGAAGGCGGGATGCCGCGTCCATCCGCTGGTGGTTCCTTCCAGCGCGCTGCCGCTCTCGAAGCGTCTGAAGGGCCTGCAGAAGGCGGCGACTCCGCAGATCGAGAACCTGCCGCGGCCCTGCGGGGTGTTCGCCAAGGACGATGTGGCGGGTCTTTGCGTGCTGCGGTTGTGCGAGCTGATGGGGATCCGTTGCCCGGACGACCTGGCGTTGGTCTCGCTCAACGACGATCCCGCGCACTGCGAGATGTCCTGGCCGGGGCTGAGCAGCATCCGCTTTCCGGGGCGGAGGTTCGGCTACGCCGCGGCGCTGTTTTTGCACGAGATGATGACCGGCCGGCGGCAGGATGGTCCGTGGCGCGAGTTGGTCGAGCCCGGGCCGGTGGTGCCGCGCCATTCGAGCAGCCGGGTGCGCTTCCAGGATTCCATCGTCGGTCCGGCGCTCGCGGTGATCGCCCGGGACGGGGCACGTCGACCGCTCTCGGTCACCGAGGTGTGCCATGAGGTGGGTGTTTCGCGGGAGGTGCTCCGCCACCGGATGCAGGCGCTCATCGGGCGCACGCCGAAGCAGGAGATCGACCGCGTGCGGCTCGCGGCGCTGGAGGCCAAGCTGACGTTCACGGATCTGACGCTCGAGGCGATCGCGCAGGAGATGGGCTTCTACGGGGCGGACGACTTGAGCCGGTTTTTCCGCCGGATGCGCAAGCAGTCTCCGGGGCAGTTCCGCGCGCGCAACGATCAGGGCGACTGAACCGCCGCATGGGCGACGACCGGCCGACCGGCCTCGGCCACCTCGGCTTCCACTCGCGATGCGCGCCGGAGGCCTTGGGCGCTCGAGTGGCCGGTGACCTTGCGGACGATCCAGTCGAAGACCAAGTAGAACACCGGCACGACGAACAGCGTGAGCACCGTGGCGATCGTCATGCCGCCGACGACCACGAGGCCGAGCGGATTCCGGCTTTCGGCTCCGGCGCCCGTCGCGAGCGCCAGCGGCAAGGTGCCGCCGATGGTGGAGATCGAGGTCATCAGGATCGGCCGGAAGCGCAAGGTGGTGCCTTCCCAGATCGCGTCGAAAGCGTTTTTCCCCTCGAGCTGGAGCTGGTTGGCGAACTCGACGATGAGGATACCGTTCTTCGCGATCAGGCCGATGAGGAGGATCAGGCCGAACTGGGCGAAGAGATTGTTGGTCATCGGCATGCCCCAGAACCGCGAGACGTAGAGCGTGATGAGGCCGCCAGCGAGAGCCAGGGCGACGCCGGTGTAGATGGTGACGGGGTGAACCCAGCTCTCGAACTGCGCCGCGAGGATGAGAAAGGTGAACAGCAGCCCGAGAGCGAAGAGCGTCAGGGTGTCCGCCGCGCTTTCGACGTATTCGCGCGTCTCTCCGTCCCAAGTGTAGTTGTAGCCGTCCGGCAGGATGTCGGGGGCGATGCCATCGATGAAGTCGACCCCGTCGCCGATGGTGTATCCGGGCGCGAGCCTCGCCTTGAGCGTGATCGACCTCAGGCGGTTGAAGTGCGGGTATTCCTCCGGCGTGATCGTTTCGCGGTAGCTGACGACATTCGACAGCTGGACCAGCTCGCCCCGGTCCGAGCGGACGTAGACCCGGCCGAGGTCTTCGGGGGAAAGCCGGGCGATGTCCTCGATCTGGAGGATCACCTCGTACTGGCGGCTTTCGCGTTTGTACTGGGTCACCTCGCGGCCGCCAAAGAGCGTCTCGAGCGTTGTGGCGATGCGGGAAACCGGGACGCCCAGGTCCGCGGCGCGGGCGCGGTCGATGGTGACGTCCAGCTGCGGTTTGTCGGTCTTCGGTTCGGCACGGGCGCCTTCGAAGACGCCGCTGGCGCGCATTTCGCCGAGAATCTGCTCACCGTAGGCCTGCAGGTCGTCGAAGTTGCTGCCTTGGAGGACAAGCTGGAAGCTCTCGCTCAGGCTGCGGGCTCCGAGGGGATTCGGCACGATGGCGAAGGCGAGGCCGCCGGTGACTTCGGTGGCGTAGCCGGCATTGACCTCGGCGAGCACCTCCTGGGTCTTGCGCTCGCGATCTTCCCACGGCTTGAGCGTCGAGAAGATGAGCCCTTGGTTGCCCGATCCGGGACCGCCGCGGGCGAGGGCGGTGGCGGAGAAGTAGCGCTCCAGCTCCGGCTGGCGCTCCACCACTTCCGTCATCTTGTCGACATAGGCCAAGGTGTAGTCCGGATGCGAGCCGAGCGGCCCGCTGAAGATCGAGATGAAACTCCCGCGATCCTCCATCGGCGTGAGCTCGCGCTGGAGGCCTTGGTAGGCGAGCGGCCCGAGCGCGACGAAGCCGGCGGCCAGCAGCACGATCACCGGCCACGCCTTGAGCGAAACACGCAGCGCCTTGCCAAAGAGGCCGTTGACGAAGGCGAAGCCGGGCTCGGTCACCCGGTAGAGCCAGCCGTGCGGCGGCTTGCCCGTCTCCGGATCGCGGCCTTTCAGCAGGATCGAGCACAGCATCGGCGTGACCGTCAGCGCCACCGACGAGGAAACGAGCACGGAGACCGCCAGCGAAATGCCGAACTCGTAGAAAAGGCGGCCCGTCGAGCCGCTCTGGAACGCGACCGGCAGGAAAACGGCGGCCAGCGTCAGCGTCGTCGCGATGATCGCGAAGGCCACTTGCCGCGCGCCGAGAACGGAGGCCTGGACGCGGCTTTCGCCCTCCTCCACGCGGCGGTAGATGTTTTCCAGCATCACGATGGCGTCGTCCACGACCAGCCCGATCGCGAGCACCAGCGCGAGCAGCGTCAGGATGTTGATCGAAAAGCCGAGCGCGGAAATGACGGCGAAGGTTCCGACGATGGAAATCGGGATGGCCGTGATCGGGATGAGCACCGCCCGCCAGTCGCGCAGGAAGAAAAAGATCACCGCCACGACGATGATGAACGCGACGAAGATCGTCTCGAATACCTCGTCGACGGAGCGCTGGACGAAGACCGAGCTGTCGTAGCCGACGCGCACCGAGATTCCCTCCGGCAGCTCCGACTGGATCACCGGGATGAGGTCCTTCACGCCGTCGGCGACCTCGAGAAGGTTCGACTTCGACTGGCGCACCACGCCGAGGCCGACGGTGGGGGTGCCATTGAAGAACGTGCGCGTCCGGTAGTCCTCGGAGCCGAGTTCGGCGCGGCCGACGTCGCGCAGCTTGATCTGGCTGTTGCCGCGAGCCGCGACCACCAGCTCCTCGAAGGCAGCGGGGTCCGCCAGCTCGCCTTGGGTGCGGACGGTGAACTCCCGCGCGTACGACTCGATCCGGCCGCCGGGAACATCGACGTTCTGCTCGCGGAGCGCGCTTTCCACATCCGCGGCGGTGAGTTGGTAGGAGGCGAGCTTGTCCGGATCCAGCCAAAGGCGCATGGCATATCTCCGTTCGCCGCCGATAAAGATCGTTCCCACGCCGGGCACCGTCTGGATGCGCTGTTTGGCGATGCGGTCGACGATGTCCGTGAGTTCGGTGCGGGTGAACCGGTCGGACGTGAAGGTGAGCCACAACACCGGCGAGGCGTCGGCTTCCTCCTTGGCGATGATCGGCTCGGTCACCTCGTCGGGCAGCGCGCCGCGGGCACGGCTCACCCGGTCGCGCACGTCGTTGGCCGCCTCGTCCGGGTCGCGGTCGAGGTTGAACTCGATGGTGATGCGCGAGACTTCCTCGGCGGACGAGGATTTCAGCACGCGGATGCCGTCGATGGCCGAAAGCTGCTCCTCGAGCGGCTCGGTGATCCGGCTTTCCACCACCTCGGCGGACGCCCCGCGGTAGACGGTGGAGACGGAGACGGTCGGGACGTCGGTGTCCGGATACTCGCGGACCGGCATGTTCCGGAACGAGAGCACCCCGAGCAGGATCACGATCAGCGCGCCGACCGTGGTGAGGACCGGCCGCTTGATGGAGGTGTCGGAAATGATCATGGCGTCAGGGCTGGCAACGCTTCACTCCCCGGCCGGCAGGCGGCGGTCGGTCGCGCCGGGCAGGCCGGGTTTCACCACCGGATCGACCGGCTGGAGCTTCGCCCCGGGGAAAAGGATCAGACCGCCGACGCCTGAGGATACGATCGGATCGCCCTCGTCCAGCGGCGGGCCGACGGGCGTGACCTGCACCCAGCCGGGCACACGCAGGCCGGTTTGCACGGGCACGAACTCCGCCAGCGTCTCGCCATCGGTCTCGGCGGGGACGATCACGACGGTGCCGCGCTCGGTGCTGAGAATGGCCGTTTCGGGAACGACGAGCGCGTCCTCCACTGTCCGCAGGATCAGCGAAATGTTGGCGAACATGCCGGGCCGCACCACATCCGGCGGATCGCTGACATATCCCTTCACTTGGGTCGAGCGCGTCGTCTCGTCAATCTGCGGCGAAACGAAGTACACCTCGCCGGTGATTTCCTCTCCTTCGCCCAAAGTCGCCGTCCGCAAGGCGAACGTGGTGCCCACCGCGAGGTTCGGCAGATAGCGCTCGGGCACGCTGATATCCACCTTCAGCCGCGAGAGGTCGCTGACGGTGGTGATGATCGATTGAGGGGACACGTAATCGCCGACGGAAAGCGTCCGCGCGCCGGTGACGCCATCGAACGGCGCGACGATCGTGGACTTGTCGAGCCGCACCTCGAGCAGGTCGATCGAGGCCTGGAGCTGGCCGTATTCGGCCTCGGCGGCATCGAGTTCGAGCTTCGACACGGCGTTGGTGGCCGCGAGTTGGCGGGTGCGCTCGAGATTCCGCTGGGCGAGGGTGAAGCGCGCCCGGGCTTCGGCGAGCTGGGCCTCGAGTTCGCGGGTGTCGAGCTTCGCAAGCACGTCGCCCCGCGAAACCTGTGCGCCTTCCTCGAATCCGATCTCGGTCAAAATGCCGGAGATCTCCGGGCGGATCTCGGCGCTTTCATTCGCCGCGATCGAGCCGACGAGGCCGACGGTCTCGCGCAGCGTCATGCGATCGACCGGCATGACTTCCACCGGCTGCGGACGGTCGGCGGCTGCCGCCGCCGCGGGGTCGGAGCCAGCCGCGGGCTTGTTGCAGGAGGTGATCGCGAACGGCAGGCCGACGGTCGCGGCCAGCACGCGCATGGAATAAGAAAGGTCGATCATGACTCGGGAGGGTTTCGCAAATCGGGAATACAAGAACGCGAGAACGGCGGTCAGCGCCATTCGCCGCCGAGCGCCTTGATGAGGGCGACCGAGACGGCGAGGCGTTCGGCGCGGATGGCGTTGACGCGTTGCTCCGCCTCAAGACGGGTGCGCTCGGCGTCCACCACATCGAGGAAGCTGACGAGGCCCGCCTCGAAGCGCTGGCTCGACAGCTCGAAAGTGCGGCGCGCCGCGGCCGAGGCACGCTCCTGCGCCTCCTGCCGGCGGGCGAGGATCGCACCACCCTGGAGCGCGTTTTCCACCTCGCGCATCGCGTCGAGCACGGCTTGGCGGTATTCGGCGCTGGTGGCTTCATGGGCGGCGACTGTGGCATCGCGCTGGGCACGGAGCAGTTTTTGCCCGGTGATCGGCAGGCTGACGGAAGGCCCGATCGACCAAATCAAGGCGGAGGACTTCAGCAGATCGCCGAGTTCGCGGGACTCGAGCCCGGCCGACCCGCCCAAGGTGAAGGACGGGAAAAACGCCGCGGTGGCCACCCCGATCTCGGCGTTCGCCGCGGCCACGCGTCGCTCGGCGGCGCGGATGTCCGGCCGCTGGCGGAGCAGCTCGGAGGGCACGGAAACCGGCACCGACGGCGGCGCCGGCAGCTCGGTTTTTTCCGGAACGCTCGAACCCGGTGCCGCGGCCCCGGCCAGCACGGCGAGGGCGTTGACCAGCTCGGCGCGCTCGCGGTCCAGCCCGATGCGCTCGGATTCGGCCGAGGCCACCTCGGTTTCCGCGCGCGAGAGATCGAGGTCGCTGATCGCGCCGGCCTCGCGCTGCTCGCGGAGCAGGTCGAAGGCGCGGCGACGGAGTTCCACCGTCCGCGCGAGCAAGGCGCGATCCGCGTCCACCGCCCGCAGCGCCCAGTACGTCTGCGCCACCTCGCCGGCGATCGTCAGCCGCATGGCGTTCAAGGTTTCCGCGGCCGCGGCCTCGGATGCACGCGCCCCCTCCACCTGCCGGCGGACGCGCCCCCAAAGGTCGACCTCATAGCTCAAGTCCACCGGCAGCGAGTAGGTGGTCGAGAGAAACGCCGAGCCCCCTTGGATCCGCGGCACCGCCTGCGAGCGGTTCACGGAAGGGTTCAAGGAAATGCCCGGGAAATACCGCGAACGGGCCACCCGGCTCAAATGCCGGGCCTGCTCGAGGCGCGCCGCGGCGGCCGCGATCTCTTGGTTTGCGGAAAGCGCGCGCTCGACCAGCGAGTTCAGCGTCGGATCCCGATACAGCCGCCACCAGCGCTGTGGCTGGGGCTGTGAGTCCGGCGACTGGCGTTGCCAGCGGATGCCGCCTTGCGAAAACGACGCCGGCAGCTCCATTGCCGGCACTTGGTGTTCCGGGCCCACCGGGCCGCAGCCTGTCGACAGCAAGAGCGCCGCCAAGGAAGAACCGGAAATCAACAAGGAGCGCATCGCGAGGGAAAGATGCGGCGACTCAATCACGATTCCGCTTGCGTGCAAGTGATTACTTGCAAAGTTTTCGGCGCGATGACCGTTTCCCGCTCCAAGTCTCCCCCTGGCCCGCCCGCCGCGACCACCCGCCAGCGCTTGCTCGATGCAGCGCGTGCGGAATTCGGTGCCAGCGGCATCGAGTGCGCCACCACCCGCGCCATCGCCGAGCGGGCCGGCTTCAACGAGGTGACGCTGTTCCGGCACTTCGAGTCGAAGCAAAAGCTGCTCGAAGCGGTGGTGCAGGATACCTCGGAGGAGTTCCGCGAGCTGTGCGAGTGCCGGGAGAACCTCAGCCCGGATCTCCGGGCGGCACTGCGTCATGTGGCGGAAGTTTACAGCCGTTCGCTCGAACGCTGCGAAGGCATGATGCGCGCGCTGATCGGGGAAGGCCGTCGTCGTCCGCAACTCGTCCGCGAGCTGGTGGGAGACGTGCTCAAGCCGCTGCACGACCGGATCGCCAGCTACCTCGACGCCCAGGCGCGGGCAGGCACCGTGCGGCCGGACGTCCGCTCGCGGGAGTTCGCGGAAATTTTCACCTCCACCCTGATGGGCGGCCTGTTGCGGCGGACCTCCGGCCTCTCCGAGATGACCCGTGACGGATGGATCGAGCAAACCGTCGAGCTGCTCGTCCGCGGCGTGGAGGCCGGGCGCTGATCCCGTCGCGACCGGTTTTCAACCGTCAGACCCGGCGTCCCCCAGTGCCGGCACGGGCCATCTTCGTTCCCCGCCACTCGCCGCTCACCCACCCAGGCCTTTGCGCAAATCCCGCAGCGACCACACCTCTCCCGCGAGTGCCGCCGCCGCACCGCGCAGCTTCCGCGCGCCACTCGAACGCCGCGGGCCGAAGCGC
>CBFGTW010000176.1:0-8243 GCA_965651855.1 uncultured Verrucomicrobiales bacterium
TGGGCGCGCCCGGCGGTCACGCCCTACCCATCCTTCCTTGGCGACCTTGGCGACTTGGCGGTGAATCCCAACTCCCATCCGACATCTATGCCCGCGGGTGGGCCTTGTCGTAGGCTTCCTTGAGGCGTTCCTTGGTGACGTGGGTGTAGATCTGCGTGGTGGAAAGCGAGGCGTGGCCGAGCAGGGTCTGCACGCTGCGCAGGTCCGCGCCGGCGTCGAGGAGATGAGTGGCAAAGCTGTGCCTCAACTTGTGCGGACTCACCTTGAAAGGAATGCCGCTCAGTTTGAGATATTTTTTCAGCAGTTGATCCACCGCCTGCTGGGTGATGCGCGTGCGGCGGATGCTGAGGAAGAGCGGGCCGTTCGTCACCACCGCCTCCTGCCGGTAGCGCTGGATCGCGGCGAGCGCCGGGCCGCCGACGGGCACGATCCGTTCCTTCGCGCCCTTGCCGAAGACGCGGACGGTTTCGCTGATGAAATCCACGTCCTTCACGTCCAGCGCCAGCAGCTCGGAAATGCGGAGACCGCAGGAGTAGAACAGCTCGAGGATCGCGGCATCCCGCAGCGCGAGCCACGGCGGGCCTTTCGCGGGTGGCGTGCGCAGCGGCAGATCGAGGAGTTCCTCCATCTGCGCCACCGTCAGCACGACCGGCAGCGATTTCTCCTGCTTCGGCAAATCCACCTCGGCCACCGGACTGCGGCCGAGCCCGCGGCGCAGGACGAGGAATTTGTAGAACGACCGCAGCGCGGCGAAGCGCAGCCGGATGGTGGCGCGCTTCAGGCCGTCCTTCATCAGCGCGAAGAGGTAGTCGCGGAAATCCTCCGCCGTTTCCGCGCGCCAGCCGGCGAAGCGGTCGCCGCGCCACTGGCGATACGCCGCCAAGGCGATGCGGTAGTTCGCGAGCGTCCGTGGCGATGCGCTCTTCTCGGTCGCCTGGAACTCGAGGAAATCCGCTTCTTCGTTCCCGCTCATGGTCGCGCGAAATGTTCCCAGCCGCCGGCGAGCGTGCCGGCCGGTCCGTCCGTCAGGACGCCCACATCCGTCAGCGGCGGGAAGCCGGCCGGCCACTCCGCGAGCAGCGCGCCGCGTTGGTCCGCGGCGAGCGTGAAGAGCAGCTCGTAGTCCTCGCCATCGCCGAGCGCCTCGGCCCGCGTGCAGCCGGACGTGAGCGGCAGCGCGGATTCATCGAGGGAAAACCCGCAGCCCGAGGCCCTGGCGAGGCGCGGGAGGTCCTTCGCAAGCCCGTCCGAGAGATCCATCATCGCGTTTGGCTTGAAGCGCTCGACCAGCCAGGCGCTTTCGCGCAGCCGCGGCATGAAGTCGAGATGCTTGCCGCGGATCGACCCGCCGAGCGTGCCGGTGACGAAGATGACATCGCCCGGCCGGCCGCCGGAGCGGCTCACGATGCGATCGCGCGGGACGCTGCCGGTGGCGGCCACCGAGATCACGGCGGCGGAGTTTTCCGGCACGGCCGAGGTTTCGCCGCCGGCGAGCACGCCGCCGCAGCGTGCCAGGCACTCGCCGAACCCGCGGTAGAGATCCTCCACCCACGCGACTTCCATTTCCCCGCGCAGTGCGAGCGTCACGAGGAAGCGCTCCGGTCTTCCGCCCATCGCGGCGAAGTCCGAGATGACCCGCGCCGCCGCCTTCCAGCCCACCGCGCGCGCCGGCGCCTCCGGCGAAAAGTGCACCCGCTCGACCAGCGCGTCCGTCTTGAGCAAGGTCAGCGCGGGCCCGGCTTCATCGATCACCGCGCAGTCGTCGCCCGGTCCGGCGGCGGCCGCGGGATCGAGCGGCACGAGCCGCACCAAGCGGTCGATGAGGGCGTCCTCGCCGATGTCGCGCAGACGGGTCACGGTTCGAGCGGGATGTTGTAATAGCGGGCGGCGGCCTGGACGATGACGGTCGCGCCGTTGAAGCAAAGGTGCGCGGCGATCGGCGTCCAGATCGAGCGCGTCTTTTCGTAGAGCACCACCAGCACGATGCCGAAGAGAAACAGCGGCAGGGCGGAGGCGAGATTGCCGTGCGCCACGGCGAACACCACCGAGATGCTGAACCCGGCGATCCACGGGCCGGCGAACTTTTTCGCCGCCGGATAGAGGTAGCCGCGGAAGATGATCTCCTCGCACACCGGAGCCACCAGCACGGCCGCCACCACCATCGTCGCCAGCAGCGCCGGGTCATCCGCGGACTGGAGCAGCTTCACCGCGTCCTGCACCGGATCGACACCAAGCGACTCGATCCACTCCATGTACCCGAGCGCCGCGATCGAGGCGAAGACGACCCACATGGTGACCACCGTGGCCGGCGCGATGAGCAGGACCCACGGCCACTGCCGCCAGGCCAAACCGAGCCAAGTCACCGGATTCACGCGCCAGGCGATCACGCCGACCGTCGCGCCGGCGAGGATCAACTGGAAGCCGATCGAGACAATGAGATCCGCCACGGCCGGCAGTCGCGGTTCCTCCGCCGGGGCGGCCGCCAGGCTCAGCGCCAGGCCGGAAAACGTCAGGAAAAGGAAACCCATCCACAGCAGGTCGATCGGGCGGTAGGGCCAAGTCGACACGCCACGTTCCGGAAGCGGCGGCGGCAGCGGCAGCGGACCGGCCGGAGCGCGGTAGGGATCTTCCGTCGCCCCCGCTTCGGAGGCGGCGGGCAAGGGCACGGGTGCAGCGACCTTCCGCCCTCGCATCGCCTTCCACAGCGATCCGGCCACAAAAAACCCCAGCGCGACGATCAAGCAAATGCTGAGGACGGAGTGGGTCGGATCGGACATGGCGCGTTGGCCGGAGCTTGGTCCCGGTGCGCGGTTTCCGCCAGCGGGAATCGGGTGGACCCGAAATCCAGCGGCTTTCCTGACCATTGGGATTTCTTGCCTTCCTGCCGGGGATTCCCGAAGCTCCCGACCATCGACCGCCCGCCCCCAGATCGTCCTGCCCCCGCCAATCCGTACCGGACGATCCTGCGCCGGGACTACCCGGAGCCCTTGGTGGCGCTGCTGGCATTCCTGCTCGGGATCTGGGTGTGGGACCACTATTTCGGCCGCGAGGCCGGTTGGCCGCCGGGGACGGAACAAGTCGCGTTGTTGAAAATCGACCGCGACCTGCGGCTGGCCGAGGCGATGGAGAACGATCCGGCGTGGCTGCGCTGGCTGGCGGGCGCGGACTCGCCGGAACCGACGGCGCGGCAGGCGCAGGAGTCGCTCGAACGGCTCGCCCGCGACGGTGCGCTGGGACCCGCCGGCGTGGAGGCGTTCGCCGTGCTCGAGGCGGAGGCGCTGGATCGGCCGGCGATCGGGACGGTTTCGCAATTTCTCCAAGGCTCGGTCCACACGGCATTGCCGGAAATCGGGGCGGATTTGGCGCGCGGCGGTGGGTCGTGGTGGCAGGCCCGGCTGCTCGCCGAATGGGGCGGAGACGGCAGCGCCGCGGGTGGCGATTGGCGTGCGGGCTATCTGAATTCCCTCGACCGCCTGCGGACCCGGGCGATCGCCGCCGGCTCGTCGATCTGGCTGATCGGGCTGGCGGGGCTCGCCTTCCTGCCCGGAGCCGTCAAGCGGCTGCGCGAGGCGCTGCGGGACCGGCCGCGCGGCTACTCGGGCGCGTGGCCGCCGGCGCTCGGTTTGATCGTTTTCATGGCCGCCACGCTGGCGTGGATCGGCTTCAGCCTGGCGCTGGACCTGGGGCTGGCGGCCGTTCCCGAGATCCCGCCGGCCCTCGTGATCCTGCTGGACGCGGCGGCCCGCCTGCTGCCGGCGCTGATCGCGGTGGGGCTGCTCTTCCGGCGGCCGGGACACGCCAGTCGGGTGCTCGGCCTCGGCGGCGGAATCTTTCCCGGCACGCTGCTCGGCGTGTTTTCGCTGCTGCTGGTGATCGACCAAGGCCTGCGGCGGATTTTCCACGATTCCGCCGCGGATCCGACCGGCGGGCTGAGCCTCATGGAGGCGGGCATGTGGGGCCTTGTTTTCGCCGTGATCTCCGCCTGCATCGTGGCTCCGGTGGCCGAGGAAATCCTCTACCGCGGCGTGCTGTTCCGCTCGCTCGCCAACAAGCTCGGAGTGGTGGCCTCCGCCGTGCTTTCGTCCGGCATCTTCGCGATGCTCCACTTTTACAACAGCTACGGGCTGGCCAGCGTGGCGGTCTTCGGATTTTCCTGTGCAATCTTTTACGCGGCGACGCGTTCTCTCCTGGCGGTCATCCTGCTCCACGCGCTTTACAACACCTCGATCAAGATCCCCGAATGGATCATCTATCACCTGCCGCTCGGCGGATGATGGAAAAATTGCGGCAATTTTCCACCCCGCGGCGTTATCGGAAATGATAGCATCCGCCCGCCCCCCGGCCCCGCCAATCCCCGATCTTTCATGAGCCAACCGACATTCGACGCACCGCCACCCGAGGAGCTTGGCGCCCGCCTGCCGGCTTACGACATCGAGTCGCTGATCGCCGTGGGCGGCATGGGTGCCGTCTACAAGGCGAAGCAGCGGTCGCTGGACCGCGACGTGGCGGTGAAGATCCTGCCGCGCGAGCTGAGTGCGGATGCCTCGTTCCGCGCCTCGTTCGAGACCGAAGCGCGGGCGATGGCCCGGCTGAACCATCCGAATCTGATCGGCGTATACGACTTCGGCACCGTCGACGGCATGCTTTACATCGTGATGGAGTTCGTCGCCGGCAAGCCGCTCTATTATTCGTCCTACGGCATCCAAGTCGATCCGGAGCAGGCGGTGCAGTTGATCCAAGGCATCTGCGACGGCCTCGGCCACGCCCACGAAAACGGCATCGTCCACCGCGACATCAAGCCAGCGAACATCCTCCTCACGCCCCGAGCCCAGCCGAAGATCGGCGACTTCGGGCTGGCCCACCCGGAGGACGCGGAAGGACCCGGCCTGGTCATGGGCACGCCCGGCTACACCGCGCCGGAAGTGGTGGAAAATCCACACGCCGCGGACCAGCGGTCGGATCTCTACGCGGTGGGCGTGATCCTCTACGAACTGCTCACCGGCAAGCCGCAGGAAGCGCAATCGCCGCCGCCCTCCGCGGTGGCTGCCGTGAACAACGAAATGGACGCCATCTGGCGCCGCGCCACCCACCCGGACCCGGCGCAGCGCTACCAAACCGTCACGGAACTCCGCGACGCCCTGGCCGCGTGGAAGCCGAAACCGACGCTGGCGACCGCGCCGGCCACCGCGTCCCGCAGATCGGCCGTGCCGGTCCCGCGTCCGAGCGCGAGGCGGGTTTCGGCCGATGCCGGCGGCGGGAATTTCGCGCTGGCGCGGAACCTCCTGATCATCGCCGTCCTGCTGGTGGTGATCGTGATTGTCTGGAGCAAGCTGCAGACGAGCCGCAACGAACGCGACCGCCAGAACCAGGCGACGGTGGCAGCCCAAGAGGAGAAACGGGCCGCCGCCATCGAAGAAGCCCGGCGCAATATGACCGCGGACCGTTCCGCCGAAGCCGCCGCCGAAGCCGCCGGCGGAGCGCCGGCTCCCGTTGCCCCCGCGCCTGAGCCGGAGCCGGAGACGCCGCGCGAGGCCCTCGAACGCCTCCGGCCGGCCCTCGCCGCCGGCGAGCGCACGGAACTCCCGCCCGGAGCCACGCGCCACGAGGACAGCGCGTTTTTCGCCGTGGACCAGCCGATGGGTTGGCATGAGACGGCCGCGTTCGCCCGCGAACACGGCGGCCACCTCGCGACACCGAAAGGCATGGAGGATCTCCAGCGCCTCGCCGAACTGCTGCCACCAGGCGGCGGCGCATGGATCGGAGCCGGACGCAGCGGCCGGGACCGTTGGTCGCTTGTGGATGGCACACCGTGGTCGGCGGACGCCACCCCGCGCGGGAGTGGTGATTTCGTCGCGTTGAACGCCGTGGGCTTGCGCGCCACCGACGGCTCGCAGCGGTTGCCGTTCTTGATCCAGTGGCGGCTCGACGGATCGAATCCGGGCACCTTGGAAGCCGTGCTGGCCGCCACCGCCGCAAGCCTCGGATCCGACGCGCCGGTCTATCCGCCCGGGACCCTCGCCTACGGCAGCTCCCATTTCCTTCGGGTCCCGGAGCCCGTCGATTGGCGGACCGCCGCCGGACTCGCGGAAAAGGCGGGCGGTCACCTCGCCGCGCCGGCTACCGCCGCGGAGGCCGAGTTTCTCGAATCGCTCGCCGATCCCACCGGCGGCGGGTATTGGCTCGGAGGACGGCGCGACGGCGCGGTCTGGTCTTGGATCACCGGCGAACCGTGGGAAACGGCGCGCTGGGCGGATGATTCCGTGCACGAGGGCGACGCCGCTTCGCTCGTTCTCCAAGCGGACGCCGGCTGGATCGCCGAAGACCCGGCCACGCCAGTCGACGGATTCTTCATCGAGTGGAGCGAGAGCGGCTCCCGGCCGGACGAAGGCGGCCCGGTGGAAGCCTCGCCGGTGGTCGCCGAGATCGAAGCACTCGAGGAAAAGGCGCGGGAGCTGATCGCCGCCGCGGAGAAAAAACAAACCGCCGCGCTTCTTGAGAACGACAAGGGTTTCCAGTGGGATCTGGACGCTTGGCACCGGACGCTCGTGAAAAGCGAACAGCTCGCCTGGGAACGGCCGATCGCCAATCTCAAGAAGCTCGTCGTGCGCGGCCGCCTGCCCGATCAGACGCCCGACAAGATCCCGATGTCGCCGCGCATGGCCGAAGTCTTCGAATACCGGATCGGCAAGCAGCGCGAGATCGACGCGGCCTTTCTCCAGGACGTCGAACGCCTCCGCACCGCCTACGCCACCCGTCTGACCGAAGCGGCCACCGAAGCGGAAAAACTCGGCCAGCGGAACCTCGCCCGCTCGCTCGAGAAGAAGCTGGAGAATTCGAAGACGCCCAGCGGATGGCTCGTGGTGATGGGAGCAGCGGAGGAACAGGCCGCCGAAACGTCCGACACCAGCTCGCTCGCGGGCCGTTGGGTCTGGGGAGGAAAGGAAATCGTGGTTTTCAATGCCGATCAAACCGGGAGCAACCTGGACAACGGTTTCGACGCCACTTGGGAGCTGGTTTCGTCGCAAAACGGACGGCGTGACTACGTGATCCAATGGAAGGGCGGAACGTGGATCGACGACGTGAGCCTCGACGACTCGGGAGCAACATTGACAGGCACCTCCCGCCACGGCGGGCCGGTCCTCGGCACCAAAATCGAAACCGGCGAGGATCCCCTTGTCGGCGCTTGGAAATGGCGCGAACCGAACATCGGCGTGTTCCGTACGGATGGAACCGCCGTGCTCGGTGAAGAGATCGGGAGCTGGACGACCGTGAAGGGAAAGACCGGCGAATATTCCGTCCGCTGGCCAACGGGAACCGAAGCTCACATCAAGCTCTCCCCGGACCGCGACTCGTTCACGCTGACCAACAACTACGACGAAAGCTACACCGGACGCCGCGCCGAGTGATGTCTGCGGCGAACGCCTTCACCGGTTCCGCATCGCCTCGGCCACCTGCGCGAAAAACGGCAGCATGACCTGCCGGGCCGCGACTGACGTGTCGCATTCCTCCATCGCCGCCGTCATCAGCGTCACCCAGCGCTCCGCTTCCGCCGGGCCGATGCGGAATGGGAAATGCCGCATCCGCAGCCGCGGGTGGCCACGGTTCTCGATATACGCCGGCTCCCCGAGAAAGCGGAACTGCAGGAACTCGCGCAGGCGTTTCTCGCCGCCCTCCCAATCCTGGTCCGGATACATCGGCCCGATCAGGTCGTCGGTCCGCACGCGCCGGTAAAAAGCCGCCACCAGCTCGGCGAGCCCGTCCGCGCCCACCTGGCGGGCGACGATTTCTTCCATCGATTCCACGAGGTCGTAATCTCACCCGTCCCCGCCGCGCGCAAGCCCCGCAAACTCCGCTGGCGCGCCCGCACCTCCCGCCTAAGCTCCCGCCGTGTCCCGCGCGAAGAAACGCTCCACGTCACCCTCCGCCGAAACCACCGCCGGCTCCCCGCGGAACGCCGGCGTCCCGCCGAAATCATCCAAGAAAACCGGAGGAGCCGCAAATTCCCCGCTTCCCAGTGCTTCCATCCGGATCCGCGGTTGCCGCCAGCACAACCTCAAGGGCATCGACCTCGACATCCCGCTCGGGAAACTCACCGTCGTCACCGGTCCCTCCGGCTCGGGCAAATCCTCGCTCGCCTTCCACACACTCTACGCCGAAGGCCAACGCCGCTACATCGAGACCTTCTCGCCCTACGTCCGGCAGTTCTTCGACCGCATGGACAAGCCGGACGTCGATCACATCGA
>CBFGTW010000177.1:0-8211 GCA_965651855.1 uncultured Verrucomicrobiales bacterium
CGAGCAAGTCCTGGTGGCTCCGCTTTGAACGGCCGGTTCGCTCCCGTCATGGCCACCGCATCCGCCGTTTCCACCGTCGCCCTGATTGGGAATCCGAACGCGGGGAAAACCACGGTTTTCAATGCGCTTACCGGTGCGAACCAGCGAGTCGGCAACTACGCGGGCGTGACCGTCGAGGTGAAGGCCGGCGAGACGTTCACGCCGCACGGGCGGAAGATCCGCCTGCTCGACCTGCCGGGCTGCTACTCGCTGCGTGCGGGATCACCGGACGAAAAGGTGGCGCTCGACGGGCTGAACGGCGAGCTCGCCGGCGAGGAGCGTCCCGAGTTGGTGATCTGCGTGGCGGACGCCTCGAATCTCGAGCGGCATCTCCAGCTCGCCCTTCAGGTGATCGAGCTCGGCCTGCCGTGCGTGCTGGCCCTGAACATGGTGGACGTCGCGGAAAAGCAGGGCCTGAGGCTCGATCCGGAAAAGCTCTCCGCGGAACTCGGCATCGCCGTGGTTCCCATGCAGGCGAACGCCGGCAAGGGCATCGTCGAGCTGAAGCAAGCGCTGCGTCACCCGCTGCCATGTGCCGCCGAGGCGCACTGGACAAGGCCCGCGGAAGACGCGGAAAGCGCGCGAAGGGATTTCATCCACCGGCTCTGCGAACTCGCGGCCCGCCGGCCGAACGTCCACCAGCAGACGGCTTCGGACCGGATCGACCGTTTCCTCCTGCATCCGTTTTTCGGCTGGGTGGCCTTCGGGGCGATCCTGTTCGGCGTGTTCTGGACGATCTTCTCGTTTGCCGAAGTCCCGATGGGGTGGATCGAGGCGGGCCAGGCGGCGGTTTCCGATCGGGTGGAAAACCTGATGCCGGAGGGAGATCTGCGGTCGCTGGTGGTCGAGGGCATCCTCGCCGGCGTGGGAGGTGTGATTATTTTCCTGCCGCAGATCGTGCTGCTGTTCTTTTTCATCGGGCTCCTGGAAAGCTCCGGGTACATGGCGCGCGCCGCCTTCCTGATGGACAACGTGATGGCCAAGGCCGGCTTGAGCGGGAAGGCCTTCCTGCCGTTGTTCAGCTCGTACGCCTGCGCGATCCCGGGCATCATGGCCACCCGCACCATCGCCTCGCCGAAGGAGCGTTTGGTCACAATTTTCGTCGCGCCTTGGATGAGCTGCTCGGCACGGCTGCCGGTGTACTTTCTCATCGTCCCGCTCCTGCTCCACGAGTCCGAGGGGACATGGAAACAGGCGCTGATCCTCTTCGGCATCTACGCGCTCGGGACGGCGACCGCCTTCGTCGTCGCACGCGTCCTGCGGGGCCGGCTGGGCCCAGAGGCGGAGGCGCATCATTTCATGCTCGAGCTGCCGGCCTACCGCTCGCCACAGTGGAGTTATATCTTCCGCCACCTCGCCGAGCGGGCATGGGCATTCGTCAGAAAGGCGGGCACGATCATCCTGGGCCTGTCGATTCTGCTGTGGGCGCTCAGCACTTATCCGAAGGCGGATACCGAGGATCCCGGAGAGGCGCTCGAATACAGCGCCATGGGCCGGATCGGGGATGTGATCGAGCCGGTGGTCGAGCCGCTCGGCTTCGACGGCCGCACCGGCACGGCGATTTTGACTTCGTTCGCGGCGCGCGAGGTTTTCGTTTCCACGCTGGCGATCTTGTTCCGCGTCGAAGAAGGTGACGACGAAGAGGAAACGCGGAATCTTCTCCGCGAGCAAGTCTCGGCGGCGGAATGGCCGGACGGGAGTCCGTTGTTCACACCGCTGACCATCATCTCTCTGCTCGTTTTCTATATCTACGCGCTCCAGTGTCTGCCGACCTCGGTGGTGGTGGCGAAGGAGGCCGGCTCGTGGAAATGGGCGGTCGGGCAGTTCGTCTTCATGACGGCATTCGCGTACCTCGCCGCGCTGACGGTTTATCAGTTCGGCCGTTTTCTCGGATTCTCATGAACGACTGGCAAACATTCGCCGCCGCGGGTGTGGTGGTGCTCACCGCGACGATCTTCCTCGTCTACCTCGCCCGCCGCGGGCGGAAGTCCGGCGGCTGCGGCAAGAGCGGCTGCGGTTGCGGCAAGACCCGCTAGCCTTGCGTCCCCGGCTACGCCTCGAGCAGCGAAACCGGATACCGCAGGCAGTTGCGGTCGGCTGTGACGAAGACCAGGCCCTCGGCGGCCGCCTGCGCCACCAGCAGCCGGTCGAAGGGATCGGAATGGATCGGCGGCAGCAGTGGGATTCCCCGCGAGTGCCTCCAGAGGATGGGGAGTTCGCGGCAATTCTCGGACGCCAGCACGACTTCGAAATCCTCGGGAAGGACGAGTTTTCCCTTCGCCTGCTTGACCCGAAGTTCCCAGAAGGTCGCGGCGCTGACGAAGATCTCGTTCTCCGAATTAATCAAGGCCTCCCGCACCGGTGGCCGGAGCCGTTCCGGCCAAGCCATCGCCCAGACGACCACTTGCGAGTCCAGGAGCAGTCTCATGGCCGATTCTCCTCGGCAACCCGCGGTGCTCCGGAGGGAGCCGCTGGATCGAGCGGCGCGTCGAGGCTCTCGCCAAACTCCTCATCCGGTGCCCAGCAATCCGGGCTCTCTTGGATCTTGCCCGCCAGCCGACCCAGCATCCGCGGTTTCTCGGGAGCCACGTAGGGGACCAGCTTCGCGACCGGATGGCCGGCCTTGGCGACGACGATTTCCGAGCCGCCGGAGACCTCCTCCAGCAGCTTCGAAAAATGCGTTTTCGCCTCGTGAACGTTCACGATCCTGGACATGGACTAACGTTAGTCCATGTCCTCCTTGGCGCGCAAGGCCTTTTCCGGACCGTCACTTCTGCTGCCGTGCGCTGGCACGGAGTCGTAGGGCGTTGAGCGCGATGAAGCCAGTGGCGTCGTCCTGGTTGTAGGCGGCTTCCTGGCCGCCTTCCATCGTGGCGACGGCTTCGGAATACATGCTGTGCGGCGAGCGGCGGCCGGCGTTCATGACGTTGCCCTTGTAGAGCTTCACGCGCACTTCGCCGGAAACCGTCTGCTGCGTGTGCGTCACCAGCGCTTGGATCGCCTCGCGCTCCGGGGCGAACCAGAAGCCGTTGTAGACGAGCTGCGCGTATTTCGGGATCAGGGAGTCGCGGATGTGCATCGCCTCGCGGTCCACGGTGAGCGCCTCGAGGTCGCGGTGGGCGGCGAGCAGGATCGTGCCGCCGGGAGTTTCGTAAACGCCGCGCGATTTCATGCCGACGAAGCGGTTTTCCACGATGTCCACGCGGCCGACACCGTGCTTGCCGCCAAGGAAATTGAGCACGCGCATGATGCCGTATGGCGTGAGCAGCGTGTAGCCGTCGCGCTCGCCCTGCACCTGGAAGTCGCCGAGCTTGGCGATGATTTCAGCCAACCCTTCGGCTTGCAGACCAATGGCATCGCCTTTTTCGAAGAGAATCCGGACGTATTCCGCTTGGTCCGGTGCGTCTTCCGGCGAGGTGGAGAGCACGTACATTTCCCGGTCGTCCGGCGTGGTGGCGTCGTACCACGGGTCCTCGAGCATGCCGGCTTCGAAGGAAATGTGGAGGAGGTTCCGGTCCATCGAGTAGGGCTTCTTCATGGACGCCTTCACCGGAATGCCGTTCTCTTCGGCATAAGCGATCATCTCCGCGCGGCCGGGGAACTGCTTGCGGAACGAGGCGTCGCGCCACGGAGCGATGCACCGGATCTGCGGCGCCAGCGATGCGGCGGAAAGCTCGAAGCGCACCTGGTCGTTGCCCTTGCCGGTGGCGCCGTGGGCGATTGCGTCGGCGCCTTCGGCCAACGCGACGTCGAGCATCCCCTTGGTGATGCACGGCCGGGCGATCGAGGTGCCGAGCAGGTAGCGGCCTTCGTAGATCGCGTTCGCCTGGATCATCGGGAAGATGTAATCGCGCGCGAATTCCTCCTTCAGGTCGCCAAGGAAATATTTCGAGGCGCCGGTGTTGAGCGCCTTTTCCTCGAGGCCGTCGAGTTCCTCCGCCTGGCCGACATCCGCGCAGTAGGCGATCACCTCGGCGGAATACTTGTCCTTGAGCCACTTGAGGAGGACGGAGGTGTCGAGCCCTCCGGAATAGGCGACCAGAATTTTCATGTCGGCGGCGAAGCAATCACGAAGCCTCGGGACGGTCAAGGAGCGCGGCCCGCCCCGGAGAGACAGGGGGAAAATACCTGCTAAACCCTCGCGGGCGGGGCGACGTACGAAAAGTGCGCATCAAATTTCTTCCGGGAAACCCCAACCGCGATGGCGGGCGGACGGGCTTCGGTCCGTCCGCCCGCTTGGCGTCAGGAATGCTAACAGTTCGGTCTGCGGCTTGCATGAGCGGGCGGATTTTTCCATGAACGCGCCATGTTCTCATCAGGACCGGGAGGCATCTCGGCAATCGCCGCGGCGCTGGCGCTCGCCTCGTGCACCAGCAACCTGGAGGTCTACCGCTACGACAATCCGGACATCCGGCGGCGGCAGGTGGCGCAACTCGGCGAACGGGTCCCGGATGCCGCCGAGCGGGCGGCGGTGCGGGAATTCCTCGGCCCGCGTGTCAGCACGATCGTGCGCGGCAACGCCAACGGCGCGGTCGATCCCGGAGAGGCCTTGCTCGGCGGCGGCCGGGGCGCGTGCATTTCCCGCGACGGCTACTTTCTGACCGCTCGCCATGTGGTGAACGGCCATCCCTGCTTTCTGGTGGAAAACGAGTTCACCGGCACCCCGCCCGGCGCGGCGATTCCGATGGCGGAGATTCCGCGCTATGTGCGGACCACGATCCTGCCGGGCCGGCTCGTCTGGGAAAACGAGGAGCTGGACCTCGCCATCCTCAAGTTCGACCTGCGGACTGCCAACCACTTCACGAAAGTCGGCGCGGCATTGCGACCCGGAACCTTGGTCCACTGCGCGGACGACGCGGGCAGCGCGCTGGTTCCCTCGTCCGGCGACCTGCGTCAGAGCGTCGGAAACGGCTCGTTCCAGACCGCGGGCGAGGTCTTGTCCTTCCGGGCGGCCAAAACGTCGCCGGAGGGTGGATTCATGTTCACCGACATGGTGGCCCGCGGGGGAATGAGCGGCTCGCCCGTGATCACCGCCGACGGCTCGCTCGCGGGGATCGTCTGCCAAGTGCATGTCCATCCGCTTCTGCCGGGCCGCCCGCGGACCATGGTCAGCATGCTCGAGCCCCGGAAAATCCGGGAAATCGTCGAGCGCGATCGGCGGGAGAGGCCCGCCGGGAAATTCTGACACGGTCGGGGGCCCGCGGCTTCCTTGCGCGGGAGAGGAAGAGAACTAAGGTGTCGGTTTCCGGTCGGTTCGGCCGGGCCCGAACCTCGACTGCCTCTGCCCATGAAAACCCGCCGCGAATTTCTAGCCGCCGCCGCATTTGGCACCGCCGCGCTTCCGTTGCGTCTTCCGGCCCAAGCCGCGGACGCTCCGCAGGAGCCGCGCGAAGCGCCGCACGGCCAAGTCGTCGACCGCGATGCTTACCGCCCCGGGCCCTCGTTCGGTCTCGGCGGCGTGGCGATCGGGAATGCCTTCGAGCCCTCGCCCGACGCGCAGGCGCTGGCGGCACTCGATGCCGCCTGGGAAGCCGGCGTCCGCTATTACGATACCGCGCCCTTCTATGGTTTCGGCTTGAGCGAGCGGCGCTTCGGGCTCGGCCTCGACCAGCGGCCGAAAGATGAATACATCATCTCCACGAAGGTCGGACGCTTGCTCGTGCCGGACGAAAATCCGGACCCCTCGCTGTGGCATGAGGTGCCGAAGATGAGCCCGAAATTCGACTACACCGGGGGCGGTGCCCGCCGCTCGGTCGAGGACAGCCTGCAGCGGCTCGGTATTCCCAGCATCGACATCGTTTTCATCCACGATCTCTCGCCGGACCATCTTGGCGGCGAGTGGCTCGAGCAGTTCGAGATCGCCAAGCATGGCGCGATGGTGGAACTCACGAAAATGCGCGACGAGGGGCTGATCAAGGGCTGGGGCCTTGGCGTGAACCGCGCCGAGCCGATCCTGCGGACGATGGAGGTCGCCGATGCCGACGTGTTCCTGTTCGCCACCCAGTATTCCATCGTCCAGCATGAGGACGCCCTCGAGCGCGTCTTGCCGAAGATCGAGGAGGCGGGCCTTTCGCTGGTGCTCGGCGCGCCGCTGAACTCCGGTTTTCTCGCCGGGCGCGAGCGTTACAACTACAGCCCGAAGATCCCCGAGGGGATGCACGGGAAACGCGAGCGGATCTCGAAGGTCGCGGAGGAACACGGCACCGACTTGCGCACGGCCGCGCTCCAGTTCTGCGCCGCTCCGTCCATGGTCTCGGTGGTCATCCCCGGCGCGCGCAGCCCGGAGCAGGTGAAGGAAAACGCGGCATCCATGGAGGCGGAAATCCCGGCGGAATTCTGGGAAACGCTGAAGAAGGAGAACCTGATCGCGAAGAACGCCCCGGTCCCGGGCTGAGCGGCCGGTCGTTATTCGACGAAGTCCACCTTCAGCCGGTAGAACCGCCGTCCGGCGGCATCGTCGTCTTGGATCAAGGCCGGCAAACCATCGCCGTCCCGTGCCGTGCCGAGCGGCTGCCACATCTCGAGATCCGCGCTCGACTCGAGCTGATAGATCCGGTGCGGCAGGGTGGGGAAGGTCAGACCATCGCCCCCGATGCCAAGCACGAGCCGGCTGGTGGGATCGGCGGGATCGGTGCCGGCGAGGAACTCCGCGAGATTGCCCGCGCCGTCGCCGTCCGGGTCCGCGACCGCGGATTGGCCGGTGGCGCCGAAGTTCTCCACTTCCCACCAGTCGGCGAGTCCGTTGCCGTCGCTGTCCACGATGCGGGCCATGTCGAGGGCGCCGCCGGTGATCGTCTTTCCCGCGAGGGACGGCAGCGGAACGACATTCCCCAGCACGCGTGCCTTGCGCTGTGCGAGGGATTCCTGGGGAAACTGCATCGCGGCGAAGGCGACCGCCGCGGCCACATGCGGGGTGGCCATCGACGTGCCGCTGCGGAATTGGTAGGCCATCGCCGGATCGCGGAAATTCACGAGCCGCGCCGTCGCCGGCAACTGGCCGAGGATCGCCAGCCCGCTCGTGCGGGTGATCTGCAAGGCGGGTATCCAGTCGCCGGCGGAGCCGAGCGTCCATCCGCCGCTGGCGAGGCTGGCGCCGGTGTTGTCGTAGATCAAGGCGGCCGAGGCCCCGGCGGCGGTGGCCGCGGCGACCTTCTCGGCGAAGGTGATCGTCCCGCGCTCGATCAAGGCCACGTTCCCCGCCACTCCGGTGGAAAATTCCTCCGGCAGGCCGATGCCGCAGGCCACGACGTCTCCGGAAACGCCGGCCTCCGGGGTGCCGCCGGCGAACTCGATGGCGGCAGCGGCGAAGGCGGAATCCCCCACCTTCACCGAGGCCGCCGGCACGACGTGCGCCACCGGCCGAGACGAGTAGATCCCCGATCCCGGGGCCGCGAGATGCACCGAGGCGACGCCGAAGTTTGAAAAATCCGCCAGGTCGTTCCGGGAATCCAGCGCCGCCACCGAAACGATGTTCGAGACGGTGTAATCGGCCGGATAATTGTCCACGATGTCGTTGTTCTCGGCGTCGTTGCCGGCGGCGGCGCAAAGGATGATGCCGGCGTCGCGCAGCGCGACGATGGCATTGCGTTCCGCGAGGCTCCACGTCGGCCCGCTGTAGGAGGCGTTGACCGCCACGATGTTCGCTCCGGCGTTCTTGAGGGCGACGACATAGTTCATCGCCTCGAGGATCGCGGATGTGGACATGGTGTCGCCGTTCGCGGAAACCTTGAGCGGCAGGATCTTCGCCCGGGGATTGGCCCCGGCGATGCCGATGCCGTTCCGGCCGCTCGCGGCGAGCGTGCCGGCGACGTGCGTGCCGTGATCGCCGGAATCCGTCACCGCGCCGGTGCCGAGGGCGAAGTCGTAGCCATGGACGTCGTCCGGATACCCGTTGCCGTCGTCGTCGAGACCGTTGCCCGGAATTTCCCCCGGGTTCGTCCACAGGTTGCCGGCGAGATCGGGGTGGGAAATGTCGACGCCGGTGTCGATCACGCCGACGATCGCCTCGCCGGTCAGCGGCCGGGACATCCGCCAAGCCGCGCGGTAGCGGATATCCGAGCCGGCGGTCCCGCTGATGCCGTTCACCGCTTGGCCGTTGTTTTCCAGCCCCCAAAGTTTTGCGAATTCGGGGTCCGGGACTCCCGGGGACGAGCGGACCCAGCGGAGATGGTT
>CBFGTW010000178.1:0-8200 GCA_965651855.1 uncultured Verrucomicrobiales bacterium
CGCGCGGCCAGTGGTCGCGGCCGCCCTGCGGGTTGAGCTTCGGCGTGCGGCCGAATTCGGTGGTCACCATCACGAGCGTGCTGTCGAGCATGCCGCGGCGTTCGAGGTCGCGGATCAGGGCGGCGATCGCCTTGTCCACCGGCGGAAGTTCGCGCTGGATCCCCGCTTTCAGGTTGTCGTGGTGGTCCCAGCCCCCGGCGGTGAGCGAGACGAAGCGCACGCCGCCCTCGATCAGGCGACGTGCCAGCAGCATCCGCTGACCGGCGGCGTTGCGGCCGTACTCGTCGCGCAGGGCGTCGGGCTCGGCCTTCAGGTTGAATGCCTCGCGCGCCTTTTGGGATGAGATGAGTTTGTAGGCGTGTTGATAGAATGCGTCCATCGACTCGAGCGCGTCGGATTCCTCCATCGTGCGGAAATGGTGGTCGACGGTTTCGAGAAGCGCGCGCCGGCGGGCGAAGCGCGCGTCATCCACACCCTTCGGCAGGTTGAGGTCCCGCACTTGGAAATCGCCCCGCGCGGGATCGGAACCGAGCGCGAATGGCCCGTAAGCGGAAGACAGGTAACCGGAATTGGCGAACTCGTTCGGCACCGAGGGCACGCACACATAGGGCGGCAGGTCGTTCCGCGAGCCGAGTTCGTGCGAAACCACGGAGCCGATCGACGGATACTCGATCGCCGGCGAGGGCCGGTAGCCGGTGAACATGTTGTGCGTGCCGCGCTCGTGCGCCGCCTCGCCGTGCGACATCGAGCGGATGATGGTCAGCTTGTCGGCGATCTTCGCCGTTTCCTTCATGAACTCGCCGAACTGCACGCCGGGAACGGCAGTGTCGATCGCGCCGAACGGGCCGCGGCATTCCACCGGAGCGTAAGGCTTCGGATCGAACGATTCCTGGTGCGCGATGCCTCCGGGCAGGAAGATGTGGATGATCCCCTGCGCGACCGGCTCGTGCAGCGCGTAGTCCTTTGCCGCGGCCATCGCCCGGCTTTGGAGAAACTGCGGCAGGGTCAGACCGACGCCACCCAGGAGGCCGACGTAGAGGAATTCGCGGCGGGACGCGTAGCGATCGAGCGGATTGCCGGGGCAGACGGGTTTCATGGCGAAAGCGGAGTCGGGGTTCGGGAGGCGGCGCGGTTCAAGCGTCCGGTTACGCGGGCGGTCGCGCCGGCGTTTCAAGGTTCCGCGGGCGGCTCTCCAGTCGCCGCCGGTCGGGGTTCCCGTTCGGCGACGAGGGTGCGCAGCTTCCGGAGCTTGGCGGCCAACGGCTCGAAGCCCGCCGCGCCTTCCTTCGCGACGCGGTCGCCGATGACCTCCAGCGCGTCGAGGGACGACTGCACTGTCACCCATTCGCCGCGCTTGTTTTTTCCCAGATAGACAAGGTAGCGCTTTCCCTTTTCCAAGATCGCGTCACGACCGGCGATGCGCGTCCTTGATCCTCCGGCATCCACCCAATCATCGTGTATCCGGACTTTCCGTCCGGCCTTTGCCTCGAGAACGCCTTCGATCACCGTGGCATCCGCAAAACCCGATTCCTTGTCCGTGCCAGTGACCTCGACAACCGCGATCAAACTTGCCGCGCCGACCCGTTGCTCGGTGGTGAACGGCACGAAAAACGCCTGTGCTGTTAGGTTCAGCAAGAGGAAACAGAAGAAGATGAACGCGTGCCGGAGCATGAGGTCGGATCGAGCGATCGCATTCATGGCAAGTCTGCGGCAAACCTGAAGAGGAATCGAACCGCGGGTGCGGGAGAGAGCACCGGATCACGCCTCCGGGCGGCCGCCCGCCCCTGGCTTTCCGGTTGGCGGTGCGGCGCATCCGGCTTAGAAAGCTCGGGATGCAAACGCCACGGGTCGAGGGATGGAAGGTGCGGAGCTTGGTTGGCGCCGGCGAGTGCGGCCAGGTGTTTCTGGCGGAGGATGAGGACGGCGGGCTCTTGGCGGTGAAGGTGCTCGACGAAGGGCTGGTGAACCGGCCGTTGCTCGGGAAGATGACCGCCCGGCTCGAGGAAGGTGGCTGGCCGGAGGGCGTGATGCGGGTGGTTTCCGCGGACTTCGAGGAAGCGCCTGCGATCCGGGTGACGGCGTGGCATGGGGACGAGACGGTGGACCCGCCGCGTCCGGACAGCTTGCAGCACCGGCTCGCGGAGCATCCGGGCGAGGGGACATGGCCGCTGGTGAGAGAGCTGGCGAAGGCATTGGCAGCGATGCACGCGCGCGGCGTGGCCCACGCGAACCTGAAGCCCGGCAACGTGTTTTTCGACGATCTCGGGCGGCCGCTGCTGACGGACTGGACGTTGGGAAACGTCCCCGGCATTGCCACGCCCGGCTTTACGGACGCCTTGCTCTACCAGCCACCGGAACAGCTTCGCAACGCCTCCGGATATCTGGAAGGCGAAGGCTTCGGCTGGGACGTGTTTTCCTTCGGCGTCCTGGCGTTCCGCTTGTTGACCGGAAAATTCCCGCGGTGCGACGATGCCTTCCGGCTGGTCGCTCCGCCGGCCGGGGAAACGACGCGGGAAGGCATCCAGGCCGACCTGCCGAAAATCGCGGCGAAGCTCGAGAGTCAACCGGCCGCGCCCTGGCCCGACGAGCCGGCGAACGAGCTGGAAGCCGGATACCGGGCCTGGATCGACCGCTGCCTGAGGCTCGATCCGGCGCAGCGGCCACGGACGATGGCGGAGGTGGCCGCCGGATTGCACGAGGCGGAAACGGAGGCGGAGGCGGAAGCCGGCCGGGAAGTCTTGCTCGACCAGCGGCGGGCAGTGGGCCACCGGGCGCGGCGGGCGTATTTTTTTGCCGGTGCGGCGACGGCGGCAGCCTTGCTGATGGCGGCGCTGTGGCAGCTTTCGCTTTCGCAGTTGAAGCGCGAGAAAGCCGAGCGGGTGGGCGAGGTGGCGCGGCTCCGGACGGACTTGGAAAACGCGCGGCTCGCCCGCGAGGCGGCGGAGAAGGAGGCGGCGACCGCCAACCGGACGGTGGAATACGAGAGGGATGTCGCGCTCGGTCGGCTCGAGGAATCGCGCGCGATCGGCGACCGCTTGTTCGACTGGGCCATGGAGGAAGGCCACCGGCGATTGCCGCCACTCGATGGTCGGAAGCTGCGGCTGCGGCGACTGGAGCGCTATTTCAACGACTTCCTCGCCCGCACCGCGGAGCTGCCGGAACTCGAGGACGAGCGGGGGCGCGTGAAACTTCAACTCGCCGAAATCTCGTTGGCGAATGGGGATCCGGATGAGGGCCGCCGGAGGCTCGAGAAGGCGGAGGTTTCGACGAACAGCGGGGCGGCCGGGCAGTCGTTCCGGATCGCGCGCGACCGCCTGTGGTTGGCCCTGCTGATGCAGTCCGGTGGCGATCCGGGTGCGGCGGAGGCGTTCGACGAAGCCCGCGCCGCTCTCCAGGGACTGCCGGAAACAGGCGTGGATTCCGACCGCCGGGCGGAGTTGCTCGCGGTGCTCGATTTCCACGAGGCGAAACTGCTGGCCGCGCGCGGTGACGACAGCGAGGCGCTCCTGCAATTGCTGCGGGCGACGGAGACGCTGAACCGCCTCGCCGACCAGCGGCCGGACTCGGTGGTCCTGCGGTCCGAGCTGGCCGAGTGCTATCTTTCCGCCGCCACCATCCTCGAGGGTATCGGCAGTCTCGGCGATGCCCGCGCGGCCCGCGCCCAAGCGGCGGCCGAGCTGACGAAGCTGATCGAGAAATCCCCGGAGGACGTCGCGCTGCGGCTCGAGCTGGCCGGGTGCTACGGCGCCATGGCGGAGTCGGCGATCTTGTCGGGTGACGTTGCGGCTGCGGAGACCTATTCGCTGCAGGCGCTCGGTCTGCTGGACGGGGTGCTGCGCAAGGAACCGGAGAATGCGGATGCCGTGGCCCGGCGCGCCGCCCAGCTGGGACTGCAGGCCGGGCTGATGCGCGATCGCGGGGATGCCGAGGAGGCGGTGGCGGCCTTCGACCGCGGGATCCGCGCGCTCGAGGCGGTGCGGGCGTCCAATCCCGACAATCCGACCGTCGCTTACCGGCTGGCGCTGCTTTGGTGGCAAAAAGGGCGGATGCTCGGATTCGCGGACGACCGCAAGGGCGAGATCGGCCTCATCTCGCGCGCCCGCGACCTGCTTTCCCGGCTCGAAGGCGAATCGCATCCGGCGGGGCCGCCGATGGAGCAGCTCCAACGGTCGCAGGGCTACGTGCTGGGGGATCTCGGCCACGCGCTCCAGCTCGCGGGAGAGGAAGCCAAGGCCCGCGAAGTTTTCCGTGAGGCGGTGGAGATGTGGAAACGTCTGAACGCGTCCCGGCCGTCGAGCGAAGAGTATGAGGAAAGCCTCGAGTGGTGCCTCCAACGGCTCAAGGAGCTGGAGTGAAGCCGCCCGGCCGCAACGGCGGACGTTCGGGCTCGGGCAGGTGGGACGCCAGCGCTTCCGGCTCGCCGTTGCCGAAGCTCCACGAGCGGTGGACATCCGGCAGTTCGGTGGCGAGCGAGAGCTTCCCGTCCCGCTCGAGGCGCCGGAAGAGCGTCCGGAGTATGGCAAAGGCCATGCGGCCGAGCCCGGCCTCGTCGCGGTTCCGGTGGACGCGCAGACCGAGGTCCGTTTGCGCCATCCGGCCAAGGTGTCCCGCTTGGACGAGATCGATCAAATGCGCGATCTCCACGCCGTAACCGGTGGGGAAGGGGAGGGATTCAAAAAGTTCGCGCCGCGCGGCGTACTCGCCGGAGAGCGGCTGGAGGACCGCCGACAGCTCGGGGTAGAAGAGCGAGATGAGCGGCCGGACGAGGATCTCCGAAACCCGCCCGCCGCCGGTGGGATGGAGCGCGTCGCCATTCGCCAGCGGACGCTCGTAGTAAGCTTTCACGTAGTCGATCCCGGGTTCCCCAAGGAGCGGCCCGACCAAGCCGCCGACGAAGTGAGGGCCGAAATTCGAGATGTCTCCATCCAGGTAACAGATGATGTTTCCCCGGGCGACGTGCAGGGCTTTCCACAGGTTCTCGCCCTTGCCGGTGTGGGTGGTGCCGTCCGGAGAAATTCCGGCGGCCAGATGCACGTCGGCGCCGGCTTCCGCGGCAAGACGCCGGGTCCCGTCGGTCGAACCGGAATCGATCACCAGGATCTCGTCCACCAGCGGGTGCCGCTCGATCCATTCGCGCCGGATGGTGGCGACGATCGCGCCGATCGTCGCCGCCTCGTCGAGCGTCGGGATGCAGACGGAGATCGTTCGCCCGCGCTTCGAAGCCAGCAGTTTCTCCGGGTCGGAATACTGCGAGTGGTGGAAGCGCGGGATGCTGGGAGGCACGCGCCGATCAATCGGCGAAGCTGACCCGCTCGTAAAGCTCGGCGAGCGGCAGGTCCGCGCCGATCTCCGGCAGGGGGATCGTGCTCGCGACGCCTTCATGCAGCTCGGCGGCGAATCCGCCGCCCGCTCTCCGCCGATACACGGTCACCCGAGGCCGTTCGCTCTCGGCGAGGATCAGGACTTTGAGCGTCGGGATGGTCAGATAGGCGTCGCGCTTCTCGCCGAGGTCGGTGCGGCGGGTGGATTCGCTCAGCACCTCGACCACCACCACCGGACGGTCCTGGAAATGATCGTCCGGGGGATTCGGCTCGCAGACGACCATGGCGTCCGGATAGTAGAACCGCGTGTGGTCCGGGAACTCGATGCGGACCTTCGTGTCGGAGTTGAAGGACTGGCAGGGTTTTCCACGGAGCTGCGAGCCAAGGCATACGACTGAGTTGCTCGCGATGGCGTTGTGCCGGTTGCTCGCACCGGCCATCGCGTGGACGGTGCCGCCAATGTACTCGTGCTTGCGATCCGCGACTATTTCACCGGCGAGATACTCCTCGACGGTGACCATCTGGGTGCTCTCCATCGCGATCATGCAGCCATCCTAGTTGCAGGATCCGCAAATGGCAATCCGCCGCCTCACAGCATGTCCGGCGTCACCCGGTAGCGCGCGCCGCAGCGCGGGCACTGGACGGCGATGGCCTCGGCGCCCTCGAACAGATCGTCCGGCCGGTCGCGCCAAGAGCCGAGCACGGGCAGGATGCGGTCCAGCGTGCAACCGCAGTGGAAGCGGAATTTCCGCGTCTCGAGCAGCGACGTTTCCTCGTTGTCCCCGATGGAGGCGATGTCTCCCGCCGTCGCGCGCTCGAACCATTCGAGATCGCAATCCGGCTGCGCCGCGAGCAGGGCGAAGGTTTCGTCAGCAAGGCGGAATGCGCGCGCCGGGCGCTGCTCGGACTGGTCGTAGTAGCGGGATATCCAGTTGACCGGATCGCGGTCGTCGACCTCGAGCGTGGACAGCCGCGGCTCCGCGCCGTTCGGGGTGGTCGTCTGGGAGTAGAAGAAATTGCGGTCCGGTTCGCGCACGTCCTCGGTGAAAATCCGGCCGGTGACGGCCTCGTCCAGCGAACCGCCGGTGACGAACAGATTGATCCGCGGCGCGCGGAGGTTGACGGTCCAGGCGATCGTTTCCGCCCACGGCCGCGCGACGAGATGCAGCGTCAGCATGGCCAGCGCGTCCTTGAGCATCGCGTCCAGCTCGGCCGGATACCGGATTCCGCTCTCCATGAGGTGGAGATAGTAGTCCGTGTAGATCGGCGTGAACTGGCCGCGCAACAACAGGGCGTTGCGGTGGCGGACGAAGACCGATTCGATCTTCGTGAAATCGTCGACGGATTCCATGGCGCGCGGCGATGTGGGCGGGGTGCCCACACTCCTTGGAATTAAGCTCCCGGCAACTCGATGAAGCCTTCCAGCTTCCGGATCCGGGTGGGGTGGCGCATTTTCCGGAGCGCCTTCGCCTCGATCTGGCGGATGCGCTCGCGAGTGACCTGGAACTGCCGGCCGACTTCCTCGAGCGTGCGGCTGTAGCCGTCCTTGAGGCCGAAGCGCTGCTCGAGGACTTCGCGCTCGCGCTCGGTCAGCGTGTCGAGCACGTCCTTGATCTTGTCCTTGAGCATCGAGAAGCCGGCTTCCTCCATCGGGTTGTCGGCCGCCTTGTCCTCGATGAAATCGCCGAACGAGGTGTCGTCCGAATCACCGACGGGCGCCTGCAGGCTGATCGGCTGCTGGGCCATCTTGAGCACCGCGCGGACACGCTCGACGGGCAGGTGGATTTCCTCGGCGATTTCCTCCGGGGAAGGCTCGCGGCCGTATTCCTGGACGAGCTGCTTCTGCACGCGCATCAGCTTGTTGATCGTCTCGATCATGTGGACCGGGATGCGGATCGTGCGCGCCTGGTCGGCGATCGAGCGGGTGATCGCCTGGCGGATCCACCAGGTGGCGTAGGTCGAGAACTTGTAGCCGCGGCGGTACTCGAATTTCTCGACGGCCTTCATCAGGCCCATGTTGCCTTCCTGGATGAGATCGAGGAATGAAAGACCGCGGTTGGTGTATTTCTTCGCGATGGAGATGACGAGCCGCAGGTTCGCCTCGACCATCTCGGTCTTGGCCTTGAGCGCTTCCTTCATCCAGTGGCGCAGGTCGCGGTTGGTCTCCTCGAAGGTTTCCTTGGTGTGCCAGGACCGCTGCTGGACTTCGCGCAGCTTGGTGACGAACTCCTTGTCCTCGGGGTCCGCCTGGACCTTGCGGCCGTATTTCCAGAACTTCTGCTGGTAGTCCTCCACCTGCTCGCAGAAGTCCTCGATGATCTTCTGCTTGTAGTAAAAGCGGGTGTAGAGGCGGTTGAGCGTCTGGAGGTTCTTCGCGAACTCGTCCTCGAGCTTCTTCTTGCCGCGCGGGTTTTTCGACGAGAGCTGGCGGAAGAGGTCGTCGTTCTCCTGGTGGAGCTGCTTGAGCTGGTCGCACAGCTTCGGCAGACCCTTCATGTAGCGTTCGCGGGACTCGATCTTCTTGTCGAGGATCACGCGGTCGAAGCGCTCCTTGCCCTTGTTGAGCTTGTCGGCCAGCTCGAGATAACTGTCGGCGACAAAGCCGAAGAGATGCAGGTGCCGGGCGACTTCGATTTCGGCATCCTCGATGCGTTTGGAAATCTCGACCTCCTGCTCGCGGGTGAGCAGCGGCACCTGGCCCATCTGCTTCAGGTACATCCGGACCGGGTCGTCCAGGATGTCGAGCTTCTGGTCGGTCTTGGAATCGTCCTCGGTGTCGTCGCCTTCGTCCCGCTTCTTGTCCTTGTAGCGGTCCACCTCCGAGGCGTCGATGATGTCGAACTCCATGTTGCGGAGCCGCTCCATGATCGCCTCGACGT
>CBFGTW010000179.1:0-8127 GCA_965651855.1 uncultured Verrucomicrobiales bacterium
AATCAAACGAGTGTTTCGTACAAGCGCGGTTTGATACCAAAATGAGGGGGCCCTGATGGCCGATCGAACGCTCGTGACCTCAACCACCCTCGCGGCGAAGAGCGAATCCATCGCAGCTCCCGCCCGGCTAGCCGTCGCCGCAGGCGGATGTTCCGTTTGAGGTTCATGGGCGGCGCCGGCTGTCAAAAAAATCCGGCCCCCGGCCGATTGTAGCGGCGCGGACACATGCATTTTCCTGAGGAGGAACTGCGGATACCCTTGGCCGAGCGGACCGGAAGCAGTTCAGTTCGATGCGGGCTGCCCTCGTCATCGCCGCCAAGCCATCCTCGGCGATGACGCTCCTATAACGGTCTTCCCACGGCGTGCCAGCGCGATTGGGCGCGCCTGAACCACCGGGAACAGCCGCGCGAAATTCTTCCGTCGTCGGTCATTCGGCACCCCTTCAGGGCCAAGCGCTCTCGAGCTTGTAGAATGCCTGGCCCGCAGGCGATGTCATCGGAGCAGAGATGGACTTGAGCGTTCCGTCTCCGGTGATTGCGGTGCCATGGGAAACCCATTCCGTGAGATCGACGCTGGTGTGGAACTGATAGACGACGTCCGGCTCGCTGGTGAAGGCGATCTCGAGATTGTTGCCGGAGCGTTGGACGACGAGCGCTGGCACGGGTGGAGCCGGATAGGGTTCGAGCCAGTTGAAGTCGCTCGCGGAAACCAGCGATACCGTGTCGCGGGCGATGACGTTGTCATCCTCATCCTGCACGATCATCCCGCTCCAAGTCGCGGTGTTTTCGAGATTCGCACGGGCATGGCCGCCCGCGTCGGCATGGGCGAGCGTTGAGGCCGTGATCCGGAGTTCAAGCTTGAACGGAACTCCAAAGGTCACGTCGAAGGTGGCGGATTGTTCCACTCCAAGAAAGTTCGTTCCGCTTGTCGTGCCGTCGCCGTAAACCCGGTATTCCTTGTCCGCGACCGTCGAATCGTTTCGCTCGAACCTGTATGCGGCGAGGGCCCGGTTCCGGTTCGAGTCGGATCCCGGCGACCGGTCGTGGGTGGCGGCCAATTCCCCATGGAGGATGAACTTGATCGTGACCTTGCCGGAGCGCCCGTCCATTCCGGGTGCGTTGATCGTCACGTCATCCTCAAAACGAGCGATCCCGTCACCCCAGACCTTGTAGAGAGGATTCCCGACCCCGGCGGAGGCCTCGCCGAAAGCTCTCAGGCGTCCGAAAGCGGCGCTGGCGCGGCCCTTCCCGGTGATCACGGGGTCTTGGGACGTCCCCGTTCCGTGACTGCCGGACTCCTCGTCGGCCACCGAGCCGCCTGCCGCGGTTTGTGCCGGAGTGTTGACCGCGGCGGTGTTGGTGTCTCCCTCGGCGTAAAGTAGCGGCGCGGCCTGAAGGAAGGAAAACGGGCCGAGCGCAGGGAGGAGCGCAATAACGAAGGCCGCCAACGGGATCGCCCTTGGTGTTTTCATGGAATTACCTGCTGATTACCTCCCTGCGCAGGTCAGGTAAAGTCAAATGGTTGAGCCCCCATGGGGCCCTCGGGGTCAGTCCCGATTTTCCAACATCTATCGCCGACGCCAGCGCCCGGAAACGCTCCGCCAAATCCTTCTCTTCCCGCATCCGTCGCACCGCGCGGTCACATTACCCTCATGGCCCATCGCCAAACGCCTGGGCACCCACGCGTATCCGCTCACGGCGCAACCTTGATCCTGAGGTCCTTCACCGGTTCGCCCGCGCTGTCCAGGAAGCGCATGGAGCCCTGCCAGTTGTTCGCCTCGTTCAAGACCTTGAAGACGATCACATTGGTCCCTTCCCGGAGGGTGACCCTGCCCTTGTCGGCGTCGAGTTCGAGAGGACGCGCTTCCTGGTAGGCGTAGATATCCTCTCCGTTTAGATAGATGCGCGCTTGGTCATTGCTGCCGACTGCCATGGTCAAATCCTTCATCTCCTCGTCGCAATCGATGTACGTGACCATATAGCCCGCCACATGATCGTGGATGCCATCCAGGATCTCGTTGAAATCAAAATGACGGGCGGGCGATTCGATGTTCTTCCACGTCATTTCCTTGTCCCCGACCGTCACCCTGTCGCCGGCCCGCGGCCGGAGGCCGGCCTCGTCGGGAATCTGCTCCTCCACGGTCAGCTCCGCGGCGACGGCCTCCTCCGGAAGGCTGATCGGCGCCAACATGACCCAGTTCCGGATGTAGCCTTCCGCGTCCGGACTGAAGACTTGCCCTGATGGGCCGGCCGGTGTGACTGCCGGACGCGGCTCTTCCGCCGGCACCGCCACCCCGTCATCCGGACCGGCGGTCAGCGTCTGGAGATAGGCCATGACATCCGCGACCTCCTGCTCCGTCAGGATCAAGCCCACCGGCGGCATCGGCGAGACCCCGAGCGCCTCGAAGCCTTCGGCCAGCACCGCGTTGGGTTCGACGAGACTCTCCAAGATGTGCGCTTCGTCCCTGCGGCTGGCCAAGCCGTCGAGGGCGGGTCCGATCGCGCCGCCCTTGCCAGCCACCGCATGGCAGGCGGCGCAGGCCGCCGTCGGACTGTTGAAAAACAAGTCTTCACCGCGCCCCGGATCGCCCGCCTCCACCGTCACCTCGTTGTCTCCGACGCCGGGGACCTCGTGGACGCGCCCCAGCAGCGTGAGCGAGTCGTTCAGATAGCTGTCGGCCGAGTTCGCGGGATCGTCCGCGAGTTGCGAAACGAGGGTCTGGATCTCCGGCGTGGTAGGGAACCCGGCGAGCTTCGCGAAGGCCGCCTGGCGCGTGATCAGATCCGGGTCGCGCATGACCGTGCTGCGGAACAACAGCCGGAGCCCGTCGTCATCCGCAGGCAAGGCGCGGATCGCGTTCCGGCGGAGCGCGGGATCTTCGTGGACCAGCGCCTGCTGATGGGTCTCGGCGTCCAGCGCGTCGAGGTCTTCGAGAGCCCACAGGGCATGAATCGCGCCCTTTCCGCCTTTCTCGGAAATGACGCGCTCTTTCAAGGCTCCGGCGGCTGCCATCGCTTGGTTGTCCACGATCAAACGCTGTGCCGTGAGCGCCCGGAATTGGTTTCCGCTGTCCAGCGCCTGCACGAGTTCCGCGCTGTCCGCCCCGGCAAGCGATCGACTCGGCGTTTCCGGTGCATCTTTCCAAACGACGCGATAAATGCGCCCGTGGATCTTGTCGCGCAGGTCCGAGAGATAGGCGCCACCTTCGCCCGTTTCGGCCTCCATGCCGGCGGCCCGCAGGTTCGGCGTCGGGTTGTGCTGAATGATGAAGTTGTAGAAATCGATCACCCAGACCGCGCCGTCCGGACCGACCTCCGCGAAGATCGGGGACATCCATTCGTCGGTGCTGGCGAGCAGGTTGAATCCATCGGCCGCCTTGTAGCCGCCACCATCCGGCTCGATGTCCATGATTCCGATGAGCTTGGCCGTCGGCTCCGTCACCAGCGCCTTGCCTTGGAGGCGCGGAGGAAGGGCGTCGCTGACCATGAACGCGTGGCCGGCGGCCGCGGTGTAGCCGCCGAAGTTGTCCACCATGCGGACGTTCGGCGTGTTCGGATGCATGCGCATGTTCCCCGCCAGCGAGCGGGCGGACGGGATGCGGCGCAGCTTGGGCCCGGCCGCATCAGGTTCGGGAGCATCCGGGTCGCGGAACCCCAGGCGCGGCCTTCCGCCGCCGGGTTGCGTGGACTCCACGACGTGGGCGGGCAGATAGCCATAGAAGGACGGGTTGCCGTTCGCGGTGGAGCCGAAGGTGTCGCCATGGGCATTCTGGCCGAAGCCCCAGGTGTTGTTGTTGAATTGATGGAGAAACTCCAAGGAGGACCCGTCGGGCTTGAAACGAAAGATGCCCTGGCCGAACCGGAGGTCCTTGCCCCCGACATTGCCCTCGAAGTTCGAGTAGCCGACCGCGCCGTACAGCCAGTTGTCGAATCCGCGCGCGAGACTGCTCTGCATCGCGTGGGTGTCGAAGACTCCCCAGCCCGGCAGGAGCGGTTCGCGGATGTCGGCCCGGTCGTCGCCATCGCGGTCCTTCAGGAAAAGCATCCGCCGTGCTTCCGCCACGATGATGCCGCCGTCGGCGAACACGAGGGCGGTGGGAAGGTTGAGACCGTCGGCGAAGACGGTGAATTTGTCCGCCCGGCCGTCGCCGTCGGTGTCCTCGCAAATCTTGATCTGGCCCTGGCCCGGCTCGGTGTCGGGAACAAGACCGTGGGGATAATCCAGTGCCTCGACCACCCAAGCCCGCCCGCGCTCGTCCCATGCCATGTGGATCGGCTTGATGACATCGGGCTCGGCGGCAAAGAGCCGCAGCTCGAAATCCGCCGGCACCTGGGTGTAGCGGATGCTGTCCTCCGGCTTGAGCGGAGCCTGGAACCGGACCGGCTCGGGCCGGCCTTCGTAATTCGGCACCTCGCCCGGCAGCCGCCGCAAGGGAGGCCGGGCCGCGACAAAGCGTTCCCAGGCGGATTTGGCACCTTCGCCGACGTTTTCGAGCACCGCCTTCCGCAGTTCCTTGTCCGCCGGTCCTTTGCCATCAGGATACTTGATCAAGCCCTTGCCCGTTTTCCCGAACTTCTCGAGCATCCCCCGCTGATCCCCGCCGAGTTCGGAATCGGGAATCACCTGCACCACCGCGTCGACATGCTTCAGATAAGCGTTGGTGAGCTGCGAGTCATCGGCGAGATAATCAAAGTAAATGGCCTCCGGTGCGAGCGTCTGGCCGGGAAGATAGGCGTAATCGGTCCGCGGATTCACCCCACCCGTGTCACCGCCGCCACCTTCGGCGTCGACCGGCCCCAGATAGAGGACGTGGAGCGGCCGGGCCGTGGCGGACTCCTCCGCGGCGGACGCGTCGAGGACCATCAGGCCAGCCATGAGAAGTGCTGGGATTCGCATCGGGTTTTTCATACGGAGGTTCTCCCCATCGCCCGCCGCTGAACGCGAGCTGGTGGGATTCCCGGAACCTTGCCGTCGACGGGACCGGTCCGCGACCAAAATGTCCGCTTCCGCACCGGTGAATGCGATCGGATCGACCTCGGCCGACGGAGCACCCTGGAATGTCGCGTGCTCGATCCGCCCTTCACCCTTCACCGGCGTTTCTTCCCGCCCCCGCCCCCGCCCGGAGGCCGGCGGCGGCGCTCCCGGCCCGCGGCTCGGAACTGCCGGTAGTGCCGCGCGAACCGCCCCCGCAACGCCGGATCTTCCTCAAGGCATCCGACGAAAATGTCGCGCAGCACCGGCGCGTGCACCGACTGCACGTTCAGCGGCGCCAACTCCGCCCCCGCCAGCGACCGGTTGTACTCCGGATCCTCCTCGCCCGACCACTTCCGGTAGAACTCCGGGCTTTCCCAACCGTAGCTGATCGTCGCCAGGCATTCGCGCATTTCCTCGTCCTCCGCCCTCGTGATCACGATCATCACCCGCCGGCAGTCGCACGTCAGCTCATCGCAGTAGAATTCGTGGAACACATAACTGCCCGGCGGCACACCCTGGCGCTCACGAAGGAGCGTCACCACCCGCGTTTCCCGCACGGCGGTCTCGAAGCATTTTGTGTAAAACGGGACCATGGTTCGAATGAGGCACGGTTGCCGAGCGATTCAGCCGCCCCGGAAGGCCCCCGGCAACCCCGAATGACGCGCCGCCACCGTTCGTTCCGCCCGAACCTGCCGGAAGCCGGAAGGCCGAGAGAAGCCATCACGTTCATAGGCGAGGCCCTTGCCCGAACCCAGATGGAGATCCGCGTGGAAGCCTCGGTCGAGAAATTTTGGTGAACCTGCCAAGATCCACGAGCCACCTGAAGCTCGCGAGCCGCCCTTCGTCGCAGCGCCGCCCCGCGCAGGCTCAGCGCCCGCCTCTTGGACCAGGCCGCGGACCGATGATCAGTAGCACCACCAAGGCGGCGAAAAACGTAGGAATGCTGTAGAGCCCGACGGTGAAGCCGAAGCGCTCCGCCAGCAGGCCGATCAACCAGGAAGCGAATCCGAAGCCGGCGATGCCCCCGCAGGAAAGCAGGATGAACACCGGGGTCGCTTTGAAAGGCAGCACCTCGACCGCATAGGCCTGGATGCTCGGCCAGAAGCACGCGACCGCGAGGCCCGCGAGGAAAAGCACCGCCCACACGGCCGCCAGACTTTGCACGAGAGGCAGCGCGCCGCTGATGCCGATCCCGGCGACCGCTCCGGCGAGGATGCCCGCGCGCAGCAGGTGCTGCCGCAGCCACCAGCCGCTCGCCAGCCGCCCCACGATCATGCCGGCGGCGAAGGTCGCCACGCCGAGGGCCGCCGCACGCGGGAGACCGCCGTGGTGGATCTGGATGTAGCTGGCGCTCCAGAACGTCAGCGCGCCCTCCGCCGCCCCGGCGAAAAACATCATGGCCGTGAACATCCAGAAGCCGCCGGACCGCAGCAGCGCCCGCTTTTCCCGCCAGACTTCACCCGCCGGCAGCCGGCGCTCCGTCACCGTCCGCCGGAGCCGGAGAAACAACAGGCCGGGCAGCAACCCGAGCACGGCGAGGGTGCCGATGATGATCCGCCACGACACCTCGCCGGTCAGCAGCTCACCCGTCACCAGCACGGTCAGCAGAACGCCGACCGACCAAAAGGCATTGAAGAAATTGAGGTAGCGGCCGGCATCCTCACGGTGCAGCTCCTCCACCATCGGGTTGAGCAACGCCTCGACCACTCCACCGCCCACCCCGAGCAAGCCCAGCGCCAACAGCAGCACGGCATACGTGGGCGCCAGCGCGTAAACTCCCAAGGCCGCCGCCAGCAGCAGGCAACTCCACCCCAGCGCCGCGGCCTTGCCCCACCGCGCCGCGATGAAGCCGCTGAACAGCAACGTCACCACCACCAGCGCGCTGCGCACGGTTTCCAGCACCCCGCCTCCCACCAGCGAAAACGAAATGTCCTCCCGCAACGCCACCAGACAGATCGGCGTCGCCGTGACACTGGCGGCGTAGATCACGAAAGCCGCCGCCACTGCATGGTCCAGCGGATGAAACCGCCGGCGCGAGGAGGTATGTCGGGCTTGGGGACTGCTCACCGGGAAAAGCCGGGGTGTGGATGGCGGACGACCGGAACGACTCGGCCCCGCAAGTTCTCCCCGCAGCAACTCCGGCCGTCAAAGACGATGTGGTGGTCTTCGCACTTGTCGCTTCGCACTCGGAACTGTCGCAGGATCCACCCCGACCGGCGGGACGCACGACGAGCACGCCGCGGGGAAGGGCGCCACTTCACGCCACACCCTTCCGCAAATCCCTCATGCCCCGAAATTTCCCCGGCCAATGCCCCGGCGGAGCCCAGTTGCCACCTCGCGCCACTGCGGCGCTTCGGCCCGAAACGGCTCCTGGCGTTCCTGAAGACAGAACCCGCACCTCCATATCGCAACGGCCTCGCCATGCGAGGCTTCAACCGCAAGAGAAGGTCTGCTGCAATCGCTTGCTCTTCGGAATTGGTACCCCGTTGATGAGGATTCAGGTTGACCGGTACAGCGGCGCTCGAGAATCCTCCCCGGATGTTGGATTCCGGAGAACGCGAGGGCGCCGGGAGGATCGGGCCGCCTCCGCTTCCGGAGAATTATGGCAAACTGCTCGCTCCCATAGCGGCTGCCGAACGGATCGTTTCCCTGGATGTCTTGAGGGGGTTCGCGCTGTTGGGAGTCCTGATTGCGAACATGCTGTACTTCAGCCAGCCACTCGTGACCGACGGATCCCGCGACGGATTGTGGTTCGGTCCGCTCGACGCGCCCATGCCGCCGTAGATCGGAGCGATGAAGGCCAGCTTCATGGTCTTCGAGTTGAGCGTGCAGTGCCCGCCCCCCACCGGCGATGGAAAGCTTCTTCCAATAGAAGGTCCGTCCCTTTCTCTGTGAGGCTGGGCCTCACGATCCCGCTCCCTCTCCCACCCCACTGTTACCGGTCGCCAGGGCCCTTTGTCGCTTGAATTCACCCGCTGGCGAATCCTCCTGTAGATGCCTGCTTTCGGAACCCAGTCAGAACCCTCGGCTCGCGTCACGCCGCGGTTGAACGCGCGACACCCGAGCCTGTTGCAATGGAGCGCTCATTTCTTCAGCCCGAGATAGCTCAGGACGTCATCATAAAGCCCGCTCTGGTTGGCATAGAGAGCGTAG
>CBFGTW010000180.1:0-8085 GCA_965651855.1 uncultured Verrucomicrobiales bacterium
CATCGCCGCTGGCAGCGGGCTGATCATCCCCGAAACCTTGGCGATGCCTTCTTTCAGCGAGCTGGTGTCCGCGCCCAGCCGGGCAAGGCATTCTTCCAGCCGCGAGGCGTGGCGGTGTGACTCTTCCTTGTGCGAGACGAGGCGTTCCTCGAGTTGCGGATGATCCTCGAGATGTCCGATCTGCTGGTCGAGCATCTGGATCAGGTTCGATTCCATGGCGTGCGCGTCGCGCAGCCATTCGATCAGGATCTCCTTGGGTTGTTTCATGATAGTGGGTCGTTTTCAGTGGACTGCTCCCCGGGTGGAAGCAGGGCCATCCTGATTGCCCGGCGTGTGCCAACCCGTCGGCTTTCGACAGCTGGCGTCCCTAATACGAAGCCCCGTATCTAGGCGCTGCGACTGTCCCTTGCGGCGCAAGGCCAGCTGGGTCCGCCGGAATCGGAATGCCCGCTGGGGCAGAGTGCAGCGGCACGATTGCAGTTTCGGCGTTTGGCAACTCGCTGCCTGCACCTTCGTGTAGCTGCCGCGGCCCACCTTCGGCGCTGCGCGGGTGATCGCCGGGGGCGAATAAACCGCCGCGCGGAAAAATGCGTTGAAATCCCGCGGGTGCGCACCGGCGGCCTGCGACACCCTCCACCACCCATTCCGCCCGCCGCGCTCCGAAACCCATCTTGGGAGCCGCGGCGGCGATTCCCGCGCCATGCACCGTCGTCTCGCCCTTTTGCCGGCCGCCCTGCTGCTGGCTCTCGCCGCCGCGCTCGTCCTCATGCCGGAATCCGGCCGCGGTCCGGCCACCGAAAGGAAAACCGTTCCGCAAGGCGCGGATCGACCCGCCCGCGCCGCGGCGGATCCGAGCGATGCGCTTGGCCGGCCCTTGGCGGTCCGGGTCGCGGATCGTCCCGTGCCGACGGCGGCGACCGCGCCCGTTCCCGGCGCGCCGGCACCCCTGCCCGTGGCGGAGGATTTCCTCGACGAGATGGTCGTGGACGACGGAAGCGCCGTGCGGTTTCCCCTGCCGGGTGGTGGCACGGTGACGGGGAACATCGAGCTGATCGAGCGCGACGGCAGCATGGTCGTGATGGTGCAGGGCCGCCTGGATTCGCCGGCTCCCGGCTTCTTCTATTTCCGCCGTGAGCCCCTGCCGGGCGTGGCCGGGGCGCTCAGCGGCCACGTGCGTTTCGATGAAGGCACCCTCGCCTATCGCGTCGAGCCGGCGGGCGAGGACGGGGCACCGCTGCTCCTTCCGCGGACGATCGACCAAGTGATGTGCGTCGGCCTGCCTGCGGAGCCGGCGCCGCAGGACCATCCGGTGGAGCCGCCCTTCCCGCCGTCGCAGAACGGGATCGTGCCGCTGGAGAGCCTGCCGGGTGCGGCGGCCGTCGTGTTCCTCGACTTCGAGGGCGGGCCGGGGCCGTGGGAAGGCTGGGGCGACTTCCCCGTGGAGCCGGCGACCCTCGGCACGCAGCAGATCAAGGAAGTCTGGCAGCGCGTGGCGGAGGATTTCCAGCCGTTCACGATCAACGTGACGACCGACCGCCGCGTCTTCGAAGCCGCCGCGCGCAACACCCGGCAGCGCGTGATGGTCACGCCCACGAACACCGCCTCGCCGGGGAACGGCGGCGTCGCGCTCTACGGCAGCTTCAACAGCTCGGGCGACGCCGTTTGCTGGTCGTTCTACACCAGCGGGAAGGCCGCCGCGGAAGTGATCTCCCACGAGATCGGCCACACGCTCTCGCTCAGCCACGACGGCCGCCATGCGCCGGGGCAGGAGCGGCAGGAGTACTTCGATGGCTCGGGCTACGGCTCCGGCGCCACCGACTGGGCGCCGATCATGGGCGTGGGCTACGGGCCGAACCTGACCCAGTGGTCGAAAGGCGAATACGATCACGCCACCAACACCGAGGACGACCTCGCGATCATCACGAACAACAACAACTCGGTGGATTACCGGGCGGACGATTTCGGCTCGTCGCACGCTACCGCCGGGCGGCTGGAAGTCTTCGCCGACGGTTCGGTGGACAACGAAGGCATCATCGAGCGGACGAACGACGTCGACGCCTTCCGCTTCACCACCCGCGGCGGACCGGTGAGCTTCCGCGTCGATCCCGTGGAGGCGGGGCCGAACGTCGACCTCCAGCTTTCGATCCGGAACGCCTCCGGCGCGCAGCTTGCCTCGAACAACCCGCTCAACGAGCTGACCGCCACCGTCTCCGCGAATCTCGCCGCCGGCGAATACACCCTCCGCGTCGCCGGCGTCGGCCGCGGCAACGCGCGGACGGACGGCTATTCGTCCTACGCCTCGCTCGGCGCCTACCTCATCAGCGGCAGCGCGCCGGACGCGGAGAAACCCGACCGCTTCACCCTCGCCGAAAACCCTCCGAGCCAAGCGCCGGTCGGCACCGTCACGCCCCGGAACAACCACGGCGGCGCGATCCTCCGCTACCAAATCCTGCCGGGCGAGGACGCGTCCGCCTTCGCGATCCACGGCCGGAGCGGCCAGATAAACGTCGCGGATCGCACGGCGTTCGACTACGAGGCGCTGTCGTCGCAGTGGGGCCGGCCCGCCCAGCTCGAGCTTTCGGTCTCGATCACCAACGAGTCGAACCCCTCGCTGAACGAGATCGTCCGCGTCGTCGTGACCGTCAGCGACGTGAATGAAGCGCCCGTGGTTTCCGCGGCGTCGAAGGTGCTTTTCTCCCGCACGCGGGCGGGCACCGAAGTGCTCACCGTGGCGGGCGAGGATCCGGATCGCGGCGACTTTCTGACGTGGTCGATCGTTTCCGACCCGAGCGGCTCGTTCGCCATCGATGCGGACAGCGGCCGGCTCACCGTGGCGGAGCCGCCGGACGTCGAGGGCGACACGGTTTTTCCGGTCGTCGTGCGCGCGACCGACAGCCGCAGCCCCGCCCGCTCGGGCGAGGCGACGCTCGAGCTGACCGTGCGGCGGCTCGTCGGCAACCACCGCCCCGGCGGAATCCCGCGGACTTACTATGAGGGCATCGGCGGCAACTACCTGCCGGAGTTCATCAACCACCCGAAGTTTCCCAATGGTCCGGACTCGCAGGAAGCGCTCGCGAGCTTCGACGGCGGGACGCACGGCGAGAACTACGGCAGCACCATCACCGGCTACCTGATCCCGCCGGTCACGGGCACCTACACCTTCTGGATCGCCTCGGACGATTCGAGCGAGCTCCGGCTCAGCACGGATGCGAACCCGGCGAACGCCAGCGCGCGCGCGAGCCTCCAGGGTGCCGTCGGCAGATATGCCTTCGACCAGACCGGCTCGCAGAAATCCGCGGCCATTTCGCTTCTCGCGGGCCGCCCGTACTACATCGAGGCGCGGCACAAGGAGGGCGTCGGCGGCGACTACGTGGCCGTGGCCTGGGAGGGCCCGGGCTTCTCCCGGGAAGTCATTCCCGCGTTGTATCTCGCGCCGCATTCGGCGAACCGCGCGCCGAGCGTTCCGCCGGCCACCCTGCAGGTGCGGCGCGACGCCTACGCCGGGGCCATTGTCGGCAAGGTGGTGGCGGAGGATTTCAACCCGCTCGACTCGCACCACTTCCGGATCGTCGGCGGCACGGGCGCCGCGCTCTTCGGGATCTACGGGGAGACCGGCGAGATCTACGTCAGGGACGCGGCCGCGCTCGCCGCCGCGGGTTCGGCCAGCTATGCGCTCGCCGTCCGGGCGAGCGATGACGGAACGCCCGCGATGGCCGGCAGCGGGACGATCACGCTCCAGCCGGTGGATCCGGGCGCGGTGAACGCCGAGGGCATCGTCCGGCAGATCTGGCGGAGCTTCGGTGGAAACCTCGCGCAACTCCCCGACAACGGTCGCTTCAACACCGTGCCCGACCTTTCCAGGACGCTCACCTCGTTCGACGCCGGCTCGGAGGGCTTCGAGTACTATGGATCCCGTATCCGCGCGCACGTCGTGCCACCGGTGACCGGCACTTACCGGTTTTACATCTCGAGCGACGACGAGTCCGCCCTCTACCTCGGCACCGGCGCGAGCGCGGCGACGGCCACGCAGGTGGCCGGCGTGAACGGTTGGGTGGACCCGCGCGGATGGGACGCGCAGGCCGGGCAAGCGAGCGTCGCGCGCACGCTCATCGCCGGGAACCGCTACTACATCGAGGTGCGGCACCGGCAGGGATTCGGCGGCGACGACCTCGCGGTGGCCTGGACCGGCCCGGGGATCGCGAGCCCGCAGGTGATCCCGGGCGCGGCGCTGCGGCCGTTCGACATCAACAACCCGCCGGTCTGGAACAGCGGCAGTTACACGCTCACCGCCCGCGTCGGCTCGGCCGCGGGCACCGCCATCGGCCAGGTCGCCGCAAGCGATCCCGAGGGCGAGCCGCTCGTTTACGCGATCGTTTCCGGCAATGCCTCGGGCGCCTTCGCCATCGATCCGGCCAGCGGCGTGATCCGCGTGGCGGAACCCACGGCGCTCGTGCCGGGCGCGAACTTCCAGCTCGCGGTCGGGGCCCAGGACGGCGGCCTCGGCGGCGTCTACCCGCGCGCCGCCGCCGTGCGCAATGTCACCATCTCCGTCAACGCCACCGCGACGCCGACGATGGAAGTGCGCCGGGACGCGGTCGCCGGCACTCCCGTCGGCCGGGTGGATCGCGCGGCTTTCCCCAGTCTCGGCAGCTTCACCTTCACCGGCGGGACGGGTGCGTCGATCTACGGCATCGATCCGGAATCCGGCCTCGTCCGCGTGAAAGACGCCGCGGCCCTCGCCGCCTCGACCGCCGGCAGCCATACGCTGACCGTCGCCACCGGCGGGAACATCCAGGTCCAGATCACGATCGCCGTGATCGACGCCGGCGAGATCCGCGCGAGCGGCATCGTCCGCCAGACTTGGCGGAACTTCACCGGGTCCTTGGCCGATCTGGCGAACGACCCGCGTTACCCGCACCGGCCGGATGTTTCGCGCAATCTCGCGTCGTTTGAAGCCGGCTTCGAAGGTGTGTCGAATTTCGGCTCCCGCATCCGCGCGTACGTCGTTCCGCCGGTGACGGGCAGCTACCGGTTCTACATCTCGAGCGACGACGCCTCGGTGCTGCGGCTCGGCACCGGCGCGGATCCGTCCACGGCCGCGGACATCGCCGCGGTGAACGGCTGGGTCGATCCCCGGAACTGGACGGCATATGCCAGCCAAGCATCCACTGCCCGTTGGCTCGTGGCCGGCACGCGCTATTACATCGAGGTGCGGCACCGCCAAGGGATCGGCGGCGACGATCTGGCCGTGGCCTGGACCGGACCCGGGATCGCCGGGCCGGAGATCATCCCGGCATCCGCCTTGCAGCCGTTTGATCTGAATGCCGCGCCGGTCTGGTCCGCTGCCGCGGGAACGTTCGCCGCCGCTCCGGGCGACGCGGCCGGCAAGGTGCTGGGGAAGGTTTCCGCCACCGATCCCGAGGGCGAGCCGCTCGTTTACGCGATCGTTTCCGGCAACGATGCGGGCGCCTTCGCCATCGATCCCGCCACAGGCGCGATCACCGTGGCGGATTCCGCCGCGCTGGCCGTCGGCACCCATCCCCTGATCGTCGCGGCGCAGGACGCGGGTCTGGGCGGCGTGTATCCGCTCGGCCAAACCACGATGAACGTTTCCATCGAGGTGGCCGGCGCGTTCGCCTCATGGCAGCTCCAGCACTTCGGCGAAAACCCCGGCGCATCCGGCAGCCATGCGGCGGACCCGGATGCCGACGGCCTGCCGAACCTTCTCGAGTATGCGCTCGGGCTCGATCCGCGCGCGCCCGACCCGGCGGGGATCGTGGCCCAGCTCGCGCAGGTGAACGGCCAGCCCCACCTGCGGATCTCGGTGGCCCGCGATCCGGCCGCTTCGGACGTGGAGCTTTCCGCGGAACTCTCGGACGGCATGAGCGGCTGGTCCGCTGCCGACGCGGTCGTCGAGATCGACACGGCGGATGCCTTCCAAGCACGGGACGTCCATCCAGCCGCCAGCCGGACGACGCGCTTCATCCGCCTCCGCGCCGCGCTCAGGTAAAGCCTACCGGATGACGAGCTGGAAAGGCTGGAGCCATACAAGCGCGAGCGGCAAGTCCCGGGTTCCCCATTTACTTTGACACTCGGCGAACTGCGCCCTTTCATCTTGTAACATTCGACCGGCGCATTTCGTCTCGTAGTGATAGGCGCGCCTGGCTGATAAACCCCTTGGCTGAAGAAAGCATGAGAACCAAAGTTATTCATATCATCGCGTTCTGCTCGTGGCTCGGTTCGCCAGCATGGGCGGAACGTGCGATGGAGATTCGACTGCTGCATGTCACCGGTGAGCCCCCGAACGAAAAGATGCTCCATAGGCTCGTCGATGATGCGGGAGCACTGGTGGCTGAGAAGCTTGAGGTCGCCGTGGATGTGGAAGGAAAAATCAAGATCAAGGAGGTGACACCCTACCGCTATCCCAGCGAATACACCTCGACCGGAGAGCCGAGCGCCTACGAGACGAGAGAGCTGGGGGTGAGCGGAAGCGGGACGATAGCCGACGAGGAGGCTGGGACGGCGCGTCTGAAGATTGACCTTTCCGGTACCTTTCTCGGGGCTCCTCGGGTCTACGACGTGAATGGAGCTCAGGTATTTATGCCGATCTTCACCCAAGTGACTGCACCAGCTGAGGAGCTGAGCCTGAGCCCAGGCGAGTGGTGTTTCGTCAGGCGCAACATCGCCGGGGAAATTTACTTCTGGGCAATCCGGCTGAAGAATCAATGAACCTACAAGCCGCGGCCCCGCCGCGATTTGGAAGATTGAACTCTGACGAGAACCCCTACGTTGATACGAGCTGGCGCTACCGGTGGTGGGTGCCAGCGCTTCGCTCGACCCGAATCAAATGAAGACATTGCTCATCGCTGCTTCTTGCGCACTTGTCGGCACGGCTCTGCCGAGTCTTGCATCGGCCAAGCCTCCCGAGATCCACGTCGAGAATGGCTGGATCGTTGTTTCATATACAAGAGTTCACCCCCAAAACGGTCCGCTTCCTTGGACTCACGCGATCAGGAAGGATGTGATTACCTCCGCGTCCATCGAAAGCGACTTCGGCGCGCTCAATCCCGGCGGCAGGCCACCAAAGAATTTTGATGAGGCAACCGAAGAACAGATCGCTGAACTTCCTGCGGTCGTCGAGATTGTGACGAACGAGCTACAGCACGATGGCGGGAGCAAGAGGTATCAGATTCACGGACTCACTCATGGCTCAGCCCCAGGCTTTCTCCAGAAGATTCTCGCGGCTGTCGGAACGGCCGAGGAGTAGGGGGCTCTTGGAGAGGCTCAAAGAGTCTCTTGATGGGTCCTGACCCTCTGGTGAATCGATGTCCCCGCGTCCCGCTCACGCCAGCCGCATCAGGCTCGTCTTGAGTTTTTCGGTTTCCGCCGCGGGCGTTTCGCCGAAGTAGCGCTTGAACTCGCGGCTGGACCGGGAGGCGCTCTCGTGACCTCACGCGGAAGAAGAGGTTGTTCTTCGGCTCGATGACATTCGTGAAGGTCCCTTTCATGTGCATTTTCGGAACCTGAAGGATGCATGCTCCCCTTGCATGGGCTTGCCAGCTCCGGCGAAATGTCGCGGCGATTCGAAATTCTTTGCCTTTCATCCGCATCGGGCCCTATAGTGGCCCGTTTCGTAGGTGGCCCGAGAGCTACCCATCGGAGGCCCCCGGCTCCGCCGCCAGCAGGTGCGCGAAATCGATTCGAATTTCCGCCACCCGTGAAAAGCCAGCCTCAGACCCGCCACATCGCCTTCATCGGCAACTACTCCCCGCGCCGCTGCGGGATCGCAACCTTCACCGCCGACATCTGCGAAGCGGTGGCCGCCGAGTTTCCCGAGGCGAGTTGCGTCGCGGGTGCCGTCAATGATCGGCCGGAAGGATATGACTACCCGGCGCGCGTGCTTTTCGAGATTGATCAGGACGACCCGGATTCCTATGCGCGCGCAGCGCAGTTCCTCCACATCAACAATGTGGAAGTCGTCTCGGTGCAGCACGAGTTCGGCATCTACGGGGGTCCGGCGGGATCCTATTTGCTCGGCTTCCTCGAGCGGATTGAACGTCCGGTGGTGGTGACCTTCCATACGGT
>CBFGTW010000181.1:0-7990 GCA_965651855.1 uncultured Verrucomicrobiales bacterium
CCTTTGGGTTTTTGGGTTTTTCCCGGGGAGAATCGGTCGGGCCGCTTCATGTACGCACCGCGCCGTCGGCCTCGCCGAGGATGCGGGCGTTGTCGAAGTCGAAAGGCGTGAGTTCCAGGATCACCCGCGCGCCGTCGGGGAAGGACGCCTGGGCGTCCGCCAGCGGCTTGGAGAGGTGGGCGAGGATGATTTTTCCGTTGGGCAGGGTGGCACGGTAGAGCACCGGGCCGAGGCGCTCGATCAGTTCGCCGGCGGCGTGGATGGTGGCGTCGGGCATGGGATGCGCGGAAGATCAGCCGAAGTCGCGCCACCGGACAAGACTGCCGAGCGACGGGAGCCCGTCGTGGTGCCAGAAGATCGTCGGCTCCTGGGCCATGCCCGCGGCGCAGATCCGGGGTGGCGCGAGCGGATCGAGGCGAGCGGCGTTTTCGATCGTGAAGGGATGGAGGGCGACGGTGGACACGAATTCCGCCTCCGGGCCAAGGGTTGCCCGATCGAAGGTCTGAGGCATGGGATGGAGCGTGACGAAGCCGTTGAGCGGGCCGGGGGCGAGGCGGGTGGCCGGATCGCAAATGATCGTCCACGCGGTGGAGCCGGCGCTTTCCCACAGCCGGAGCGGTTCGCCGTTCGCGGCGCGGAAGCGCGCGATTTCCCGGGCGTTCGCGACGCCGCCGGAATCGGAAAGGGTCGGCCGCGGCCGCGGATTCGCCTCGCGCCAGCGGGCGAGCGCGGCGGCCAGATCATCGCCGAAGCCGTGGATTTCCGCGAGCGGCGCATCCACGAAAACGGCCTGCACCGACTGGCAGCCGCGCTGCTCGAAGCGCAGCACGTCCTCCGCCACCCGCCGCGCCGCCTCGGCCGTGGGCTCGAGCACCACCGCGATGCTCCACTTCGGCCCGTGCTCGATCCGCGGCACCTCGGGTGGCAAAAGCCGGCGGAAGGTTTCGATCGTGGCCTGCCCGCCGAAGATCACGGCGGCGGCGGGATGCAGCCAGTCGCCGGGCAGATCGCGCCGGGCCTCCACCAGCGGCGCCAAGCTTTCCGGGAGCTGGCCCAGCCAAGCCTCGACCTCCGGCAAGCCGGCGGAGGGAAGCTTCACGCGGTTGCGGGCGCCGACCAACAGTCCGCGCAACAGGGACTGGAAGGCCGCGTGCGGGGTGTTTCCGCTGACGACGTGCAACAAGGGCGAGAGCGGCGTCGCACGGGCGCGGATCGCGCCCTGCTCCACCCAGCCGTCGAGCGCGGCGAGGTCGCCGAACTCCAGCCGCAGCCACTCGGTCAGCGTCCCCTCGTCGAATGGCCCGAGCCACGGGCGGAGGAATGCCGCTTGGTCGGCCAGTGCGGCGATGCGTCGGCGGGTGGCGCTCATGAGCGTGCGAGAAGGTCGTCGGAGGCCCGGGAACATCCGCGCGGCAAGGCTCCGGGATCGCGGCCGAGCAGGGTGAAAGCCGATTCCCCGCGGGCGATGGCAATGTCCTGCGTCCGGATCGCGCAGACGGAACCGAGATTCGCGAGATCGACGATTTCCAGATAGCCGGGCTGGTCGGACGCGGCGGGCGCACCGGTTTCCGGATCGATCGCGCGGATGCGCGTCCAGTGCGGGCCTTGGTGCGCTCCCTCGCCACCCCAACGGTAGAACTGCGAGGAGAGCTCGGTCATGCTGTATTCGTTGAGGATTCCCTCCGGCGGAACCGCGAAGCAGCTCGAGAGCCTCCGGCGAAATTCCTCCGGCGTGGGTGCATCCGCCAGGCCCTTGTAGCCGCCGGTTTCAAAGATCCAGGATCCCTCGGGCAGCGGGCACGGCCCGTGCGCCTCGGCGAACCGGAGGAGGGCGATCGCGGTGCCGAAAAGCTGGATCGCCCCCCCCGAGGCCGCGACCGCATGGAGACCTGCGGCGTCCACCGTCCCCGTCGCATCGATCAGCCAGCGACCGTTGGTTTCCGCCGCGAGGATGCCGAACATGTGGACCAGCGAGGACTCCGGAGCATCGGCCGGCCGCGGTGAAAGGAACCACGGATTGGAGACGGCCGGCATCCGCAGTTCGCGCCATGCGTGGCGGACCGACAGTTCGTAGAGCGAAAGATCGTCGAACTCGTGAATGCCGCGGATTTCCCGCGTCGTCCCGGAGGTGAGGAAGCGCTTCGCCGTCTGGTCCGGGGGGAAGGTCGCCAGCCGGTGCGAGGGGAATTTGAAGGCGTCCGTGGGCACCGCCGGGATCTCCTGCCAGCGCCGGACCGTTCGCGGCGATGCCCCACGGGCGCCGCAGTAGGCGCGATAGGGCGCATTGCGCGCGAACTGGTGGGAGAAGACCGCCAGCGCCGCCTCGTCGAACGATCCGAACGCCGACCCGTCGCCGGCAATCCAGCGCCCGAGTCGTCCGTGCAAGGCCCGTTCCCGCTCCACGCCGGACGGCTATCGCGGCCGGCGCCGCTTGAAAAGTACCCAATGCCCCCGCTTGACTGGACCGCGGCAGGGTTCATGCTAGAAAGGTCCGCCCGAATTCCCGTTCAGGGCCCCCACCCTTCGAACCGATCCCATTCGCCTCTGCCATGAGCACTCGCCTTCTTGCCGGCATCGCTACCCTCGCCAGCACCGTCCTGGTCTCCTGCTATCCCTATCCGGAAGATCCGTACATGCCGCCGCCCGGCCACGTGCCGCCGCCGGGGCATCCGTCGATCACCAGCCGCGAACAGCAGGAAATCCAGCGCCAGCGCGAGGAAGCCCGCGAACGCCAGGCGCAGCGCCAGCAACAAACCGAGCGCCGCGAATCGTCCTCGGAGAGCGAGCGCCCGTCGGAGCGCGAGTCCGCGTCGCGCGGCGAAAGCTCGGGCGGCACGAGCTCGAGCCGCCAGGAATCCTCCGGCGGCACGCGGCCCGCGGACTACCCCTTCGCCACGCCGGTCGTCGGCCAGGAAGGCTTCGTCCTCAGCCCCTACAACCAGAAGAAAATCGACGTCCGCGGCATCGCGACCGGGACGCTGGTGCGGGACCCCACTTATCCCGAGGAGGAGAAGAAATTCTTCCGCGTTCCGTAATCCGTCGGCACTTCGGGTTGCAGGCCCATCCTGGACTCGGGTAGAACGGGTGCGCCTGCGGCCATTTCCCCGCGGCGCGGATTGATCGGATGAGCGGAACGTTTCAACAAGTGACGATTTTGGGCGGCGGCCTGCTTGGCGGGTCGCTCGCACTGGCCCTTTCCAAGCGGCAGGACGCCCCGCAGGTCACGCTGTGGGCCCGCCGCGATGCGACCGCCGCCGAAGCGACGCGGCTCGGGATCGGGAATGTGACCACCGACCTCTCCGCCGCCGTGCGCGACGCGAAGCTGCTGGTTCTCGCGGTGCCGGTGGGTGCGATGGCGGACCTGGCCAAAGCGGCGCTCGAAGCCGGGCTGCCGCAGGATTGCCTCGTTACGGATGTCGGCAGCGTGAAATGCCGGCCGCACCGCGCTCTCGCTCCCCTGCTCCGGGAGAAAGGGATCGCCTTCATCGGCAGCCACCCGATGGCCGGTTCCGAACGCAACGGCCTCTCCGCGGCCACCGCCGAGTTGTTCCGCGACGCCGCCTGCCTGCTCACCAACGACGAGCACGTGCCGCTCGAGCTGAGCGAGCCGCTCGAGGCCTTCTGGCAATCCGTCGGCTGCCGGACCACGTGGATGAGCGCGGCGATCCACGACGAGCTGGTCGCCCGCATCAGCCACCTGCCGCACGTCCTCGCCGCCAGCGGCGCACGCGTCTGCCTGAGGGATCCGTCCGAGGGCCGCTTCGGCGGCGGCGGGTTGCGCGACACCACCCGCGTGGCGGCCGGCAACGCCGAGATGTGGGCCGAGATTCTCATGGAGAACCGCGACGCTCTTGTCGGGCCACTGCGCGAGACGCTGGCCGATCTGCGCGAGATTCTCGCCGCCATCGAGGGCGGGGATCAGGAAAAGGTGCGCCACTGGCTGGTCATGGCCAAGAAGCGCCGCGACGCGGTGAAATCCCCGCGGGCGTGAGTCTCCAACAAGTTCCTATGTCCGAAATCAGGGTCAAACCCATCTCTAGGCTCCATGCCGAGTTCAGCGTCCCGGGCGACAAGAGCATGTCCCACCGCGCCGCGATTCTCGGCGGCCTCTCCAACGGCGTCTGCACCATCCGGAATTTCCTGCCGAGCGAGGATTGCCTCAACACGCTCAAGGCCATGGAAGCCCTCGGCTGCCGCGTGGAGGTGCTCGAGGAAATGACCGGCTTCGGCCCCACCGCCCTGCGGATCCACGGTCGCTCGATGAAGCTCGGCGCGCCCCCCGCGCCGATCGACTGCGGAAACTCCGGCACCGGGATGCGGCTGCTCGCCGGCCTGCTCGCGGGTCAGGAATTCGCCTCGGAGCTGTTCGGCGACGCCTCGCTCTCCGGCCGCCCGATGGACCGCATCACCACGCCGCTCGGCCAGATGGGCGCGCGCATCGAGACCCGCGGCGAAAAGCCGGGTTGCGCTCCGCTTTTCATCCACCCGGCGAAGCTCCGGCCGATCCACTACGACATGCCGATGGCCAGCGCCCAGGTGAAGAGCGCGGTCCTCCTCGCCGGGATGTTCGCCGAAGGGAAAACTTCCGTCACCCAGCCGGCGGTCACGCGCGACCACACCGAGCGGATGCTCGCCTCGTTCGGCGTGAGCACCCGCACCGAGGACAACACGATCTCGATCATCGGCGGCCAGATCCCCACGGCCTGCGATTTCACCGTGCCGGGCGACATTTCCTCGGCGGCGTTCTGGCTCGTCGCCGCGGCCGCCTTGCCGGGCTCGCGGTTGCTCGTCCAAGGCGTCGGCCTCAACCCGACACGCACCGCCATTCTGAACGTCCTCTCGCGGATGGGCGCGCGGATGCTCGACATCGTCCACCACTCGGACGGCGAACCCATCGGCAACATCGAGGTCCACGGCGCGCCGCTCGCCGGGACGGCCATCTTGCCGGAAGAAGTGCCGAATTTGATCGACGAGATTCCCGTCATCGCCGTCGCCGCCGCGCTGGCGGAAGGCAAGACCACCATCCGCAACGCGAAGGAACTCCGCGTGAAGGAAACCGACCGCATCACCACCGTGGTGAACAACCTCCGCGCCATGGGCGCCGAGGTCGAGGAGTTCGAAGACGGCATGGAGATCACCGGCGGTCGGCCGCTGCACGGCGCCGCCCTCGACAGCCACGGCGACCACCGGATCGCAATGGCATTCGCCATCGCGGGCTTGTTCGCGGAGGGCGAAACCACCATCCGCAACACCGAGTGCGTGAACACCTCCTACCCGGGATTCGCCCACCACCTCGACGCCATCCGCCGTCACAAGACCGCCGCCACGGACTTCACCCTGCCAACCGTTTCCCGCGCGTGAGCCGGAAAAACTTCGCCATCGCCATCGACGGACCCGCGGCCTCCGGCAAGAGCACCCTCGCCCGCGAGCTGGCGAAGCGGCTCGGCGTGATCATGGTGAACTCCGGCGCGATGTACCGCGCCATCACTTGGAAGGTCCTCCGCGAAAACGTCGATCCACACGACACCGTCGCGGTCGTCAACCTCTTCCACACCCTCGACATCGAATGCGGGGACGACGGCATGATGTCCACCATCACGATCGATGGCGAGGATCCGGGCGACGCGCTGCGCAGTGAGGCGGTCAACGCCCACGTCTCCGCCATCTCCGCCATCCCGCAGATCCGCGAGCGGCTGATCCATCTCCAGCGCGCCTATCTGGACCGCGAGAGCATTGTCATGGAAGGCCGCGACATCGGCTCGGTCGTGTTCCCCGACACGCCTTTCAAGTTGTACGTGGACGCCGCCGAACACGTGCGCGCCGCCCGCCGCAGCGGCGCCGGCGAAGTGGATTCGGTCGCCCGGCGCGACGCGGCCGACGCCGGCCGCAGCACCGCTCCGCTGGTCCGCGCGGAGGGCGCGGCGCTGCTGGACACCTCGGAACACACGATCGAATCCGGCGTCGAGGAGGCGCTCCGGATTCTCAAGAGCCAGGGATTGCCTTTGACCTGAGCCGGACCTTCCTATCCAACAGCGGCACGAAATGAGGTGGATTTACTGGTGTGGCTGGATGTCGTTCCGCGCGGCGTTCCGCAGTCTTTTCGGACTGAAGGTCGTCGGTCGCGAGCATCTGGTGACCGAGGGACCGGTGCTCGTCGCCTCGAACCACCAGAGCTTTCTCGATCCGCCGCTGATCGGCACGCTGTACGATGACGAGATGGTTTTCCTCGCGCGCAAGACCCTCTTCCGCGGCATCGGCAAATGGCTCTACCGCCAGTGGAACGCCATCCCCGTGGACCAGGAGCGGCCGGACATGGCCAGCCTCAAGACGATCATCCGCAAGCTCAAGGAAGGCCACCGCGTGCTGGTTTTTCCCGAGGGTGCGCGCACGCTGGACGGCTCGCTCGGCGACGCCGCGCCGGGAATCGGCCTGATCGCGGCCAAGTCCGGAGCCATCATCCAGCCCGTCCGCATCCGTGGCGCCCGCGAAGCCCTGCCACGCGGCTCGGCCCGCATCCGTCTCGCCCGCATCACCGTCTCGATCGGCCCGCCGATCCGGCTGACGCCGGAAGAAGCGAAACAAGCGGCGGGAAAGGAAGGCTACGAGCAGCTCGCCCGCCGCATCATGGCAGCGATCGCGGCGCTGTGAGGCAGCGCGTCAGTTGAACTTCGGCGGGCGTTCCGGATGCCGCGCCAGCTCAAGCGCGTGACGGATGTCTTCCTCCCGCACGCGATCGGGATCGAGTTCCGGCAGAGCGTCCGTGCCGAAGAAGCCGACTTCGCTGCTCTCCAAGCTGGTGCACGCTGCGCCTCCGGTGATCTCGCAGAGGAAGAAGAGTTTGTAGATCGAGTGGGCGTTCTTCGGATACCCCGCCGCGTCCCGATCCAGGACCGAAACGAGCCGGACCGCCTTCACCTCGAATCCGGTCTCCTCCCGGCACTCCTTCTCCACGTTCCGTGCCGGCGAAAGATTCACGTCCGCCCAGCCACCGGGCACGGTCCACTTCCCGGACGCGGATTCCTTGATCAGCAAGACCTGTCCCGCGCGGAAAACCACCGCCCGCACGTCCACCTTCGGCGTCGCGTAGCCCAGCTCGTCCGGCCAACGGAAGTCGGGGGAGTACTCGGGAAGCCGCAGCAACTCCCCGGCCATTTCGCGCAGCCGGGCGAAGCGTTCGAGATCGTACGGATCGCGTGAATAAGCCAGGCCCGCCTGTGCGATCGCAGCCAGCTCCCGAGAAAAGCGAAGAAGGGTGTTCATTCGTCGGGTGGGATTCTATGACAAGACCGCGCGGAAAACAAAAGCCGCCCCGGTTTCCCGGGGCGGCTTTGAATTTGCAGCGCTTCAGCGCGCGCGGCTCACTTGCCTTCCTCGAGCGCCGCTTGGGCCGCGGCGAGGCGGGCGACGGGCACGCGGTAGGGCGAGCAGGAGACGTAGTTCAGGCCGAGCTTGTGGCAGAACTTCACCGAGTCCGGGTCGCCACCGTGTTCGCCGCAGATGCCGAGCTTGATGCCCGGACGCGTCTTGCGGCCTTTTTCCACGGCGATCTCCATGAGCTGGCCGACGCCGGTCGCATCGAGCGTGGCGAACGGGTTTTTCTTGAAGATCTCGGCCTCGGTATAGGGGCTGAGGAACGCGCCCATGTCGTCGCGGCTGATGCCGAGCGCGGTCTGGGTGAGGTCGTTCGTGCCGAAGGAGAAGAACTCGGCGCCTTCCGCGATCTGGTCGGCGGTGAGGGCGCCGCGCGGCACCTCGATCATCGTGCCGACCTGGTATTCGAAGTTCACCTTCTTCTCGCTCATCACCTCGGCGGCGACGCGGTGGACGATCTCGGCCTGGAGCTGGAACTCCTTGCTGAAGCCGACCAGCGGGATCATGACTTCCGGCTTCACGGCGATCTTCTTCTTGGCCACGGCCGCGGCGGCTTCGAAAATCGCGCGGGCCTGCATCTCGGTGATTTCCGGGTAGGCGATGCCGAGGCGGCAGCCGC
>CBFGTW010000182.1:0-7930 GCA_965651855.1 uncultured Verrucomicrobiales bacterium
TGAAGTTCGGGATGAGCTTGGTTTTCCTCGATCCTCCATCCATCCGCTTTCATTTGCCCGCCTTCATGAGGTGCTCGCTCCAGCTTTGGGCCGAATCTCCCGGCGCCGACTTCTCCTGTTCGGAACGATTGCTCTTCAGCTTGGAAGACAGCCCTCGCTCCGCCGGCTATTACCAGCATGCTTTTCTTCTTCTCGACCCGCGCCAGCATCAAGCGGTCGCCGCCTACCTGAAGTTCGTCGCTTCAACCGGCTCCCTGCAAAAGGAGGCACGCAAAGCCTTGGCCAACGGCTGGGCGGACTGGCTGCCCGATTCCTTCCCCTTCCCCACGATCCCCTGATTTCACCACCACCATGTCCACCATCCACAAGACCGACGAAGCACTCGCCTTCCTCCCGCTGCCGGACGATTCCGGGAAGCCGATCACGGTGGTCGGCACCGACGCGATCCGCGAGACGTTCGACGCCACCTGCATCCGGCAGGCGCTCAACTCGCGCATGGCGCCCGGCGTGACCGACGTGATCCTCAACCCCGACGCGCACGCCGGCTACGGCGCGCCGGTCGGCTGCGTGATGGTCTCGCCGACGCATATCTATCCTGGCCCGGTCGGCGTCGACATCAAGTGCTCGATGTCGCTCCTGCAGTTCGACATTCCGGAAGACACGATCGTGGACAAAGCCACGCGCCGCGCGCTGATCAACGCCATCCTCGAGCGCACGCCGACGGGCGCCGGCCGCGGGCAGCGGTCCGTGAAGAAGTCGCGCCGCGTGGACTTCGACACCGGCGTCCTCGCGGTGACCGAGGGGGCGACGCCGGCCGTTTGCGAAAAACTCGGCATCCCGCCGGAGTGGGCGACGCGCTGCGAGGATTCCACGCACCGCGGCCACGACGGGAAGTACGACGCGCTCCGTAGCCGGCTCGAGTTCATCCTGGAGAGCGGCCGCGTGCGGAACTTCCAGGACAAGATCGGCCAGCTCGGTTCCTACGGCGGCGGCAACCACTTCGGCGAGTGCGAGATCACGCGGATCGCGGATGGCGCGTCGGTGCGGGAAACGGCGGACGTTTTCGGCCTGAAGGACGGGCACGTCTCGTTCCTCAGCCACTGCGGGTCGCGCGGTCTCGGCAACATCCTGGCGCAGGCGCAGTTCAAGGACCTCAAGCGGAAGTTCGGCGAGTGGCACCTGCCGTTCCCGGCCGCCGACAAGCAGCTCGTCTACGCCCCGCTCGGATCGCCGGAGGCGAACGCGTATCTCGACGACATGGCGCTCGGCGCGAACTTCGCCACGGTGAACCACATGCTCATCAACGCGCTGATCGCGGAAGCCTTCGAGGAAGTGCTGCCGGGCGCGAAGGCGCAACTCGTCTACTTCATCTCGCACAACATCGCGCGGGAGGAAATCATCGACGGCAAGAAGACCTGGGTGCACCGCAAGGGCGCGACGCGCGCCATGCCGGGCGGGCATTTCTCCCTCGCCGGAACCCCGTTCGCGGAAACCGGCCACCCGATCCTGCTGCCGGGCAATCCCCGCGACGGTTCGGTCGTGATGGTCGCCAAGCCGGGCGCGGCGAAGACCGCCTACTCGGTGAACCACGGCGCCGGCCGCCGCATGGGCCGCAAGCACGCGGCGCGGACGCTCGACCAACGCAGCGTGAACGCCGACTTCGACGCCACCGACATTCTCACCAACTGCCGCAACTACCCGATCGACGAAGCGCCGGACGCCTACAAGGATTTCCCGGAGGTCCTCCGCAGCGTCGAAGCCGCCGGACTGGCGGACACGGTCGCACGCCTGCAGGCGCGCTTCGTGATCAAGGACGAGGCGGCGGCGGATGATTGAAGAAGTGGGAGAAGTTTTCGGTGTTGAGTTTTCAGTTTCAAGGGCAGATGAGCTGGACGGGGGCTGGGCGTTCGCCGTTTTCGCTCCTCCCTGCTTCGGATCTGATGCCTGGGAATTGATGCTTCTCCCGTGCAATCCGGTAGATATTCAAATGAAACCAATCCAACTCGATGGCGCCGATGGCGGCGGGCAGATGCTGCGCACGGCGCTCACGCTGGCGATGGTGACGGGCCGGCCGTTCCGGATGACGAACATCCGCGGCAAGCGGTCGCGGCCGGGCCTGATGCGGCAGCACCTGACCTGCGTGAGGGCCGCCTGCGAAATCTCCGGCGGCTCCGCGGACGGCGCGGAGATCGGCTCGACCGAGCTGGTCTTCCGCGCCGGGGAAGTACGAAACGGATCGTACCAATTCGCGATCGGCACCGCCGGCAGCACCTCGCTGGTGTTCCAGACGCTTTTCCCGGCGCTGGCCATGGCGGCGGAGCCGAGCTCGCTGCGCTTGGAAGGCGGGACGCACAACCCGCAGGCTCCGCCGTTCGAGTTCATCGAGCGGGTGTTCCTGCCCGCTGCCCGCCGCACCGGGATGGAGGCGGAAGTCCGGCTGGTGACGGCCGGATTCGCCCCCGCGGGTGGCGGCGTGATCGAAGCGATCATCCAGCCGGCGAAGCCGGTGCAAGCGCTCGATCTGACGCAGCCGGCGTCCGCCATCGCCGTGCCCCGAGTCCGCGTGCAGACCCGCCAGCTCCCGCGTTCCATCGCCGAGCGGATGCTGGCCGCCGCGGCGCAGATCCTTCCGGACGCCGATGCCTCGATCGTGGAACTCGAGCCGGGACCCAGCGCCGGGATCTGCTGCCAGGTGGAGGCGGATCTCGGAACAACGTGCGAGATCACCAGCGCCTTCGGCCAGCAGGGTGTGACCGCCGAGCGCGTCGGCAGCCGCGCGGCGAAGGGCATGCGCGAGTTCCTCGGCTGCGGGGCTCCGGTCGGCCGCCACCTCGCCGACCAGCTGCTGCTGCCAATGGCGCTCGCGGGAAAAGGCAACTTCCTCTGCCAAGCCCCGGACGACCACCTGCACACCAACATCGCCGTCATCGAGAGCTTCCTTCCCGTCCGCTTCGCCCTCACCCCCGGCGAGCGCGGAACGCGGCGGGTCGAGGTGACGGCATGACCTGGCGGAAGGGGGAGGCGTCCGGAGCGCCTCCGCCACCCGTGTGGTACCCGATCCGCAGGAGCGCGCTGGAGGAACGCCGCGCGCGGGCACTTGCATAAATGTGCGACTATGCGAATATGCCTGCGTGAGAACGACAATCGATGTTCCCGATCACCTTTATCGCGAAGCCAAAACCCGGGCGGTGATGCAAGGAACAACCCTCAAGGAGCTGGTGATCCGGTGGATCCAAGCCGGGCTGCTTGCCGGCTCCGGAACCGAGCAGCCGGTGGCGAAGCCTCGCGTCGATCCGCCCGTAGCCATTCGCAGGATTCCCGGAAAATCCCCGCACTTACCTTTGTCCAAGCGCCAGCTTTCGGAGCTTCTGGAAGAGGAGGAGTTGCAGTCCGGCGATCTGACCAAGCGCTTCACGAACCGTGATCGATGAGGGACCTGCCTGACGTGAATGTCTGGCTGGCCTTGGCCGACGAGAACCATTTCCACCACCCGCGGGCTCTGGCCTACTGGCGACATGAATCCGCGCCCGCTGTGGCGTTCTGTCGGGTGACGATGCTCGCGTTCCTTCGCCTCAGCACCCACCCGAAGGTCCTCAGTCGCCCGCTCACCCCGGACGAGGCGTGGGTCCTCTACCAGCGCTACCGGGTCGAGTCCGAGGTCAGTCTGGTGGCCGACGACCCGGAGATCGACATGAAGTTCATGGAGTTCGCTCGCGAACCGGACTTTCCCCACCACCTCTGGACCGATGCCTACCTCGCCGCCTTGTCGCGGTTTCATGGATGCCGGATCGTGTCGTTCGACGCCGATTTCCACCGCTTTCCCCAGCTGAACTTCCTCCACCTGGCCGTGTGAGCTTCCACGGACGATGCGGCGCCTGCTTTCGCTCGGATCGGCTCCGTCACCCTCCTCGGTCTCAAGCCACCGGCTCGATACCCTTCAGCGTCGAGAAACTGATCCGTCGCATCGTGTCGAGAAACTCGGCCATGTAGGCGGACGACGCATTCCCCGTGGTCGTCGCGGCGTGGAGGTTCGCGAACAGTCCGGACTTCCGGATCGGGCGGGAAACGACGTAGTTCTTCTCGAGATACGGCTGCACCGCCCAGCCCGGCATCGCCGCGATGGCGCGGTGGCTGGCGACGAGCTGCAGGATGGCGACGGTCAGCTCGGTCGCGCGCCGGGGCGGCTCGACCTTCGCCGGCGCGAGCACCTCGCGGATCACGTCGATGCGCTCGTCCGGGATCGGATAGGTGACAAGCGTCTCCTTGGCGAAATCCCTGGCTGTTAGATAGGCCTTGGCCGTCAGTCGGTGGTGCCGGGCCAGCAAGGCAAGCACCTCGTAACGGAACAAGGGATGGAAAGTGACGCCGGCGCGCGGCTTGGCGGAGGACACGATGACCAGATCCGCGACGTCGTCGGCCAGCAGGCCGACGGGATCCGGCTGGAAGCCGGAAACCAGGTCCATCTCCACCTCCGGCCAGCCTTCGCGGAAGGCATCCATGCTCGGCATCAGCCAGTCGAAGCACGAATGGCACTCCACCGCGATGCGGAGCCGCCCGGCCTTGCCGTCCGCGATGCGCGCCACGTCGCGCTCGCACTGCCCCACGAGCTTCTCCACCTCGTACGCGGTGGCGAGGACGCGCTCGCCGGCGGGAGTGAGCCGCAGCGGCGTGCTCTTGCGGTGGAACAGCTCCGCGCCGAGGTGCTCCTCGAGAGCCTTCATCTGATGGGAAAGCGCGGGCTGCGAGAGATTCATCCGCTTGCCGGCCTTGGAAATGTTCCCCGCCTCGGCGATGGCGACGATGGACCTGAGGTGTCGGAGCTCGAGCACGCGGCTGAAAGTGATCATTCGTCCGCCGAATGACGACCATAAAAACAATGCGCTACCTGGATGATCGGCCGGGAGCGTACCCTGCCGGGAGCGATGAACCAAATCCGCACCCACATTCCCGGCTATCCCCGCATCGGCCAGCAGCGCGAACTGAAAAAGGCCACCGAACTTTACTGGAAGGGCGGGATTCCCCGCGCCGCGCTCGAAGCGGTGGGCCGGGAACTCCGCGAGCGCGCCTGGCGGAAACAGGCCGCGGCAGGCCTCGACGTGGTGGCCTGCAACGACTTCTCCTTCTACGACCAGGTGCTCGACACCACCTGCCTCGTCGGCAACATCCCGCCGCGGTTCGGCTGGGACGGCGGGACCGTGGGCCTCGACACCCTTTTCGCGATCGCCCGCGGCACCCGGGGCCGCGACTCCGGAGCCTGCTGCGAAGGCGGCGGCGGATTCGCCAGCGAGATGACCAAGTGGTTCGACACCAACTACCATTACATCGTTCCCGAGTTCCGCGCGGACACGACCTTCAAGCTCTCCAGCACGAAGCCCTTCGACGAGTTCGCCGAGGCGAAGGCCCTCGGGCTGGACGCCAAGCCGGTGCTCGTGGGGCCGGTGACTTATCTGACGCTCGGAAAGGCGATCGACGGATCGGACCGCTTCGCGCTGATCGACCGGCTGCTGCCGGTGTACGAGGAGGTCGTCTCGAAGCTCGCGGCGCAGGGGGCGGAGTGGATCCAGCTCGACGAGCCGGTGTTCGCCCTCGATCTCCGCGACCGCCAGCGGGAGTGCCTCGCCCTCGCCTGCGGGCGCCTGGCCAAGGCCGCGGGAACGGCCAAACTACTGGTGGCATCGTACTTCGGCGGGCTGCGCGACAACCTGCCGCTGTTCCTCGGCCTGCCGGTCGCGGGGCTCCATTTCGACGCGGTGCGCGGGCGGGCCGAGGTGGAAAGGCTCCTCGCGGCATTTCCCGGAGACAAGGTTCTCTCGCTCGGCGTCGTGGACGGCCGGAATGTCTGGAAGAACGATTTCGAGTCCTCGCTCGAAGTCCTGGAGCCGGCCCGGCGAAGGCTCGGCGGCGACCGTCTGTGGGTGTCCTCGTCCTGCTCGCTGCTCCACTCGCCGGTGACGCTCGCATCGGAGAAGAAGCTGGATCCCGGCATCAAGGACTGGCTCGCGTTCGCCGACGAGAAGCTCGCCGAGATCGTCGCCCTCGCGGAATTCGCTTCCGGCAACGGCGACCCGGCGGCGCTGGCGGCGAACCGCGCCAGCCAACAGAGGCGGCGCGAAAGCCCGCGGATCCACAACCCGGCGGTGCAGGAACGGCTCGCCGCGGTGACGGCGGCCGACAGCCGCCGGAACTCCCCCTTCCCGCAACGCCAACGACTCCAGCGCGAGGAACTCCGCCTGCCGCGGTTTCCCACCACCACCATCGGCTCCTTCCCGCAGACCGCCGAGGTCCGCGCGGCCCGCGCGAAGTGGAAAAAGGGCGAGCTTTCCGATACCGCTTACCATGGCTTCCTCGAGGAAGAGACCCGCAAGTGCATCGCCTGGCAGGAGGAGATCGGCCTCGACATGCTGGTCCACGGCGAATTCGAGCGGAACGACATGGTGGAATACTTCGGCGAACAGCTCGACGGTTATGCGTTCAGCCAGTCCGGCTGGGTGCAGTCCTACGGCACGCGCTGCGTGAAGCCGCCGATCCTGTTCGGCGACATCAGCCGGCCGCGCCCGATGACGGTGGACTGGATCACCTTCGCCCAGGGGCTGACCGCAAAGCCGGTGAAGGGCATGCTCACCGGACCGGTCACGATCCTGAACTGGTCCTTCGTCCGCGACGACCAGCCGCGGTCGGTCACGTGCCGGCAACTCGCCCTGGCGATCCGGGACGAGGTGCGCGATCTGGAGAACGCCGGCATCCGCGTGATCCAGATCGACGAGGCGGCCCTGCGCGAAGGCCTGCCGCTGCGAAAGGCGGATTGGGAGGAATATCTGGACTGGGCGGTGGAAGCATTCCGCCTCGCCGCCAGCGGCGTGAGGGACGACACGCAGATCCACACGCACATGTGTTACTCGGAGTTCAATGATATCCTTCCCGCCGTCGCCGCCATGGATGCCGATGTCATCACCATCGAGACCTCGCGCTCGAACATGGAACTGCTGGATGCCTTCGTGGATTTCAAGTACCCGAGCGAGATCGGCCCCGGCGTCTACGACATCCACTCGCCGCGCGTCCCCGGGGTCGAGCAAATGGTGGCCCTCGTCCAGCGGGCGGCGGATGTGATCTCCGCCGACAACCTCTGGATCAACCCCGACTGCGGCCTCAAGACCCGCGGCTGGGAAGAAGTGAAGCCCGCGCTGGTCAACATGGTCGAGGCCGCCCGCCGGCTGCGCGCGACGACCGCGATCACGGCGGCCACCGCGTGAGACCCTGCACGGGAGAAGCGAGATCGCGCCCGCCGGGCCGGGAGGTGGAGTCGGCCGCCGCTCATCGAGATGCGCTCGTGCAGCACGGTTTCCGGGTAACGGAAAACGTCGCGCGCATCCCCACCGCCCTGACCGGCGAAGCCGGTGAAGGCGGCCCGGTCATCGCATTTCTGGGGGAATATGATGCGCTCGCCGGACTTAGTCAGAAGGCGGGCGTCACCCACCACGATCCCATCGCACCGGGCGCGAACGGCCACGGTTGCGGCCACAACCTGCTTGGGTCCGCATCCCTGCTGGCAGCCACTGCGCTGAAAGACTGGCTGGAACGAACAGGAACGCCGGGACGCGTGCGATATTACGGTTGCCCGGCGGAGGAGGGAGGCGCTGCCAAGGCTTTCATGGTCCGATCCGGCGTCTTCGATGACGTCGATATCGCGATCAGCTGGCATCCGAGCAATTTCGCAGGCGTCCAGCGGGAGACGTCGCTGGCCAACTGCCGGATCGACTTCGAGTTCTTTGGTCGCGCGGCGCACGCCGCCGCAGTACCCGAACTCGGACGAAGTGCACTTGATGCTGTCGAATTGATGAACGTCGGCGTGAACTACATGCGAGAGCACATGCCGTCCGATTACCGCATCCACTATGCCATTCTGGACGCAGGCGGTATCTCGCCGAACGTC
>CBFGTW010000183.1:0-7708 GCA_965651855.1 uncultured Verrucomicrobiales bacterium
CCACGTTGTCGACGAAGGTGTTGTCCGGATTGGTGATCCAGTAAGCCGCCACCGTCATCCACTTCCTCCTGCGTGAACACGCGGTCGCCCCAAGTCCGTTTGCGGCGCGCTTCGAAATCCGGCAGTGGCGGAAGCTTCGCTTCCTCCGCCGTCGTCGCGCCGGAGAGCTTTGCCACCGGCTTCGAGTGCTTGGTGATGAGCACTTCCTCGCCGCCGGCGAGCCAAGCCTCGATTTTGGGAAAGTCGTAGCGCAAGTCGCGCACCGTCGCCGTCTTCATGGCATCACACTATTGTGATGAAACGCCGGCGTCAATGCGGCCGGCGGCGCGGACGCAGCCTTGACGCTCCGGGGGCCGCCGCGGAATGCTCCGCCGCCCATGAACGAGACGCGCCCGTTTTCCAGCCAGATGCTCGACGGCCCCGACCGCGCCCCCAGCCGCGCGATGCTGTATGCCGTTGGTTTCGAGAAGGAGGATTTCGCGAAGCCGCAGATTGGCGTCGCCTCCACCTGGAGCGAGGTCACGCCGTGCAACGTCCACATCGACAAGCTCGCGCGCGAGTCCGCCAACGGCGTGAACGCGGCCGGCGGCAAGGCGATCGTTTTCAACACCATCACCATCTCCGACGGCATCTCGATGGGCACCGAGGGGATGAAATACTCGCTCGTTTCCCGCGAGGTGATCGCCGACTCGATCGAAACGGTGGTCGGCTGCCAAGGCATGGACGGCTTCGTGGCCATTGGCGGCTGCGACAAGAACATGCCCGCCTGCGTGATGACCATGGCGCGGATGAACCGGCCCGCGGTGTTCGTCTACGGCGGGACGATCCTGCCCGGCTGCGCCACCATCAAGGGCGAGAAGAAGGACCTCGACATCGTTTCGGTGTTCGAGGCCGTGGGCAAGCACGCGGGCGGCGAGTTCAGCGACGAGGATCTCGAAACGGTCGAATCCTGCGCCATCCCCGGCCCGGGGTCCTGCGGCGGGATGTACACCGCGAACACTATGGCCAGCGCCATCGAGGCCCTCGGCATGTCGTTGCCGAACAGCTCGGCCCAATCGGCGATCTCCGAAGACAAGATGCGCGATTGCTTCGACGCCGGCGCCGCGGTTCTCAACCTGATCCACCTCGGCATCCGTCCGCGCGACATCATGACCAAGGAGGCGTTCGAAAACGCCATCACCGTGCTCATCGCGCTCGGTGGCTCGACCAACGCCTGCCTCCACATCCCCGCCATGGCCCAGGCCGCGGGCGTGGATATCACCATCGACGATTTCGACCGCATCGGGAAACGCGTGCCGGTGCTCGCCGACCTCAAGCCGTCCGGGAAATTCGCGATGGCCGACCTCGTCCGCATCGGCGGCACCGTGCCGCTCATGAAGATGCTGCTCGATGCCGGGCTGCTGCATGGCGACTGCATGACCGTCACCGGGCGCACCATGCGCGAGAACTTGGAAAAACTCGCGAAGCCCTACCCCGAAGGCCAGGAGATCATCCGTCCGCTCGACAACCCGATCAAGAAAGACAGCCACCTGCGCATCCTCTACGGCAACCTCGCCGCTGGCGGAGCCGTGGCCAAGATCACCGGCAAGGAAGGCGAGGTCTTCAACGGCAAGGCCCGCGTCTTCGACTCCGAGGATGCCGCGATGCACGCCATCCTCGAGCGCAAGATCCAGAAGGGCGACGTGATCGTCATCCGCATGGAAGGTCCGCGCGGCGGTCCCGGCATGCGCGAGATGCTCGGGCCCACCGCCGCGATCATGGGCCTCGGCCTCGGGAAAGACGTCGCGCTCATCACCGACGGCCGCTTTTCCGGCGGCAGCCACGGTTTCGTCGTCGGGCACATCACGCCGGAAGCGTTCGTCGGCGGTACCATCGGCATCTTGCAGGACGGCGACACCATCACGATCGACGCGGTGAACAACCGCATCGACGTCGGCCTCACCGAAGAGGAAATCGCCGCCCGCAAGGCCAACTGGACGCAACCCGAGCCGCGCTACACCAAGGGCGTGTTGGCGAAATACGCCAAGCTTGTCGCCAGCGCCAGCGAAGGCGCGGTGACCGACAAGTATCTCTGAATGGGCTAGCCGGGCGCGGCTTCCTCGGGCTTCCGCAGTGGCACCTCGTGCCGGTGTCCGCAGTTGCGGCACCGGCAGACGCGGACGCTGCGGAAGAACCAGCTCAGGATCGTGAGGATGAGGCCCGGCAACAACGGCAGGCCCACGATCATCCAGCCGATCCCACGCTCGAGCCCCCGGTTCTCCGGAATCGGGAGATTCGCCACCCAGGCGGCGGCAATGGCCAGCAGGACGAGCCAAACCATGGTGACCGGGAACACCGCCCGTTCGAGGCGTCGACCCCACTTCGTTTTCTCCACCTGCATCCGGTCGCTTGGAAGCAGCGGGGCACCGCATGCCGGGCAGTGCTGCGGGAGAGTGGCGGATGGGGAGGCCATGACTTGAGAGGCATGGTTTCCCGCTGGGGAGTCCGGGATCAAGGGGAAGAGTTGGCCGCTTTTCCAATGGATCGGCCCGGGTGAAAGTGCCATCGTGCCGGGCCATGAACCTGATCGATCAACTCGGCGTGGCGCTCGGGCTCGCGACGCTGGCGGGCGTGAACCTCTACCTCACGGTGCTCGTCGCCGGTATCGCGATCCGCTTCGGCTGGGTCGAGCTTTCCGGCGCGTACCAGCACCTCGCGGAGCTCGGAAATCCGTGGATCATCGGCGTGGCCGGCGTGCTTTTCGTGGTGGAATTCGCCGCGGACAAAGTGCCGTGGATCGACTCGATGTGGGATGTGGTCCACACGATCGTCCGGCCGGCCGGAGCCGTGTTGCTGGCGGTGGCGGCACTGGGGGAAATGGACACCGTGGCGCTGACTGTCGGCGGGCTGCTGGCCGGAGGCGCGGGTCTGGCCACCCACGGGACGAAGGCCGGCGTCCGGGCGTTTCTCAATCTTTCGCCCGAGCCGGTCTCGAACTCCGTGGCCAGTGTGACCGAAGATGGCTTGGTCTTGGGCGGGCTCGGAATGATCGCGCTGGCGCCGGCAGTCGCGTTTTTCCTGTTCCTGGGAATCTCCATCCTCTGCGCGGCGTCCGCGGTTTTCCTATGGAAGCGCATTATCCGCGTCCGCCGGAGCCGGGATGCGAGCGTGACGTTGGCGGCGTGAGCCATGAGCTTGCCCCGCGGAGCGGGTCCGCTAGCGTCCGGGCATGAGCCGCAGGTCGAGAAGGCGACGGGGGAAGGGGAAGCGCGGCTGGATCGGCCGCCTCCTGTTGTTCCTCGGCGTCGTCGTGGTGCTCGGGCTGGCCGCGGGATACGCCTTGTTGCGGAATTACCTGCACAGCGACGGCTTCCGGCTGTTTCTCTCCGCCCAGGTGAGCGAGGCCGCGGGGGTGCGCGGCGAGTTTTCCCCGTTCCGCTGGGAGGGCTTGGCGGTGGATACCGCGGCTTTCGAGGCGGAGGGCGAGGGAATGCTGGCCCAAGTCCGCGCCGACGGCATTTACACGGAGGTCGACCTCGGCGGCGTAAAGCGTGGCGCGTGGATCCTGCACGGCGCGCGCGTGAGCCGCCTCGCCTTGGCCGTGGATGCGCGCGAGCGCCCGGAAGAGGCCCCGCCGGCGCCGCCCGAGCAGGAGCGCGAGGTGGAGAAGGCGGAGAAGCGCGGCTGGCTGCCGGACCGCGTGGAGGTGCGCGATCTGACGGTGCGCGAACTGGCTGCCACCGGCGTTTTCGACGATGGCGAAGCGCGGGCGGAGGGGCTGCGCGTGGAGGTTTCCGCCGCGGCGGGCCGCGACGCCTACCAAGCGGAGATTTCCGGCGGCAGCGTGCGGCTGCCGTGGCCGCGGCTGCCTGTCTTCGGTGTCGAACGCATTCGCGCCCGCCATCAGGACGGCTCGATTTTCCTCAGCGACGGGACCGTGCGCTTTTGGGACGACGGTCGGGCGGATGCCACCGGCGAGTGGAACATTCGCGACGGCACCTTTGCCTTCGAAGGCCACGCCCGTGGTATTGCCTGCGATCACCTGCTCGACGAAAACTGGGCGCAGCGCCTTTCCGGCGAGCTGTCCTCCACCTTCGTCGTCCACAACCATGGCGGGGCGACCACCGCCTCCGGCTCGCTCTTGCTCCGCGACGGCGTGCTCACGGCCCTGCCGATCCTCGACGCGCTGGCGGCCTATGCGGACACCACGCGGTTCCGCACCATGCCGCTCCACGAGGCGCGCACCGACTGGGAATGGCGCCGCGGGGAGGTGATCCTGCGGAATCTCGTCATCTCCAGCGAAGGCTTGGCCCGCATCGAAGGGACGCTGGCCCTTCGCGGCGAATCTCTCGACGGCACGTTCCGGCTCGGCGTCGCGCCGGGCACGCTTGCCTCGATCCCGGGTGCGGAGACCGATGTTTTCCTGCCGGGCGAGCGGGGCCTGCTGTGGGCTCCGCTGCGCCTCACCGGCACGATCGATGATCCCGAGGAAGACCTGACCGACCGGCTCGTGGACGCCGCCGGGGCGCGGATGTTCGAGTTTCTCCCGGAGACCGGCCAGCGCGTCCTGAAGTTCACCCGCACCGTCGTCGGCGAGGACTCCTCCGAGACGGTGCGCAAGGGTGTGCGCGCCTTGGAAAAGGGCGTGGAGGCGCTCGACAAGGCGAACGACATTCTCCGTGAGGTGGACGAGGCGGGCGAGGTGATCCGCGGCGCGCGGGGGGTCCTCGAGGGGATTCTCGGGAAGTGATCGGTCAGGGCGTGTCGTTGTAGCCGACCCGCACCTGGAGCGGTTCCCCCTCCTTGCCGCTGATGGAGAGCGTCAACTCGCGACCGCCGCCGGAAATATTGACGGTGCGGTGCACCACGTCATTGAGCGTCACGGTGTTGGAAGTGGTCGTGCTGAATCCGCCGGTTTGCGCCTCGTCGAGGAACGCGCGCTCGATTTCCTCCGCTCCGGCGGTGCTCGTTCCGGCGTAGAAGCCGGTGGTCTTCCCGTTTTCGACGGACTGGCCGGCGAGCACCGTCTCATCGAGTCCAGGAACCCGGGGCACCCACGCCGGCACCTCGTCGATGCCGATCGTGCCGGCGACGTTGCCGTCGGCGTCGGTGAACGTGATCCGGCCTTCGGCGATGTCCGCGTAGCCGAGCGTCATTTCCTCGCCGTCTTTCGTCCGCACGGTGATCGTTCCGGCCGCCTCGTCCTCGCGCACCATTTCCAGCTCCGGGTTCATTTTCACCACCATCCGGGCCGTGGCGCGCTCAGGGTTTTCCTGGAATTCGTCCACCGTCCGCCGGCACCAGCCGATCAGCAGGACGAGGGCCACGACGATCGCGACCAGCACCAAGGTGCCGCAGCCGATCCCGGCCCAGGCGAGCGGCGGCAGGCCTTTCTTCTTTTCAGCGGGCGCGGGCGGTGGTGCAGGCGGTTGTTCCATGGCCATCCCCTCTAGCAGACGCGGCGGCCGGTGGCGATGCGAAAACCGTCCGCAATTTCCGGTTCACCTCCGCGCCCCGAGCGGCCAAAGTCCGCCCGCATGCCCGTCCGCACCGGCGTTCTTCTCGTTGTCTCCGGCCCATCCGGGTCCGGGAAAACCACGCTTTGCAAGCGCCTCGCCGGCGAAAACGAGGCGCACTACTCGATCTCCTGCACGACCCGCGGCCCGCGGGCAGGGGAGCGCGACGGAGTGGACTACCATTTTCTCAGCCGCGAGGACTTCGAGCGCCGCCTCGCCGCCGGCGAGTTCCTGGAACACGCCCGCGTCCACGGGAACCTCTACGGCACGCTGCGCTCGGAGGTCGTCGGCTTCCTCGAAAGCGGCACCGACGTCGTGATGGACATCGACGTGCAGGGTGCCGCCCAAGTCCGCGCCTGCCAGGATCCGGCGATCCAGCGGGCCTTCACCGATCTTTTCGTGATGCTGCCGAACGAGGAGGAGCTCCGGGCCCGCCTCGTCGGCCGCGCCACCGATTCCAGCGAAACCATCGAGCTGCGGATGAAAAACGCGCTCGAGGAAATCCGGCACTGGCCGGCCTACCGCTACCGACTCGTCTCGACCACACGCGACGAAGATTTCGCCCGCTTCAAGGCCTTGCTCGTGGCCGAGCGGTTGCGGGTCTCGCGCGTCGTGCTGCCTTCTCCGGAGTTGAGTCCCGCCGTCGGCGGAGCCACCCTCGGCGCATGAACGTCGTCCTCGGCATCACCGGCTCGATCGCCGCCTACAAGGCCGCGGACCTCGCCTCGCAGCTCGTCAAGCGCGGCCATCAGGTCCACGCGGTGATGACCCGCGCCGCCGCCGAGTTCATCACCCCGCTCACGCTCCAGACGCTGACGCGCCAGCCGGTCCTCATGTCGCTCGAGGACGAGAAGCAGTCGTGGAAACCCGGCCACATCCAGCTCGCGGACTCGGCGGACATCTTCGTCGTCGCCCCCGCGTCGGCCGATGCCTTGGGGAACTTCGCCAACGGCCTCGCGCCGGATTCCCTCTCCTCGATCTATCTCGCCCTGCCGCGGGCCACGCCGGTGCTGCTCGCGCCGGCGATGAACGGCAAGATGTGGCAGCACCCTGCCACGCAGCGGAACATCGAGCGCCTCGCGGCGGACGGCTGCGGCTTCGTCGGTCCCGCGGAGGGCGATCTCGCCTGCGGCTACGAAGGCATCGGCCGCCTCGCGCCGGTGGAGGACATCGTCGCCGAGATCGAGAAGGCGGCGTCCCGGTGAGCGGAACCCCGGGGTCTGGAAGCCGCTGAGCCCGAAGCTGTCCCGCCGCGGAATGCCGCCCTCCCGATTGGTGGGGGAGGGGGGCTTTGCCCTTGTTTCGGCTGGGAGGCGGCTCCTACAAGCTGAACGCTTGGCTGGAGGTCTTTCTTCTCCGGCCGGCAGGTGGGCTATTCCCACCATTGAGCCGAAACACCATGAAGATGATGAAAAAACACCTGAAAATCGCCTCGGCCGCCGCGTCGCTCTGCGCCATCTCGGTCGCCACCTCGCATGCGGCCACCCTGATCGATGACTTCAGTGGCGCGTTTTCCGCCACGACCGTCGTGATCCTCGACGTGAACAGCGGCGCAAGCAACACCGCCACGTGGTCCACCAGCGGCGGCGTGCTCAGCTACGTGACGAGCGCCTTCGACGGGATCGAGCAGGCCGCCTCCTACTACAGCGGCGTGACGCTGGACATCGGCCAGGAGCTCCAGGTCAACGTCAACCACACCGGAGCTTCGCAGGACATCGGGCTCTTCGTCGGCGCCGTGCCGACGACCGGAGCCCGCGCCAACTACGTGAACGTCTACGCCAGGGACAATGCGACGGTCTACTCGCGCGGGTTCAACGGCTCCTCCGAGCTGGCCTTGGCTGGAGGTGCCACCACCGGAACTTTCGACCGGCTTTTCATCCTCCGCGATGCCGCAAGCTCCTACGAACTCGGATACTACCTCACGGACGGCACCCGCGTCGTCGTCTCGGACCGCGACGGCCTCGACGCCGCGGTCAACGGTTCCGCCGTGGGGATCTACACGGACGTCCGCGCCGCCGGAACGCTCGGCAGCCTCGATAACTTGGTCATCATTCCCGAGCCCGCCGTCGCGCTCCTCGGCGGCCTTGGCTTACTCGGCCTCCTGCGCCGCCGCCGCGGGTGACGCGGAACAGCGCTTCCTTGAAAGCGGCGACCCTTTCCTGGGCCGCCGCTTTCGTCTGTCCGGCCAGAGCGTCGAATACCCGATTTCCTGT
>CBFGTW010000184.1:0-7502 GCA_965651855.1 uncultured Verrucomicrobiales bacterium
CGCATGCCGGGATCTGCGAGGGGGGCGTCAGGCGACTGGCGTCCCTACCTCAATCTGCTGAGGATGAACACAACCGGCAAATACTACATTTCTCAATTGCTTGCGATACCACTCGTAGCATTACCAACGCTGGTTGGTGGCTTTTTGATGGGTGGGTTCTTGATCAATTTTTTCAGGATTGATGCCGGGGTTCTCTCCGGTGGAATCACCCTTGCCTGCATGCTAGTCATGGGCTGGGCTACCGCACGCATCACTGGTACCATTCTTTGCATGATTGGGCTTCTCCCATGCGGTGCACACAGAATTTACCCCCAAGCGCGCTCTTGGAGGGAATATGAGGGGAAGCATCTGCCATCGCGGGGGTGGCCGCGATGTTTTCGCCCCAGTGATTGCTCGCTCGGAATCGAGCACAGGAAGAACCACGGGCTCAGGTTCAAGAGCGAAGTGCAACAGAAGAAACTGAGTGAATAGTTCCTTTGGAGTGCGGTAGTTGTGGCGTTTTCGGGGGCGTGCGTTGAGCTTGTCGGCGATCCGGTCGCAGTCGCCCTGGGTCAGGTTCGCCATGCACGTTCCTTTTGGAAGATATTGTCGGATCAGCCCGTTCGCGTTCTCGTTGCTCCCTCGCTCCCAGGAATGATGTGGCGCGAAGTAGAAATGCGCTCCATGGCTCAGCTCGATATCCTCGTAGCCGTGGAATTCACAGCCGTTGTCCGCGGTGATGGTCCGGAAGTCCCTGGCCCCGTTTGCGGGGTCCACTTCAGGTTTCCCAACGAGGCGCACACCGCCTTCGTCAAGACCGACGGCACGGTTTGGATCACGGGCGGAAACTCATACGGGCAACTCGGAAGCGGCGGCATCGCCAAAAGCGATTACCCCATCCAACTGAACCTCACGCCCGCAGGCGCGCCAGTCACCGGTGCCACCAGTATTTCCGCCGGCACTTCCAACAGCCTGTTTTTGGTCTCGAAGGGAAGCACCTACGCCACATGGCTGGCCGACACCGCCCCCTCCCTCATCGGAGCCGACAAGCTGACCAGCGCCGATCCCGACGGCGATTCGATCCCAAACCTCCTCGAATACATCCTCGGCGGCCAGCCGACGCAGCCGGACCCCGGCTCGCTACCCGGTGTGGCGGTTTCCCGTGAAACCCGGTCGGGCAGCCTGACATTCATCCGGAACGCCTCATCCACTGACGACAGCATCCTCGCATACGAGTACAGCTGTGACCTGACGAACTGGACAAGCGTCGAGATCGGCCCTACCTCCGCCCCGCCCGGGGTCACCCTCGGCACCCCGGATTCCAACGGCCGCCAAACGATTACCATCACCCTGCCATCCACCCCAACCAAGCGCTTCGTCCGGCTCAAGGCGAAGCTTCAATGAGGCGTCCGTCGTTCCTCTTTTTCACGTCGGCACCTATCGCTGGGGCGCTCCACTTCCGGGCGGAATACGGAACGGGATTGAGTCGTCCGGGCAGATCCTTCCACCGACAGCTCCTTCGCGAGTTACCACCAAAGATCGCGATTGAAGATCCTGTCGCTCCAGAGGCGACGTGCCAGCTCGACGATGTCCTAGAAGCGCATCCTTTTCATCTGCTCCAAAACAAGCTCCCCAGCCCTACCGCCGAAGTGGCGTTGTATTGAACGCGACGGCGAACGAGGTGTGACTTCCGGTTTCCCCCGGTTCTTTTCCGCGTGGCAGTTTTTCAGCTTCTGGCTACAACTCGGGGGCGGCGCCGGGACAGGTGCCGACGTTTTGCCATGAACGCCACGCGCACTTCCGGTTTTCCCGCCACTCGCTGGACGGTGGTGATGCAGGTGTTTCAGGAGGAAAATCCGCAAAGCCGTGAAGAAGCGCTTGGCAGGCTTTGCCTCGAGTATTGGCTGCCCCTTTATGCCTTCAGCAGGCGTTCGGGGCACAGCAGCCACGACGCGGAGGACCTGACCCAGGGTTTTTTTGGCTACTTGCTCGAGCGCGACTTGTTTTCGGCGGCCGATCCGGAATTGGGTCGGCTGCGGACCTTTTTGCTGACCGCGTTCCAGCGCTACATGGGCGATGTGCGCGAGCGGGGACGAGCTTTGAAACGCGGCGGCGGCCGGATTCATGTCCCGCTGGATGTGGATGCGGCGGAGCGCCAGTTCGCCGAACCCGCGGAGCGTCTGACGCCGGTGGAACTCTATGATCAACATTGGGCGCTTTCGGTGCTGCAAGGCACTCTCGATGAGCTTTCGGCGGCCGAGACCGCCTCGGGACGGGCATCCCAATTCCAGGTTCTCGAACCGTTTCTCAATCCAGCATCCGAATCCATGGCGGACTACCCTGCGGCGGCGTCCATCCTGGGCATACAGGAAACCGCTGCCCGCAAGGCCGTGAGCCGGCTCCGACAGAGGTTTCGCGAGACCCTGCGACGCCGCATTGAAGCGACTCTCCACGAACCCACTCCCGGGCAGATCGACGAGGAACTGCTGGCGCTCAAGGCGGCGCTGAATCTCTGAAGCGGACCTCAATTTTCGGTTCGCCTGCTGGACCTGATCGTGCTTCAAAGCCAACATGCCGGAAAAGCCCGCTGCCGCGTTGTTCGATCTGGGGCTGGACCCGGCCGACCGGCGGACGGCTGCCGCCGCCGTGCATGAAACGGCTGGGACCGTGATCGACCGCTACCGTCTGATCGAGCCGCTGGGCGAGGGCGGGTTCGGCGTCGTCTGGCGCGCCGAGCAGATCGAGCCGATCCGGCGCGAACTCGCGCTCAAGCTGATCAAACCCGGCATGGGCAGCTGCGAGATCATCGCTCGCTTCGAGGCCGAGAGCCAGGCGCTCGCGATGATGGATCACCCGAACATCGCCGCCGTGCTCGACGCCGGAACCTGCGGCGATGGCAGGCCCTACTTCGCCATGGAGCTGGTGAAAGGCGTCCCGCTCACGACCTACTGCGAATCCCACCAGCTCACCCTGCGCGAGCGCTTGTGCCTGTTCATCGCCGTTTGCCACGCGGTCCAGCATGCTCACCAGAAGGCGATCCTGCACCGCGACCTCAAACCCTCGAACATCCTCGTCACCGAAATCGACGGCAAGCCGCTGCCCAAGATCATCGACTTCGGCATCGCCAAGGCGCTCGGCACGCCCAACGAAGCGATTTTCCACGATGCCCTGCTCCAGACGCGCGCGGGATCGGTCGTCGGCACGCTTCAATACATGAGTCCGGAACAGGCCGGCAGCGCGACCGATGTCGATACCCGCAGCGACATCTATTCGCTCGGCGTGATCCTCTACGAGCTGCTCACCGGCAGCACGCCGCTCGCCGAAGCGGAGTTTTACGATGAAACGCTGCGCCGCATCCGCACGGAGGAGCCGGTGAAGCCCAGCACCCGCGTGCAATCGTCCGACCGCGAGGCCGCGGCCCTCCGCCGCAGCCTGCGTGGCGATCTCGACTGGGTCGTCATGAAGGCGCTGGAGAAGGACCGGTGCCGCCGCTATGACACCGCCACCGCCCTCGCGGCGGACCTCGAGCGCCACCTTGCCCAACAGCCGGTCAGCGCCGCCGCCCCTACCTGGACCTACCAGCTCTGGAAATTCGTCCGCCGCAACCGAACCGGAGTCATCGTTGCGGCGATCGTCGGGCTGATGCTGGCGGCCTCGAGCGCCGTCAGCCTGTGGCAAGCCGGCGAGGCGCGGGAATCCGCCGCACTGGCCGAAAAGAACCGCCAGAAGGCGGAAGCGCAATCGATCCGGGCCCGCGAGGCCGTCGAAATCTACCTCAATCGCGTGACCGACAACAGCCGGCTGCGCGAGGCCGGCTTTTCCCAACTGCGCAAGGAATTGCTCGAATCCGCCCTGCCGTTTTACGAGGTCCTTGCCGAATCTGGCGGCGATGATCCGCAATTGCTGGCCGATCGCGCCTGGGCTCTCGGTCGCCTCGGGGTGATCCACCAGGACTTGAGCGAGCCGCAGAAAAGCATGGCCGCGCTGCGGCACGCGGTCGAGATCGAGAGCGAGCTGGTCGCCCGGTTTCCCGAAAATCCCGAGTACCGCAGCGGCCTCAGGGTGCGGCTGAACAACCTCGCGGTGATCGCGAGGAAAGCGGGCGATGTCGATGGGGCGCTGGAATGGAGCCGCCGAGCGCTCGATCTCGCCAAGGGCTTGGCAGGTGACTTCCCTGAGAATCCCCAGTACCGCGAAGATCTCGGATTCCTGCTTACCAGTCTCGCCCACTCCTACGCCCAAGCCGGCCGTGTCGATGATGGACTGAGAATCCTGAATGAAACGATTCTTCTGATTGAAGAAATGCGGGCGGACGACCCCGGTTCCGATGAACTGAGGTTTCTTCTCGCGGAGTCACACGCGAACCATGCCATTCTGCTATATAAAGAAAAGCGCCCCGCCGAAGGCGAAGCGGCATACCGCCAGGCGCTCGTCGTCTACGAGTCGCTGGCCGCGCCGGAGAATTCCAGCGTCAGCATGCGGGTGGCACTCGCCACCGCTCTTCACAACTTCGCCTATTATCTTCGTGAAGACGGCAAGCGTGATGAAGCCCTGGAATTGCACACCCGCGCCATCGATCTGAATCGCAAGCTTTGGCAGGAGAGACCGGACGATCCGGCACGAGGTCGATCCTACGCGCTCGCCTGGCACACCACCGCAGCTACGCTGGCGAGAATGGGCCGCTTCAATGAGGCTGAGGACGCATTGAGCACGGCCCTGCGGACACGCCGCAAGTTGGCGGTGGAATTCCCTGAGAATCCGGAATTCGGATTCTTCGCCGGCGAATCCGCCGAGGGCCTCGGCCAACTCCGCCGCTACGCGGGAGACATGGAATCCGCGCGGAACTATTTTCTCGAAGCCGCCGAGTTTCAGCGCAAGGCTCTCGGCTCCCGACCGGGAAACCCTCAGTTCCGGATCGGACTCAGCCAGGCACTCATGGGTGCCGCCGACGCCTCAATTCGAATCGGGGATGTTGCCATCGCCGTCGAATCCGCCAGCCGCCTTGTCGAACATTTCCCACGCGATGCCGAGCGTCTCCAGCGCGCCGCCATCGTGATGGCCCGCGCGCTGCCACTCATCGCCGAATCGCCGGATCTCACATCCTTGGAGCGGGAAAGACAATCGGCGCAGGTCCGCTCCAAGGCGCTGGAATTCCTCAGGCGATCCATGGCCTTCGGCGGTGATGGGCTCCCCCAAATCCGCCTGGATCCGCACTTTGAAAGCCTCCACGACGATCCTGAGTTTCTGGCGTTGAAAGGACCCGAACCGGACCCCGATGGAGTCAGTCCGTCGCGCTTCACTTACGATTATCGGGGCGACGATCCCGGTCCGAGGGTCTGGACCCGCGACGGCGGCACCTGGACGGAAGTCCTGCCGTCCGGAAAAACCCATCACTTCGAAACGGTCGGCCGCATCCGCACCGGAGGCGTTTCCGGCACCGAAATCCGCTCAACCAACCGCCCGCTCTGGCTTTTCATTCCCGATCTCGGGCAGCCTGCTCCGCAGCGCCTCATGCTTCGGACCGAGCCCGGAAAGTGGCACTGGCTCGGAGATATTCAGGGCGCGGAATGAGAAGGCCGGGGCGATCTGGCTGAAAATGCATCGATTTCGCTCGGCGGAGTGGATTTCCAGTCACACCCCGCCGCGATTCCCCATGAAGAGAGTGGACCCGCGTCCATTTTCTCATGAATACCTACCACCAACTCTACACCGCCGAAGACAGCGTCGTCGTCTTCATCGACCACCAGCCGCAGATGACCTTCGGCGTCGCGAACATCGATCGCGCCACGCTGATCAACAACGTCACGCTTCTCGCGAAGGTCGCCAAGGAGTTCAACGTGCCAGCCGTGCTGACCTCGGTGGAAACCGAATCGTTCAGCGGCTACATTTGGCCGCAGTTGCTCGACGTGTTCCCCGGACAGGAAGTCATCGAACGGACGTCCATGAATTCGTGGGACTCCAAGGAATTCCGCGCCGCCATCGAGGCGACCGGCAGGAAAAACATTATCATCACCGGACTCTGGACCGAAGTCTGCGTGACCTGGCCAACCATCGAGATGCTGGGCGCCGGATACAACATTTACGTCGTGGAGGATTGCTGCGGAGCGACTTCCCAAGCCGCGCATGAAGCCTCGCTGTCCCGCATGGTGCAGGCCGGCGCGGTGCGGGTGACGACGATTCCCGCCCTGCTCGAATGGCAGCGCGATTGGGCGAAGCGCGAGCATTACGACAAGCTCATGGGTCTCATCAAGAACCAGGGCGGCGCCTATGGCGTCGGCGTGGAATACGCCTACACGATGGTGCATCACGCGCCCCAGTCGGCGCAATCTCCCCAAGTGGTGCCCTCGAGGGCGGCACATTGAAAATCTCTTCGGAGGCATGCCGACGGTCCCATCCCATCGTGCATGCCCGGGACTTCTCCGCCGGAGAGCGAATCCATCCCACCATCCCATCGTTTCCATGAGCGACGACATCCACATCGCCATTACCCGGCGCGTGCGTTCCGGGTATCTCGCGGATTTCGAGCGATTGTTGACGGATTTCTCCAGCCGCTCGCTCGCCGAACCCGGCGCTCGTGGCATGCACTTCCTTCATCCTCCTCCCGGTTCCAGCTCCGCTGAATACGGGATCTTGCACAGCTTTGCCAGCGAAGCGGAGAGGGACGCCTTTTATCGGTCCCCGCTGTACCGGCAATGGCTGAAAGACATCGCTCCTTTGACGGAAGGTGAAGCCATTCACCGCGAGCTCTCCGGTCTTGAGGCTTGGTTCCGCCATCCCGGAGAATCGATCCCACCTCGATGGAAGATGGCCCTTCTCACGTGGGTGGCGGTCTGGCCGGTCATCCATCTCATCGTGACGCAAGGTTCTCTCGCGTTCGGCGCCTTTGTCTGGGGGCAGGTGACCGTCCATTCCGATCCCGGCTTCGCATTGTGGGTGGCCTCCTGCGGACTGCTTCTCACCCTCTCCTTCTCGAAACTTCTGTCGGTGAATCGGACGATGGAAGTCGATCTGACGCCCTCTCTGCATTGGCCGGAGCATCGTCTCGCCACCGAGCCGGGTGATGACGCCGGGCCGGTGGTCATAACGGTTCACTATAGGGTGGCTCCGGAAATGTTCGGGCAGTTCGCCGAAGCGATCGCCAAGCTGCGTGTGGTCAGACTCCGCGACGGCGCGTATTTCTGGGCGCTCACGGAGGATTTGGAAGCACCGGGCAGTTTTCAGGAGATCTTCCATGTGGGATCCTGGGGTGAGCATCTCCGCCAGCACCAACGGTCCACCGAAGATGACCGCAAGGTGGAAGAAGCCGTTTTGGCCTGCCATGAGGGAGGAGGCCCTGAGATAACACATCATTTGATGATAAACGTGCGCCGCGTCCGGGAGAGGCCTCAATTCTAGCCGAAAACCCAAAGTTGCGGAGCAACCCCGGATCTTTCTCTCCCCAGTTAGGGCAATCAGCCAAGGATTCGGGAGCAGGGCCCCCTCATTTTGGTACCAAACCGCGCTTGTACGAAACACTCGTTTGA
>CBFGTW010000185.1:0-7491 GCA_965651855.1 uncultured Verrucomicrobiales bacterium
CGCGTAGCGCGGATGGGAGAACAGGCAGGCGGTGCCCCAGAGGAGCTTCTTGCCGTGCGCCTTCTGCAATTCGCCGAGGTGCGAGACCACGGCCCGCAGCGCTTCCGTGGATTTGGTGAAGTCCTCGAGTTCCGGCGCGATGTCGCGGTCGTGGAAGCAGTAGTAATCGATGTCGATCTTGTCGAGGAACTCGAAGAACACGTCCGCGCGCTTCTTCGCGTTGTCCACCGAGTTGGAGCGATCGTCCCATGGCATGAGCGCCGTGCCGCTGCCGAACGGGTCGCCCAGTTCATTGCGCATCACGTGCCAGTAGGCCGCGCCGAAGCGCAGGTGCTCGCGCATCGTCTTGCCCTCGACGACCTCGTCCGGGTTGTAGTGCTTGAAGGACAGCGGATCCTTCGACTTCGGGCCCTGGTAGGTGATTTTCGGAATGTCCGGGAAGTGGCTCATGGAGCGCTCTTCCTACCGGCCGCCGCCTTGGTCGTCCATCATCGAGTTGTGTATGATTCCGTCCAATTCGTGGGAAATTCTTCCATTCCCGTGGCAGCCGCGCGGGGTGCCACCGCGATTCCTGCGGTCGATTCGCCGGGCAATTTCCCGCTTGCCGCCCGTCGTCGGCTCTGGTTTCTTCGCTCGCCCGCCTGCGGGACCCGCCGCTGTAGCTCAGGGGTAGAGCAGCTCATTCGTAATGAGCAGGTCGTCGGTTCGAATCCGACCAGCGGCTCCAGTTGGAATCGGCTGGAATCAGCTTCTCTCCGGCACGTGTTAACGAGCGCCGGACCGCGCGGAGTCGCGGCGACGCCGCTTCGGCGATCGGTGATGCTCGTGGCATCCTCGGTCAGCTCCGGTTGATGGGCAGCTCGAGCGTGAAGGTGGCTCCCCTGCCGACCCCTTCGCTGTGGACGGAAAGGCAACCTCCGAGTTCCTTGGCACCCAGCGCGCTGGCGTGGAGGCCGAATCCGTGGCCATGGGTTTTGGTGGTGAAGCCGTGGGAGAAGATCCGGTCGAGGTTCTCCGGCGGAATGCCGACGCCGTTGTCGCTGACGGTGACGCGCACGGATGTCGGCGTTCCCTTCACCTGCACCGTCATCCGCTTGTCGTGTGCGTTCGAAGCCAGACAGGCGTCCTTGGCGTTCCGGATCAGATTCACGAGGATTTGCAACAGGCGGTGCTTGTCGAGCGCCAGAAGCGGCACCGCCGCGTACTCCCGTTCCACTTGGACGCCGTGGCGGTCGAGCGAGGTTTCGCTGAGACGGAGGCTTTGTTCCACGAGTTCGACCAGCTCGACCGACTCCGTCGTCCCCCGGACCCGCGCGAAGTTCTGCTGCATGAAAACGATGTCTTTGATATGGTCGATGTTCTTCTGGATGCCGCGCAGTTCCGTGAGCGCCGCGGCCTGTTCCGCCGCCAGCGCTTCCGCCACGCGGCCGAGGAAGTCGGGCAATTTCCGGCCCACCGGGTCTTCGCCGAGGAACGTCGCCAGGTTCCGCTCATGCTCACGGAGGAGTCCGGCCACCCTGCCCAAGCTCGCGCTCTTCGAGTCCCGGAGCCGGTCCGCCAGGAGGGAGGAGGCCACGTTCACGCTGTTGAGGACGTTGCCCACATTGTGGAGCACGCTGGTGGCGATTTCAGCCATTCCCGCCTGCCGCGAGACCTCGATCAGCTCGCGGTTCAGCCGATGGAGATCTTCCTCGCTGCGGCGGCGTTCCGTGATGTCGAGCCACATGCCAACGGTCTCGACGGGCCTTCCCGCCCCGTCCCTCAGGACTCTCTCGTTGTCTTCGATCCACCGGTAGCTTCCGTCCTTGTGTCGGAACCGGTATTGCCGGGCGGCCTCGTCTCCCTCAAGCAGGCGCTCCATGCCCGCGATGGCCGCTTCCCGGTCCGCAGGATGGACGTGCTCCAGCCACCATCCGGGAGCAGTCGCTTCCGCCGGCGTATACCCCAGCAGCGAGGTGATATTGTCGCTCACGGCGAGCGGGACCAGTCCCGTGTCGCGGACCTCGAGGTGAAAAATCACCGCCGGGCTGTGTGCCAGCATTTGTTCGAGTTGCGCCAACGTCCGGCTCAGCTCGGACGCCACGCGTTGCCGTTCGGCCGCTTCCAACATCAGGGCGAGTCGCGCCGCGGCCGCCACCGCGAAAGCCTCCTCGTCACCCGTCCAGTGCCTGACCGGGCCGGTGTGCTCGAGGCAGAGCACGCCGCCCTGTCCCGCGGCGGGACTCACCGGAACGTCGAGCATGGAAGCGATGCCATGGGGGACGAGGTAGCTGGCGCGGAATTCGGCGGTGCGCGGATCGGTGGTGGCATCATGGGCCGGGATCACCTCCCGGCGGTCCAAAGCCTCGAAATAGGCGGGGTAGTCCTCCGCCCGCAGCTCCAGGCCGTGGCTGTGGCGGCGGGTTTCCAACTCGAAGAGGTCGACGCAGTGGATTGCCGCCCGATCTTCCGAGTAGCTCCAGAAACTCGCCCGAGCCACTCCGAGTGCCTCGGCGGTCAGTTGGATGACTTGCTGGATGGACGGTTCAAGATCGCGCGGATCGAAGCTTCCACTTCCGAAATCGAGGGCGGCGTCGCGTTGCCGGCGGTAGCGTTCTTCTTGCAGTCGTTTCGCTTCCTCGGCCTGCTTCCGTTCCGCGATGTTCTGGACGTGACAGACAAAGCAGTGGGGGCGCCCGTTCCGGTCGCGGACGAGCGACACGTCCAGCAGCACCGGGACAGGCCGCCCGTCCGGCGCCAAGTATCGCTTTTCGGCCTGATAGGTGCGGGCTTCTCCCGCGATCAGGCGGCGCACCGCCGTATGATCGGCGGCTTGGTCGTCCGGGTGGGTGATCTCCTGATAGGTTCGCGACAACAACGCTTCCCGGGAGTAACCGGTCAGCTCGCAGAGGGCGCGGTTGACACGGAGCCAGCGGCCCGCGGGATCGACCAGCGCGATCCCGATCGGAGCGTCGTCGAAAGCCTTTCCGAGGAGCGACGCGGAATCCTCGGGCGGGGACAGAAGCGGGCCGCCTTGATTCTTCATTTCGATTGACTATCGGCCAAGCTGGGAGATTCGCCACAGCCGCTTGAGGAGCGCTCCCGATTTCTCATGCCGCGCCCGAGCCCGCGGGCGGCCGAGATCCGGAAGCTTGCCATGAAAAAAGCCGCCTTCCCTGGGGGGGAAGGCGGCTGGAGGAGGAGTCGGAGCCTCAGGGCGTCGGGACTTCCGAGATCGTCTTGAGAATCCGCGAGGCGATCTGGTAGGGATCACCTTGGGAGTTCGGACGGCGGTCTTCGAGGTAACCCTTGTAGCCGTTGTTCATGAAGCTGTGCGGCACGCGGACCGAGGAACCGCGGTCGGCGAGGCCGTAGGTGAACTTGTCGATCGACTGGGTCTCGTGGAGACCGGTCAGGCGCAGGTGGTTGTCCGGGCCGTAGACCGCGATGTGCTCCTCGAGGTATTCGGCGAACTTGGCCATGAGCGCTTCGAAGTATTCCTTGCCGCCCTTCTCGCGCATGTACTCGGTCGAGAAGTTGGCGTGCATGCCGGAGCCGTTCCAGTCACCGCGGATCGGCTTGCAGTGGAATTCCACGTCCACGCCGTATTTCTCGCAAACGCGCATCAGGAGGTAGCGGGCGACCCAGATCTGGTCGGCGGCGGTCTTCGAGCCCTTGCCGAAGATCTGGAATTCCCACTGGCCCTTGGCCACTTCGGCGTTGATGCCTTCGTGGTTGATGCCGGCGTCGAGGCAGATGTCGAGGTGCTCTTCCACGATCTGGCGGGCGATGGCGCCCACATTCTTGTAGCCGACGCCGCAGTAGTATTCGCCCTGCGGGCCGGGGAAGCCGTCGGACGGGAAGCCCAGCGGCTTGCCGTCTTCAAAAAGGAAATACTCCTGCTCGAACCCAAACCAGGCGCCTTCGTCATCGAGGATCGTCGCGCGGGTGTTGGACGGATGCGGGGTGACGCCGTCCGGCATCATCACTTCGCACATCACGATCGCGCCGTTGCGGCGGGTGGAATCCGGATAAACGGCGACGGGCTTGAGCATGCAGTCCGAGCTGCGGCCTTCGGCCTGTTGGGTGGAGCTGCCGTCGAATCCCCACATCGGCAGTTCCTCGAGCTTCGGGAAATCCTTGAACTCCTTGATCTGCGTCTTGCCGCGGAGGTTCGGAACGGGGGTGTAGCCGTCGAGCCAGATGTATTCCAGTTTGTATTTGGCCATGGTTGGTTTGGTTGTCGGTGGTTTAGCGGTTTCGTCGTCCGTGCTGGCAGGCTCCGGTGGCACGCCGCCACCTGCCGGATCCGGCCGACGGGAGCGGGTGAAGCAACGGCCATGCCAGCCGGGAGGAGTTTTGGGTCATGCTGCGGAATCCTCCCCAGGGGCGGCGACCGCGATGACGATGAGCGTTGTATCGTCGATCCCGGAGTTGTCGATGGCGCGTTTCATCAGCGCGTCGAGGGTCGCGGAGGGGTCGTCGGGGCAGGCGGCGAGGGCGTCGGAAAGGTGGCGCTCCCAGAGGCCGTCAATCACGCCGTCCGAGCAGACGAGGAAGCGGTCGCCGGGCTGGTAAGGCACGGCGGCGAAGTGGGGGCAGACGCGCTCGTGCCCGCCGCCGATCACCTCGTAGAGGGCCGAGCGGCGGGGGTGGGTGCGGTATTGGATTTCGTTGATCTCGCCGCGCTTCCACTGGCCCCAGGCGGCGGTGTGGTCTTTGGTGAGTTGCTCGAGCATGCCGCCGCGGGAGCGGTAGATGCGGGAATCGCCGGCATTGGCGAGGTAGAGGTTTTCCGGCGTGAACCAGGCGAGGGCGAGGGTGGCCGCCATGCCGCGTTTGTCGTCGCACCCTTCGGCGGCGGCGTTGATGTGCTGGTGCACCGATTTGAGCGCCTCCTCGAGGTGCGCCAGACAATCGGGAAAGAAGCCGGCGGCGGCGGCCTTGAAGGTCTCGGGAATGATCTCGCTCATCCGCTGGAGGAGGAGCGAGGAGGCGAGATCTCCGGCGTTGCCGCCGCCCATGCCGTCGGAAACGGCGAAGACCAAATCGCAGGTGGCGATCGAGCGGGAGCCGGCCGGAGCGAGCGTTTCCGCGCCGCCGGGGCCGGAGGCGAAGGCGATCAGCGAGTCGTCGTTGCGCGGCTTGCGGGAGCCGCTGTGGCTGCGGGATGCCCAGTGAAAAATCGGGGCGTCGTCTGGCACGGGTGGGGGAGGCGCGGGTTTGGCGGCGGCGTCATTCTCCGGTTTCCCCGGCTTCGAGCAGACCGGGCGGCGGCGGGAGGATTTCGGCGAGTTCGAAGTCGATGATGCAGAAGCGCCCGAGCTTGTCCGAGTAGGTGATGTTCCGCGGTTCGGCGTCGAGGTGCCGCACTCCGTAGTCACGCTCGAGGGCGGCGTAAAGCGCGTCCGCTTTCTCCTTCGAGATCTGGGTGGCCGGCTTCCCGCAGTTGGTGGAGACGAAGTAGTTTTCCTCCGGATGTTCCTCGAGCAGTCGCGGCACGTACGGGCAGCCGCGTTCCTCGAGCACCTTCAGCACGGCCACCTCGGTGGCGTAGCGTTCGTCCGCCGCCGTGCCGCGGAGGCGCTTGTGGACGTTGCCGTAAAAGTCGATCCGCACCTGCGAGCGGATGCCGTCCTTGAGGGGTTCGAGTGCCATCGTGGGGTGCTGGAGTTTCCGCGCTGGAACGATCCGCGCGATCCGGCTTCTGTCACGCGGGGACCGGTTCCGGCGCGAGTGCGCGTTCGGCCGCGCGCGCGACGCGCAGGAGTTTCGCCTCCCCGAGCGCCGGCGCGAGGACCTGCAGGCCTACCGGGAGGTTCGTGCCGCCGTCGAAGTCCGCCGTGCCGCAGGGGACGGAGATCCCGCAGATGCCGGCAAGGTTCGCCGCGATCGTGAAAATGTCGGAGAGATACTCGTGGAGCGGGTCGTCCGAGAACGTCCCGATCCGCCGCGCGGGGGTGGGCGCGACCGGCGAGAGGATGGCGTCCACCTTGCCGAAGGCGTCGTTGAAATCCCGCCGGATCAGCGAGCGGACCTTCTGGGCCCGACCGTAGTAGGCGTCGTAGTAGCCGGACGAGAGCACGTAGGTGCCGAGGATGATCCGGCGTTTCACCTCCGCGCCGAAGCCCTCCTCGCGCGACCTCTGGTAGAGATCGGCGATGTCGGCGGGCTTCTCGGCGCGGTGGCCGTAGCGGATGCCGTCGAAGCGCGACAGGTTCGACGACGCCTCGGCCGAGGCGACCACGTAATAGGTCGCCACGGCGTGCCGCGTGTGCGGCAGGGAAATCTCGACCAGCTCGGCTCCGGCGGCCGCCAGCGACTGCGCGGCGGCCTCGACCTGGCGGCGCACGCCGGGATCGATGCCGTCGCCGAAATACTCCTTCGGCAGGCCGAGCTTCATTCCCGCCACGCCGCCTTCCAGCTCGGCAAGATAGTCCGGCACCGGCTCGTCGAGGCAGGTCGTGTCCCGGGGGTCGAAGCCGGCGGTCGCCTGGAGCAACATCGCCGCGTCCTCGACCGTGCGCGTCAGCGGGCCGATCTGGTCGAGCGACGAGGCGAAGGCCACCAAGCCGTAGCGGGAAACCCGGCCGTAGCTCGGCTTCAGGCCGACCACCCCGCAATGCGACGCCGGCTGGCGGATCGAGCCGCCGGTGTCCGAGCCCAGCGCGGCGATCGCCGTGCCGTCCGCCACCGCCGCGGCGGATCCGCCGGACGAGCCGCCGGCGATGCGCTCCGGGGCGCGCGGGTTGCGCGTGAGTTTGAGCGCCGAGTTTTCCGTCGCGGAGCCCATCGCGAACTCGTCGAGGTTCGTCCGCCCGAAGGGGATGGCGCCGGCCGCGCGCAGCTTGCGGATGACCGTGGCGTCGTAGGGCGACCGGTAGTTCTCCGCGAGGAACTTCGAGCCGCAGGTGCACGGCTGGCCGGAGACGTTGATGTTGTCCTTGATCGCGATCGGCAGGCCGCCGAGTGGCAGGGAAAGGTCCGCCCGCGCGGCTTCGGCGAGCGCGGATTCCAAGTCATGGGAAAGGAAGGCCCCGGTGGCGCCGTCGCGCGCGGCGATGTCGGCGGCGAGGGATTCCAGGATCGAGGCGGGCGTGGTTTCGCCGGCGAGCAGCTGCCGGCGGAGCGAGGCGAGGGTCATGGTGCGGCGGAAAAGGAAAAGGGAACTCAGGCGTCGGCGACGACTTTCGGCACGCGGATCTGGCCCTGCGCCAGGTCGGGCGCGTTTGCCAGCACGGCTTCCGGCGCGAGGCTTTCGTGCGGCGTGTCGTCGCGCATCCGGTCGAACACCGGCGAGGTGTGGGCCAACGGCTCGATGCCTTCCACGTCGAGCTGCGAGAGGGACTCCACGTGGGCGAGGATGGCGTCGAGCTGCGGCTGGAAGACGGCCAGCTCGTCCTCGCTCAGTTCGAGGCGCGCGAGCTGGGCCACGTAGCGGACGTCGATGTGGGCCTGCGGCATGCGCGCAGCGTCGGGAATGCCCGCCGAACTTCCAAGTTTCGTTTTTCC
>CBFGTW010000186.1:0-7455 GCA_965651855.1 uncultured Verrucomicrobiales bacterium
GATTCCACGTCGACACCTTCGTGATCCCGTTGTGGTTCGTGCTCGTCTGCTACCTGCCGGTATGGTTGGGCATCTCTTGCCTGCACGTTCGCCGGAAGTGGAAACGTCTCCGGAATGAAGTTCCCCAGCTGTATCAGCCAAGCCCGTGACCGGCCGGTGATCTGCCCCGGCCGTGGCGCGGCACTCCCGCACCAGCCCCCTCGATCACGCCTGCATCCCGAACGAGCCCGCCCGCATGGCCGTGCCTCTCCCGCGGTGCCCGCGGATCGGCCTGTCCGCGGCCTGGCCCCTGGCACATGCCGGCGGTCGTCGCACGGCCGGCTGGGGCAGGAAGGGTCGTCGGAAACTCGGCGTGGCTTTACTATCCGTCCGGGTGAACTACGGTCCTTCCCGTGGTGGCGCGCGCGAACTCTCCGGATGGCGGCTTTCTCCGGCTCAGCGTGATCCTGGTGACCGCCATCATCGGAGCCCTGTGCGGGATCCTGTATTGGCAGACCAGGGAGCTGCGCCGTCATCACGAGTGGGTGGAGCACAGCCACGAGGTGCGGGTGCAGATCGAGCGGTTGAACTCGAGCCTGCGCGAGGCGGAGAGCATCCAGCGGGCGATGCTGCTGGCGGGTGAAGGGATGTCCGCGCCTCTTGGCGGGGAATTCAGGCGCTTGATCCATTCCACGCGTGAACATGTCCGCACGTTGCGGGAACTGATGTCCGGCAATGCGACGCAATCCCGGCGGGTTGCCACCCTGGATGAGCTGATCGAGACCCGGCTGCTCGGGCTGGAGCGGAATGCCCGGGATCTGCGGCAACTGACGCAGGGGCAACGCGACGGAAGGCTGGCAGCGGGTGTTCGGAACACCGGTGTCATCGCAGGGCAGTTGGGCGAGATCCGCGAGGCCGAGATCCGGCTACTGGGCAAGCGGGTGGCAGAGGCACAAGCGGCGGCAAGCCGGCTGCTGCTGCTTGCCACGGGAGGTTCCATTCTCGCGCTGACCGTGCTGGTGATGTCACTGTTCCTCGCCAACCGGAACCGCCGGCTGAGCCTGCGCTACCAGATGCGCTTGGCCGAAGCACGCGATAGTGCGCTTGACTCGGTGAAGGCGACTTCGAGCTTTGTCGCTTCGGTGAGCCACGAGATCCGGACGCCGATGAACGGGGTGCTCGGGGCGGCGGACCTGTTGATCCACGACGGGCGGCTCGACCGCGGCCAGCGGGAGTTGGTGGAAACCATCCGCGCGTCTGGCGAGGCATTGCTCGACCTGATCAACGACATCCTCGATCTCTCGAAGCTCCAGGCGGGAAAGATGGAGTTCGCGCGCGAGGAGCTGTCCATCGGCGAGGTTCTCGACGAGACTCTGGCGTTGTTCTCGGATGCTGCCGGACGGAAGCGTCTCGAGTTGACGTATCGACTCTCGCCGGACGTCCCGCGGCGGGTGCGGGGCGATGCGAGGCGGCTGCGGCAGGTCTTGATCAATTTGGTCGGGAACGCGGTGAAGTTCACCGACCGCGGAAGCGTGCAGGTGGAGGTTCTGTCCCGGACGGTCGACCACGAGCGCCCGGTGCTGACTTTCCGGGTGGCAGACACGGGGCCGGGCCTTTCGGAAGCAGAACAGGAACGGCTTTTCGAGCCGTTCAGCCAGGTGAACGCGGCACTCAGCAGCCGCCATGCGGGCACCGGCCTCGGGCTCGCCATCTGCCGTGAGATCGTCCAGCGCTTCGAGGGCACCCTCGGAGTCGAGAGCCGGGAGGGAGAGGGAGCGACCTTCTGGTTCACCGTCCGGTTGTATCCGGCGGACGCGCAGGACGAAAGCGGCCGGTTGTGCCGCGGCGGGACCTTGCTGTTGGTCGAGGGCCGGCGGCAGACGGCGCAGGCCATCGAACAGCACGTGCTCGGCTGGGGGATGAAGGTCGAGGTGGTGGACGATCTGGATTTGATGCGGAACCTTCCTCCCGTCGCGGACCTGTGCGCGGTCGTGATCGGCCAGCCGCTCGGCGGCTCTTGGCGGGATGCCGCCGCCTTGATCTCGCATGGGGCGAAACGCGCTTCCGCGCCGTGTTTCCTGTTGGCCCAGCCGCACGAGACGATCCCGCCGGAAGAACTCGCGCGGACCGGCGTCGACGCGCGCCTGAGGTTCCCGTTCCGGCCGTCCGATCTTTACGACCTGCTCGCCGAGGACACCACCCCGTCGGAGGATCCGTCGGACGAAGTGATCCTGTCACCGGCAAACGTCCTGCTCGTCGAGGACAACCCCATCAACCAGCGCGTCTTCACCCGCCAGCTCGAGGTGCTCGGGATGCGGGTCGCGGTCTGTTCCGACGGGCCGGAGGGCGTGGAGGCCAGGGCGGCGGGGGATTTCGACATCGTCCTGATGGATTGCCAGCTTCCGACGTTTGACGGCTTCGAAGCCACCCGCCGGATCCGCGGCTGGGAGGCGGAAACCTCGTCCCAGCGCGTGCCGATCATCGCGGTGACCGCCCATGTCATGCCCGGCGACGCCGAGGCCTGCTACCAGGCCGGCATGGATGACTATTTGGCAAAGCCTTTCGACCTGGCGAAACTGCGGCGCGCGCTCGGTCGCTGGCTCGCTCCGGGCGAAGTGCCGGCGATCCCCGCGGAACCGGATGAAGAATCCGGCGGCGCGCTCTTCGATCCGGTGCAGTTCGGCGACTGTTCGCTGGGCGATCCCGAAGAAGATGCCGATCTTCTCCAACAGGCGCTCGACGAAGCGGCGGCGCGGCTCGCGGAAATGGACGGCGCGGCGGCCGCGGGCGACGACGTCGCCTGGCGGCGGGCGGCGCACCGTGGCGTCGGCTCGTGCGGCACGATCGGGTTTCCGCGCTTGGCCGCACTCTTCCGCCAAGCCGAACAGGACCCGGACGATGAGGAAGCGCGCGCCTGGCTGGCCGGGCGACTGGCGGAGATCCTCGCGGCCACCCGGGCCGAGGTGGCGCGGCGTTTTCCGGCGCGGGTCGGCTAGCTGCGGTTCGCCTGCGGGGCGAAGCCGCGGCGCTGCATGTCGCCCCAGCCTTGCTTGCGCTTGAGGAACTGCCAGATACCCATCACCCGCCAGGCGCTGTTGAGCTGGCGGTAGCCGAAGTTCTCCACGATCGCGCCGAGGCCGAGCCGCCAGATGTCGCGCACCCGGCCGTGCCGGCGCAGCGAAAATTCGGCGAGCACGAAGGAGCCGAGGCTCAGGCACGCGCCGAAGCCGAAGACCACGGCGCAGTAGGCGATGAAAAATTCCACGCTCAGGATGCCGACCAGCGTGCACAGCGGCACGAGGATCAGGCCGATCAGCTCGAGCACCGGGCTGACGACGTCGAAGAACAAGAACTGCGGGAGCGAGGCCATGCCGACCGAGCCGTAGCGCGGCGAGCCGAGCATCGCGCGATGCCGCCACAGCGTCTCGCACAGCCCCCGCTGCCAGCGCGTCCGCTGGCGGGCGAGGATCTTCAAATCCGCCGGCGCCTCGGTCCAGCACACCGGGTCGGGCACGTGCCAGACGCGCAGCGGCTCGTTGTTTTCGCGGGCGTGGCGGTGCATGCGGACGATCAATTCCATGTCTTCACCCACCGTCCCGTGCGCGTATCCGCCCATCGCCAGCAGCCGTTCGCGGCGGAAAATGCCGAACGCGCCGGAGATGATGGTGACCGTCTTGCTGCGCGTCCACGCCATGCGCGCCAGCAGGAAGGCGCGCAGGTATTCGACGGACTGAAAAAGCTCGATCCAGCCCCGCGGCGCACGCACTTCGCGCACTTGGCCGGCGTGGACGTCGCAGCCGTTGACCACGCGGATCGTGCCGCCGACAGCGCCGGTTTCCTCCGGCTCGTCGATGAACGGCCGCACGGCGCGCAGCAGCGATTCGGCGTCCAGCAGCGAGTCCGCGTCCACCGAGCAGACGAGGGGATGTTTCGCCAGGTCGAGGGCAGCGTTCAGGCCGTCCGCCTTGCCTCCGTTTTCCTTGTCAACCACCAGCAGCCCGGGCAGCCGCGGGGTGCCGTAGATCCCGCGCACCGGCTTGTAGTCGACCCGGCGGGGCATCGCCCGCTCGACCGGCTCAAGTCCGAAGGCCTCGATCAGCCGCTCGAGGGTGCGGTCCTTCGAGCCGTCGTTCACGACGATGATCTCGAGCTCCGGGTAGGTGAGCGAGAGCAGCGACCGCACGCTCTCGACGATCGTCGCCTCCTCGTTGTAGCCCGGCACCAGCATGGTTACCGGCGGAGTGACCTCGGAGGTGAGCAGCCACCACTCCCTCAAGCGCGAGGCGCGGCGTCGGGCGCGGAGAAACTCCGGCACCGCCTTGGCGAGCTGCACCAGATAGATGCCGTTCTGCAGCGCCTGCAGCGAGAGAATGGCGACGCCGACCGTCCAGACAAAGGACGTGAAACCGCTGCCCCGGAGCCACTCGGTCATGCGGCCGTCGGGACCGGCAGCCCCGCCTCCCGGAAGAGTTCGCGCTGCCAGGCATCCGCTCCGTCCGGATCGACGAGCGCCGGTTTGCCCCCGAGCCGGAGCAGGGCTTCCAACGCGGCGCGCCGGACTTCGAAGTCCGCGTCGCCGAGCAGCTCTCCAAGGATCGGCCCGGCATCCGCCAGGCTGCCGCACGAACCGAGGGCGGCGGCCGCTTGCCGGCGGACCACCGGAAAATCCGAGCCGCACGCGGCGGCGGCGGCGGCCGAGCCATCGGGATCTCCGATCGTCTCCAGCGCCCTCAGGGCCGTGCGGGCGACGGTGGGCGAGGGGTGGGAAGCGCGGGCGGCGACCCACGGCGTCCACTCCGCCCGTGCTGCGGCTCCGGCCGCTTCCAGCAGGAGGATCCACGCAGGCTCGGGCCACTCGCGGCGCAGCAGCTGCGACCAGTCGGACGTTTCCTCCGTAGCCCACTGGCGGAAGAGATCGCGGGCGACGAGCGAGTGCGCCGCGCGGGTGCGGCACAGGCTGCGCAGCACCCGCTCGATGTCGTCGACGGCGCGACGTTTCACCAAGGAAGCCGCGGCCTCCAGCGTCACGCGCGGATCGCGATCCTCCAGCGCCCGGTCGAGCGCCTCGTCGGCTTGCCGGTCCTCGCCGCACCAGCCGAGCAAGGCCGCGCCGCGGACGCGGTTGTCGGCGCTCCAGGAGCGCAGAAGCTTCTTGCCGAAATCCGCCGCGCCGATCTGTTGGAGCACGACCACCATCCGCACGCGGAACGACCCGCGGAAGCGCTCGGCCAGCTCCCGCAGCAGACCGACCACAGCCTCCATCTCGTCGCGCGATGCCGGTTGTGGCAAGGTCGACGGGTCGTCACCGCCATCGAGCACGAGCAGCAGGCGATCGAGCCAGTCGTCGGAAAACTTCCGCAGTCGCGCGTCGCGCCGCGCGCCCAGCGCGTGGGCCACCAGCAGAGCGATCCACAGGAGCAGCGCGAGCGAGAGCAGCGCCGCGGCCACCATCCAGATCACGTGCAGCAGGACCATCGTCAGAAGCTGTGGAAAACCCCGGCGGAGATGCCGTGGCGGTCCACCCCGCCCTTCACATCCTCGAATTCGTAGTCCGCGCGCCAGCCCCAGTCTTCACCGAGAGGGCCGCGCACGCCGGCAAACCAGAGCTGCGAAACAAGCACTCCACCGGCCACGGTCTGGCCGGTGAGCGATTCCGCCCCGCGGGCCGCTCCCACGCGCCACCACCAGCCGTTGCCGTGGTCGCGCTCGAGCGTGGCGATCCAGCCGTCGGTCGGGTCTCCGCCCTCGAACTCCTGGTGCAGCCAGCGCAGGCCGGCGCGCCAGCCGCGCGCGAAATCGTAGTCGAATCCCGTGCGCAAGTTCGTCACGCCGCGCGGAACGAAGTCGGAATGCCGCAGGTCGAGCGCGAGTGTCGGCCAATGCTCCGCCTGCGGCTGCCAGCGGAGATTTCCCTCGGCGAACCAGCGAGCCGCCCAATCCGCGTCCGGAGCGCCGCCGCCGAACACGCGGACCGACGCTTGATCGCCCAGCGGCCGCTCGAGGCCGATTTCAAGCAGCGTGTCCTGTCGATCGAAGCGCTCTCCCTGCTCGACGCGGCCCCAGATCGTGCCGGCGGCCGTCTGGCGGCTGAGCTGGGTCCACACGCTCCACCAGTCGGACCGCCCGGAGCCGTCGAAGGTGCTGAAGGTGAAACCCCCGTCCCAGCGCATCAGGCGGAGCTGGTCCAAATTTTCCAGCCGCTCCCGCACATCGGGCGAGGGATCGATTGCCAGCGCCTGCTGGTAGAAATCCCGCGCCGCAGCGGTCTGGCGGCGGTCGCGGGCGAGATCGCCCATCCCGGTGAGCGCGTCGATCTGCCGCGGGTTCGCCGCGAGTACCTCCCGGTAGTGGCGCTCCGCGACCGCGCGACGGCCCTGCCAGCCGGCCACGCGTCCTTGCATCACCTTGACCTCCTCGCTGTCGGGAAACTCGGCTGCCAGCGCGGCCAGCGCCCGTTCCGCCGTGTCGTGGTCGCCCTGCCAAGCCAGCACCCGCGCATGCGCGAGCCGCAGGTCGTAGTCGCGCGGCGCCACGGCCAGTCCGCGCTCGAGCGCCGCGCGCGCCTCGTCGAAGCGCTCCTGCCAGCCGAGCACGGTGCCGTAGTGCATCCACGCTTCGGCATTCCTGGGCTCTGCGGAAACGGCGGCCGCCAGTTCTCGCGCCGCCCGCGGGAGATCGCCGGCGGCCTTCGCTTCCAAGCCGCGCACGAACGGAGAGGCCGCCAAGGGAGTGGCCAGGAGCAGGGAAAACGCGATCGCTTTCATTTGTCGCTGGTGCCGTTCTGCGCCACGCGCCGCACCCGAGCCACCAACTCGGCCGGGCTGAACGGCTTCGTCAGGTAATCCACGGCACCTTCCTCCAGCGCGCCCACCACGTCGCTTTCGCGGTTGCGCGCGGTCAGCATGATCACCGGGACCTCCTTCAGACCCGGCCGCTGTTTCCACTCGCGCAGCACGGCAAACCCATCGAGCTCGGGCATCATGCCGTCGAGGATCAGGAGGTCCGGCATTTCCCGCTCCGCCATCTCGAGCGCCTCCCGGCCGTTGTGGGCGGAGCGGACGGAAAATCCTTCGCGGCCGAGCTTGTGGGTCAGCACCCGGTGCAGGATCACGTCGTCGTCCGCGAGCAATAGCTTCATGGCCGCGGAAAGTAACGCTGCCGCGGAATTCGTCGCCACCTTCTTTTCCGGAACGGTGAACAAATACGGGAGGCTGGGATTCGACCGCGCCGGGAGATCGCCACATCAGCCTTGACGACGGCTCCCGGTTTTCCCTGGGCAGGTCAGCGCGAGGCACCCCCGGACGGAGCGGGGACGAGCCCCGGGGCGGGGGAACTCCAACTGGAGCAGCAGGTGATTGTAGCGCGCGCCCCACCAGCGTCGACCGGTGCGCGGCTCTCTCGGAAAACCTCGACGCAGGTGAGGCCCGATCCGAATCTCCTCCAGCCCCCTCGTCCCGTGATGCGTCGCTCCATCCT